>DATJIG010000174.1:0-11519 GCA_035493495.1 Alphaproteobacteria bacterium
AGCCGGCGCAAGAAGACCATCGGCTTGAAGGAGATCGAGACCACGATCTCGACGATGGCGCGCATCCCGCCCAAGACCGTGTCGAAGACCGACCAGGAGGTCCTGCGCGCCATCGACCAGGACCTGAAGCGGGTGGTGTTCGGCCAGGACAAGGCGATCGAAGCGCTGGCCGCGGCGATCAAGCTGTCGCGCGCCGGCTTGCGCGAAGGCGAGAAGCCGATCGGCTGCTACCTGTTCTCGGGCCCGACCGGCGTCGGCAAGACCGAGGTCGCGCGCCAGCTCTCGAAGATCCTCGGCATCGAGCTGATCCGCTTCGACATGTCGGAGTACATGGAGCGGCACTCGGTGTCGCGCCTGATTGGCGCGCCGCCGGGCTACGTCGGCTTCGACCAGGGCGGTCTCCTGACCGACGCCATCGATCAGCATCCGCACGCGGTCATGCTGCTCGACGAGATCGAGAAGGCGCATCCCGACCTGTTCAACATCCTGCTGCAGGTGATGGACCACGGGAAGCTGACCGACCACAACGGCAAGACCGTCGACTTCCGCAACGTGATCCTGATCATGACCACGAACGCGGGCGCGGCTGAGGCGTCGAAGCAGGCGATCGGCTTCGGCGGCACCGGCGAGCGGTCCGGTGACGACGAAGAGGCGATCAAGCGTCTGTTCACGCCGGAGTTCCGCAACCGCCTCGACGCGGTGATCCCGTTCGCCGGCCTTGCGCCGGAGATCATCGCCAAGGTCGTCGAGAAGTTTGTCGGTGAGCTCGAGGCCCAGCTCGCGGATCGCGGCGTGCGCATCGAGATGACGCCGGAGGCCAAGAAGTGGCTGATGGGCAAGGGCTACGACAAGGCGTTCGGCGCCCGGCCGATGGCCCGCGTGATCCAGGACCACATCAAGCGGCCGCTCGCCGACGAACTCCTGTTCGGCAAGCTGCTGACCGGCGGCGTGGTCAAGGTGACGCTCGACGGCGACAAGCTCGCGTTCGACATCACGCCGAACACGCTGAAGCCGATATCGTCCGACTCGAAGGAGGAGGCGCTGGTCGAATAGACCGGCTCGCTCCGAAGCGCAAACGACACACGCAAACAAAGGCCCCGATCGTGAGATCGGGGCCTTTCGTTTCGGCGAGTCTGCGGAGCGGTCGGCTACCTCCGGTGCCGCAGTTGGGTGTTACTGCGGACGCCGGCGGCCTCAGAAGGGCCGTTTGTCCATTGAACCCCCAAGGACCTCGTGATTAGCATCATCGGGCAATCCGGGGGGATGGACATGAGAAATGAAATAGCCGCGAAGGGGCTCTGGCTGGTCGGGCTCCTGATGGGAGCCGTGCTTGCTCATCCCGGCAACGCCGTGGCGGATGTCGGTGATTTCTATAAAGGGAAGTCGGTCAACATCATTGTCGGATTTCCGACAGGCGGCGGTTATGACGCCTACGCGCGTGCGATCGCGCGCACCTTCGGCAGTCATATTCCCGGCAACCCAACGGTCATCGTCCAGAACATGGCGGGCGCGGGGAGTCTGCGCGCCGCTCGCTACCTTCAGGACGTTGCTCCGCACGATGGTACGACGTTCGGAACCTTCGATAACGGGCTGCTGCTCGCGGCGATCATGGCTCCGTCGGATGGATTCGACGCATCCAAGCTGAGTTGGATCGGCGCCGTTTCCAAAGATCTGCAGATGATCATCACGCGGGACACGTCTCACGCCAAAACCGTCGACGATCTGCGCAAGGGCGAGACGGTGTTCGGTGCCACGGGGCGCGACGACATTCGCTACACTAGCACCAATGTTCTGAAAAAGCTCCTGGGAGCCAACATCAAGATCGTCACGGGCTATCCCGGCACCACCGACATTCGCGTCGCCATGGAGCGGGGCGAGATCGATGGCATAAGCGAATCATGGTCGAGCCTGAAATCGACCAAGCCCGAATGGATCGAGCAGAAGAAGATCAACGTCCTCCTGCAGTTCGGCTTTTCCCCGCATCCGGAATTGCCGACCGTGCCGATGATCGGTACCTTCGCCCGCTCGCCGACGGAGCTGACGGCGCTGGAATTGATCTTCTCGCCGTCGGAGGCGGGTCGGCCGTACGCGGCGCCGCCGCAGATTCCCGCCGATCGCCTGACCGCATTGCGCCGCGCCTTCGACGCGACGATGAAGGACAAGGACTTCATCGCCTTCACGACGCAGGCGAAGCTTGATGTCGGGCCCTCGACCGGGGAAGAGGTTGCCGGCTTCCTGAGCAAGGCCTACGGCTCTTCATCCGCCTCGATCGAAACAGCACGCAAGTTGCTGGAGCCCTGACGTTATCGGGGATTGGGCGGTTAATGCTCAGACATCGTCTGCGCATTTGATTGGGATGTCTGATGACTAAAAAATTCGACGTGGTCGAAGCGACGATCGCCGGCATCCACAAAGCGATCATCGAGAAGGAGCTGACGGCCACCGAGCTCGTAAAGCTCTATCTCGCGCGCATCAGGGCCTACAACGGAACGTGCGTGGATGAACCCGAGGGGATCCTCGGTCCGGTCTCGCCGATTTCCCATGCCGACGGCATCAACGCGCTGATGACGTTGAATCTGCGACCGAAAGCCCGCAAGGCCTGGGGATTCGACGATCGCAAGTCACGCAGCATGACCGACCCGATCGACGACGATCCGAATATGCCGGACGCGCTCGAGGTGGCCGGCGCGCTGGACCGGCACTTCGCGGCGACCGGCCGACTGATCGGACCGCTGCACGGCATCGTATTCAGCATCAAGGACGTGCTCGACACCTTTGATATGCGGACCACGAGCGGCGGCGACGCCGCCTATGCCAATGATCGTCCGCCGGCGGATTCGACGGTGGTCAAACGGCTTCGATCCGCCGGGGCGATCATTCTCGCCAAAGCCAATCTCGGTGAATACGCCTCCGGAAGCCGCAGCTCGTTCGGCGGCACCATGTGCAACCCCTACGACACCGGGCGCGACGTCGGCGGCTCCAGCGGCGGGTCGGCGTCCTCGGTCGCGGCCAATCTGGTGACGTGCTCGATCGCGGAGGAGGGCGGGCCCTCGATCCGAATGCCGGCCCGTCTCAACTGCAGCGTCGGTCTGTCGCCCTCGCAAGGTCTCGTGAGCCGCGATGGCTTGATCGGCGCCGGTCCTCTGTCGGATCGCAATGGTCCGACGTGCCGGACCGTGGAGGACACCGCCCGGGTTCTGGAGGTCATCGCCGGATACGATCCCGCCGATGAGTTGACCGCCTACAGCGTCGGACGCGTGCCTGAAAAAGGATACGCACGCTTCGCCAGGGACCCCGACATTTCCGGTCTGCGTGTCGGCGTTCTTCGCGAGTATATGGACAAGCGCCTGTTCACCGCCGCCGATCACGAAACGATCGACGTCATCGACGCGGCGATCGACGATCTGCGAAAGCTCGGCGTGACGGTCGTCGATCCGGGGCCGACGGGAGCGTTATTCCAGAGCTGTATCGACCAGTACCTTCCTCAAAATCTCAACGCGGAGTTCGTTCAGTCCGCCCCGGAGCTGTTTCGCGACGGCGCCGACCAGATTGCCGTTCAAGCGGAACTCTTCACGGCGTCGCAACGGCCGTCGGTCATGACCATCCGGGACTTCAAGGTTCCCGAAGCCGTCGGCGAGACGACGTATCATTTCGAGCTCTATTTGAAAAAGCGCGGCGATGCGAACATCACCTGTCTCGCGGATCTGATCGCGAAATCGTGCTTCTACAAGGATGTCTCCGGGCGGGATACGCGCTTCCGCGACGTGAAATCGGTTCTCGAAAAGGCCAACAAGACGCGCACGCTGGATTATCGCAATCGCGATTTCATCCGGTTCGCCCTCCAGCAGACGGTCATGCAGTGCATGGCCGCTCTCGATCTCGATGCCGTCGTCTATCCGACCGGAAATGTACCGGCCTCGAAGATCAAGGCGCCGGTCGAACCGGACGTGAACGGACGGTCGCATCAGGCGTGGACCGAATTGGGCAGGCTGGGTTTTCCGGCGATCACCGTGCCCGCGGGCTTCACCAGCCAGGTCTATGACCGGGTTCGTGATCCGAACGCTCCCGATGGCACACGCCTGGTCGGCCCGACGCCCGCGCAGCTCCCGGTCGGCATGGACATTCTCGCGATGCCATTCTGTGAGGCGACGCTCGTGAGAATTGCGGCCGCGTACGAGGCGGCGACACACCACCGCGTTCCGCCGTCGGAGTTCGGGCCGCTGAGCAAGGAGAGGGCGCTGGTCGAATAGACCGGCCGCGCTCCCGGCGCAAACGACAGGGCCCCGACCTCACGATCGGAGCCCTTTTCGTTGCGGCGAGTCTCGTTCAGCAGGGTCCCATGTACCCCGGCGGGCACATGCTGCTGCTGCCGCTGCTCGGTGCGGAACCGAGTCGGCTGTTCGACGGCGCGGACTGCTCCGATTGCGGCAGAGGCGGATTCGGCGGATTGGTGACGAACGGCTCGTTGTTGTTCTGGGTGCTGCTGCACGCTGCCAGTACCGACGCCACGATGGCCAGGATTGCGAGGGGACGCATGGCGGTTCACCTCCTTTGCGAAGCTCAGCCAAAACGAAGGTGTGCGGTCTCGGTTCCCCCGACACCGAGGCGCGGCCCAAGCGTGACCGCAATAAAAAGGCCCCGACCTTGCGGCCGGGGCCCCTCGTTACGGCAGTGCTCTGCTTAGCAGGTCGTGTAACCCGCCGGGCACACTTTCGTCGCACCCGGCACCACCACCGTATTGTTCTGGGGCGGCGCCGCTTGCGTCTGCGTCGGCGGATTGACGATCACCGTCTTGTCTCTGTCCCTGTCGTGACCGCAGGCGGCGAGCGCCAGCGGCGCCAGGAGGGCGAGTACTGCGATTGGACGCATGAGGTTCTCCTTCTTGTCGACGGTCCTCCTGAAAAACGAAAGGTAAAGGGTCCGGTTCCGGGCCAAGCTTCGCTCGTTGGCGAAGCTTGGCCGGGAAGCAATTTGCCGGTTCCATCGTTTAGAATGGAAGAGTGTGACGGCCAGCGGTCCACCGATCGCCCCCGCCGCACCAAATGGGCTCCGGCCGAAATGGCCGGAGCCCGCCTGCTTTCTGCCCGCCCACTTTCTGCCAACCTTTCTGCCAAGCTTCGCCGCATTCCCGGACCATAAGCGAGCCTGGTCCGCAGAAGCTCTGGGAGGCACCAATGGCCAGGCTCAAGGCGCGTGCGTTCGCGTTGGTCTGCGTGGTTGCGTTGCTGGGCGGATGTCAGACGCGATCGATCTCCGACTCGGGATACCGCGATGACTCGGGATGGGGCTATGGCGCGCGGTCCAGCAATCCCTATTATCGCGGCGAGCTCAGCGAGTTCGACATCCTCGGTATCGGCCGCGATCAGGCGGTGAGCGAGGACATCATCCGCGCCGCCTACACCGAGAAAAAGCCGCTCGCGGTGAAAAAGGGCGACGCCATCATGCTCATTCAATCGGGCGCGCTGTTGCCCGACGAGGGCATGGTGAATTCCTTCAGCAAGTACTATTCGGTCGCCGTCTTCTCCGGCATCCCCGACCAGCCGCCGGTGCGAACCGCGGCCGGCGTCACCGGACCGGCGCAGAGCTACTTCCAGTCGCTGCGGCTCGCGGCCGCCCGCGGCGGCTACGACAAGATCGTCGCCTACTGGGGCGTCGTCGAGAGCGCCCGGGAGGGTATGGCGACCAAGGCAGTGTCTTGGGTGCCGATCCTCGGCGCGGCGGTGCCGGACGAGCATCAACGCATGCGGATCCGCCTCAAGGTCGCGGTGATAGACGTCCGGACCGGCCAGTGGGAGATGTTCGTGCCCGAAACCTTCGACGATACGGCGACGAGTGCCAGCGCCAACCGGGCGATGTCCGACCAGGCGCAGGTCGCGGCGCTGAAGGAAAAGGTCTACGCCGGCGCCGCCGAATCGTTCGTCGCGCGCTACGCCCGCTAGCGCGACGATCGGCGTGCCGGGGCGTTATTATTAAGGCTCCGGCGGGCCCCGGCCGTCGCGGCCGGGGCCCGATCAGGAGTCGCGATGCGCATCTACACCATCGGCCATTCGAACCGGCCGCTCAAGACGTTCATCGACCTGCTTGAGGGCGCGGGCGTCAATTTGCTGGCCGACATCCGCACCAAGCCCGCATCGCGCATTAACCCGCACTTCAACGGAAAGGCGCTCGCCGCGTCGCTGGCGCAGCACGGCATCGGCTACCGCCACATTCCGGCGCTCGGCGGCCTGCGGCCCGCTGCGGACGACCCGTCGCCCAACACCTACTGGCAGGTCGGTGCGTTCCGGAACTACGCCGACTACGTCATGACGTCGGAGTTCCGCGCCGGTCTCGACGAACTGCTGGCGATCGCCCGGGACCAGACGGTCGCGATCATGTGCGCCGAGGCCGACTGGCATCGTTGCCACCGCCAGATCGTCACCGATTACCTGCTCGCCGCCGGGGTCGAGGTCCATCACATCCTCGCCAACGGGATCCAGGAGGCGGCGCTGCACGACGCGGCGCGGGTCGAGCCCGACGGGCGCATCGTCTATCCGGCGGCCCAGAACGAGCTGCTCTGACCGGCAGACCCGTTCCCCCGGCCGACCGTCCGTGCAAGGATGGCGGTGCGACAACGATAAATAGGGGAGGATTCGCATGCGTGCTCTACGTTTCACGACGCGCGCGCTTTTGGCGCTCGTCTTCGCGATCGGTCTCTTCGCGTTCCCGCAGGCATTTGCCCAGGCACCCGCAAGCTCCGGCAAGGTCAAGGTCGAATGGCTCGGCCACGAATTCTTCCGGCTGACCTCGCCCAACGGCGTGGTCGTGCTCACAAGCCCCTGGCTCGACAATCCCGACGGGCCGGTGAAGCTCGACGATCTCAAGCGCACCGACATTATCCTCGTGCCGAACGCCCACAACGACGACATGGGCAACCCGGCCGAGATCGCGGCGATCTCCGGCGCGACGGTGATCGTGCCCGCGCCGCTCGGGCGCTGGCTGACCACCGAAAAGGGCTTGAAGCAGGAACAGTTCAAGCGCGCCGGCGTCGGCGACATCGTCACCGTCAAAGGCGTCACCATCAAGATCGGGCCAAGCGCTCATGACAACACGCTGCCCAACGGTGCCGACGGCGGACCCGCGGCGTCGTTCTTCGTGACGTTCGAAAACGGCTACACCGTATTCTACAACGGGCATTCGACGCTGCTCGCCGATCTGCCGATGTACGCGGCGCTCTACCAGCCGAACCTGGCGCTGCTCGGCTTATTCGGCGATCCGCGCGAGTTCGCGACCGTCGCCAAGCTCTTGAGCACCAACAACCCGAAGCTCAAGACGGTGATCCCGGACCACATGCGCCCGGGCGCGCCGATCGTCGCCGAGGGCAAGCGCGCGCTCGATCAGGTCGGATTGGGCAGCATGATGTTCCTGCCGGAGCTGCGGAAGCCCTACGAGTACTGACGGCTACAGCGCGCGGAACATCACCAGCGCGTCGACCGGGCCGAGCGTCGGGTGACGGAACGCGCCGGGCAGGCGGCCCACGGTCACGAAGCCCAGGCTGTGCCACAGCCGCACCGCGCGCTCGTTGCTGGCGACGACAAAGTTGAACTGCATCGCGGTGAAGCCGCGCACCCTGGCGTGCGCGAGCGAGTGCGCGCACATCGCGCGGGCGACGCCCTTGCCGGTCGCGCCCGGCGCCGTGACGTAGCCGCAGTTGGCGACGTGGTCGCCGCCGCCGCGCTGGTTTGCGCGGAGATAGTAGGTGCCGACGACGCGGCCCTCGTCCTCGGCGACGAACACCTCGTTGCCCGCCGCGTGCCAATAGGCGAGGGCATCGGCGCGACTTAAATCGCGCGGCAGGGTGTAGGTCTCGCCGGCGCGGATCATCGGCTCGAGGATGCGCCACAGCGCGTCGTCGTCGGCCGGGGTCGCGGCGCGGATCAGCATCTGGCCTCTAGAAATCGTCCTCTTCGCGCGCCGAGGCCGCGATATCGCCGGTCGCGACCGGGGCGTCGCCCGCCTTGCGGAACGGCCCGCGCTCGGCCAGCGCCTCGCGCTCGTGGGCGACCTGCGATCGCTCGGATTTGAGGAATCGCGCGACCGCGTTGCGGAAGCGCGGCTCACCGATCCAGTGGGCGCTGTAGGTCGCGGCGGGTAGATAGCCGCGGGCGATCTTGTGACGCCCGCCGGCGCCGGCTTCGACCCGCGCCAGCTCGCACTCTATCGCGAAGTCGATGGCGCGGTAGTAGCAGACCTCGAAGTGGAGGAACGGATGATGCTCGATCGCGCCCCAGTTGCGGCCGTAGAGCGCGTCTTCACCCATCAGGTTAAGAGCGCCGGCTATCGGCTTTGTGCCGTTGAACGCCATCACCAGCACGACGCGATCGGCGAGACGCTCGCCGAGCATGTCGAAAAACGCGCGCGTGAGATACGCCTGGCCCCACTTGCGGCCGGCGGTGTCCTCGTAGAAGCGATAGAACGCGTCCCAGTGGCGCTCCTCGATCGCGGCGCCGTTGAGCGTCTCGATGCGGAGGCCTGAGTCGCGCACCGCTTCGCGCTCCTTGCGGATGTTCTTGCGCTTGCGCGACGACAGCGAGGCGAGGAAGTCGTCGAAGCTTTTGTAGCTGTGGTTGTACCAGTGGTACTGCTGGCCCTCGCGCTGGAGAAATCCACTCGCGCCAAGGACATCCCACTCATCCTTCAGGCAGAAGTTGACGTGGAGCGACGACACGCCGAGCTGCCGCGCCGCTTCGCCGAGGCCGCGTGCGAGCGCGTTCTGCACCGCCTCGGTGGGCGCGTCGGGATGGACCAACAGCCGCGGCCCGGTCACCGGCGTGAACGGCACGCCCGCCAGCAGCTTCGGGTAGTACTCGCCGCCGGCGCGCTCGTAAGCCTCGGCCCACGCCCAGTCGAACACGTACTCGCCGAACGAGTGGCCCTTCACGTAGAGCGGCACGGCGCCGACGAGGCGGCCCGAATCGTCGCGCGCCAGCACATGGCGCGGCCCCCATCCGGACTCGGCGACGGCCGAATGCGATTCCTCAAGAGCGGACAGGAAGTCATGGGAAAGAAACGGATTTCCGCCACCGGCGCAGGCGTCCCACTCGCCTCGGGACACCTCCCGGATCGAGGGGATGAGGGTCAGGTGAAGCGCGGTCGATCCGTCGGGCATGGGCCTCACTGTAGCCGGAAGCGGGGCGGCAGGAGCTGTCGCAACGCTTCAACGCCCGCCAGTATCCAAATGCGCGCGCCGTCGATTTGGCTCCGTGTGCCCGACGGCGGCGGGTCGGGATCTAGGCCAACCTTGACGATGCGGCCCTCCTCGACGGCCCGGACGATGAGATCGACGTTGCCGACCCGCAGCCGATCGCCCGGGCGCGGCCGGCGCCGGAGACCGAGCCTCAGGAATCGACCGACGGTCAGACGGCGCAGTCCGGGCGGCACCGGGAATTCGTAGAGCTCGGCGACGGCGCCGAGGTTGGCCGCGCCGTCGAGCACGAACTCGCCGAGCATCTCCTCGCGGTGGCTGCGGGCACTTCGCTGCAGGCCCGGCGCGAACAGGCGGTCGAGCGTCGGCATCTGGTCGGACGTCACCAGGATCAGCACGTAGTCGTTGGGGGCGAGGCGGTTGATCTTGTCGGGCGACGTCATCTTGCCGTCGCGGATCACCGTGACGATGCAGATGTCCTCGGGCAGCCGCATGCGGTCGACGCGGCGACGCGTCGCCATGCTGAACGGCGCCACGGTGTAGGCGGCCATCCGGCGTTCGCCGGCGCCGGGCAGGTCGAGCTCGGCGTGGACCGGCGCCGCCGGGTGCGGCGGCAACTCGAGGCCGAGCGCGCGGGCGAGCCACGCGACCGACCAGCCCTGCACCGTCATCGAAATCAGCACGACGACGAAGGCGACGCTGAAAAACACCTGGCTGCCCTCGACGCCCGCCAGCACCGGGATGGTCGCGAGAAAGATCGGCACCGCGCCGCGCAGGCCGACCCACGACACGAACGAGATCTCGCGCAGGTCGAACTGGAACGGCTTCAGGCACAGCCACACCGCGATCGGTCGGGCGATGAAGATGAGGATGAGCGCGACCCCGACCGACGGGGCGAGTGCCGGCAGCAGCGCCGTCGGCGTGACCAGCAGTCCCAGCATCAGAAACATCAGGATCTGGGCGAGCCATGAGAACCCGTCGCTGAAGCGGGCAATCAGCTCGGTCGCGCGGTGGCGGCGCGAGCCCAGCATGAAGCCGACGAGATAGATGGCGAGGAAGCCGCTCGCCTCGACGCTCTGGGCGACGGCGAAGATCAGCATCGCGCCGGCGAGCGCCAGCACCGGATACAGCCCCGAGGCGATGTCGAGGCGGTTGATCAGCCGGAGCAGGATCGACCCGCCGATGAATCCGAGCAGTCCGCCGCCGATCGCCTGGCGCAGGAACAGCCCGGCGACGTGCCCGGCGGTGTCCCACGACAGCGTCAGCATGCCGGACTGGAGGAGGTCGACACCGAGCATGGTGAGAAAGATCGCCATCGGGTCGTTGAAGCCCGACTCGACCTCGAGGGTGGCGCTGACGCGTTCGCGGATGTGGAGGCCGCGGAGGTGGAGGATGAAAAACACCGCCGCGGCATCCGTGGACCCGACGATGGCTCCGATCAGGCCGCCTTGCACCCAGTCGAGGTCGAGCAGCCATTTCGCCGCGGCGCCGACGATCGCCGCGGTGACCAGCACGCCCACGGTCGCCAGCACCAGCGCCGGCGTGAACGCCAATTTCAGGTTCTGGCGCGTGGTCCGGAGACCGCCGTCGAACAGGATGATGGCGAGCGCCAGGCTGCCCGCGAGGTAGGCGGTGTCGAAGTCGCCGAAGCGGATGCCGAGCGGCCCGTCCTCGCCCGCCATCATGCCGAGGGCCAGGAACACCAGCAGCAGGGGGGCGCCGACGCGCGACGACACCAGCCCCGCGAAGATGCTGAGCACCACGAGGCCGGCGCCGATGAGGATCAGATGATGGGCGAGCTCCATGCTCCGACTATACGTGGAAACGGAGCGGAATTTGGACCCTTCGGCGTTGCGGGCCGCGTCGGCTCAGAAAATCTCGAACACGCCGTCGACCTCGACCGCCACGCCCAAGGGCAGCGCCGCGACGCCGACCGCGGCGCGGGCATGGCGGCCGGGATCGCCGAACACCTCGACCATCAGGTCCGATGCGCCGTTCATCACCTTCGGCTGCTCGGTGAAATTGGCGGCCGAGGCGACAAAGCCGTTGAGCTTGACCACGCGGGCGACGCGATCGAGATCGCCGACCGCCGACTTCACCTGGGCGATCAGGTTCAGCGCGCACAGCCGGGCCGCCGCCGCGCCGTCGGCGACCGAGACGTCCGAGCCGAGTATGCCCTTGTGACGGATCTGGCCGTCCTCGAACGGGAGCTGGCCGGAGACGTAGATGAGGTTTCCGGTCGCGACGTAGGGCACATAACTCCCGGCCGGAGCCGCCGCCGGCGGCAGGGCGATGCCGAGCTCCTTGAGGCGCGCTTCGATCCGTCCCGACATGGCTG
>DATJIG010000175.1:0-5342 GCA_035493495.1 Alphaproteobacteria bacterium
AGGATGTCGCTGGTGACGTGATGCAGGGTCGCCATCAGCCTGCGGCCGTTGTGGGAGATCTGGACCTGGGCAAGCGAATCCAGCCCCTCCGAGCGGCAGACGTCGCAGTCCTTCCGCATGTAGACGACGGCTTCCTGGTGGGTGTCGATGCCGAGGCGGCGCAGGCGCAGGGCGTTGCGCGGCGGCTGGTAAGGGGCGGGAGTGAGCATGCTTATCCGATCGTTGCCGAATCGCGGTAATCCGGAACGCGGGCGGACCAATGCAGCTCTTCCTCGATCCGGTGGCGCAGGGCGTCGGCGGCGGTGGGCTCGCCGTGGGTGACGAAGGTCGTCCGCGGCGCGGCGGTCGCAGTCCGCAGCCAGTCCATGATTTCGCCGGCATCGGCATGAGCGGAGAGCATGGTGAGATTGATCACCTCGGCCCGGACCGGCACGTAGCCGCCGTGGATCTTGATCTGCGGCGCGCCGGCGAGCAGCGCCGCGCCCCGCGTGCCGGCCGCCTGGAATCCGGCGAGAACGATGGTGTTGCGTGCGTCCGGAGCGAACGCCTTCAGGTGATGGAGCACGCGTCCGCCGGTCGCCATGCCGCTGGCCGAGATGATCACGGCGGGAACGTGGTTCTGGTCGATGGCCTTGGACTCGGCGACGCTCGGCGTCTGGCGCGCCACGCCGCACACCGCGTGGCATTCCGCTTCGGACAGGCGATGGTCTCGCCGGTGCTTGTGGAAGAGGTCGCCGGCGTCGATCGCCATCGGACTGTCGAGGAAAATCGGCAGATTCGGAATGCGCCGCGCCGTCTTGAGGCGATAGAGGTGGTAGAGCAGCGTCTGGGCGCGTCCGACGGCAAAGGCGGGGATGACGACGGTCCCGCCGCGCCCGCTTGTCCGTACGATCACGTCGGCGAGGCGGCTCTCGGGGTCGTCGCCGTTGTGCGAGCGGTTGCCGTAGGTCGACTCCACCACCAGGTGGTCGACCGCCCCGATCGGCGCGGGCGGGCGCATGATCGGGTCGTGCGGACGGCCGAGGTCGCCCGAGAACAGGAGGGTGCGTCCGCGATACGACAAGAGCGCCATCGCCGCGCCGAGGATGTGCCCGGCATAGCGCAGCGTCAGCGTGAGGCCGCCGCCGAGATCGTGCGGCTTATCCCACTCGATCGGCGACAGCCGGGGCAGGGCGGCGCGGGCATCGGCCTCGGTGAACAGCGGCAGCGCCGGCTGGTGCCTGGAATAGCCGTGGCGGTTGGCGGCTTCGGCGTCGCGCTCCTCGAGGTGGCCGGCGTCGGGCAGGAGAATTCCGCAGAGATCGCGGGTCGCGACGGTGCACAGCACGCGACCCTTGAATCCGCTTTTGACGAACAGCGGCAGGTAGCCCGAGTGATCGAGGTGCGCGTGCGTCAGCACGACCGCGTCGATCGTCGCCGGCTCGACCGGCAGCGGCTCCCAGTTCCGGAGCCGCAGTTGCTTCAAACCCTGAAACAAACCGCAGTCGACGAGGACACGACGACCGGGAACTTCAACGAGATACTTCGATCCCGTCACTGTCCCGACGCCGCCCAGAAATGTGATCTTCATGAAAACCGCTGGTGTATCGATGTATTTGTAATTTCTACAATATCCATGCGCGGAGTGGTTGACGTAGGTCAACGGCACTGAGGGAGGTAGCGACCCATCGCGGAGACGTTTTTGCCGAGCTGATATCTTTAATAATGGCGGAGAGTTGCCAGCCGAAACCTGATCGGCTCTGTTCCGGAAATAAGGCGCGCGATGTCAGATGCTCACCTTCGCGGTCCGATTCTCTCCTTCATCTCTCACGGCACGCCATCACTTAGCGGCTTTCGCTCCCTCCGTACGGCAGTTCAGCGGCGCTAAAGTTCCGCCGCCCGGGTCAGTCGCAGGCGATGCGCAGCGCTATACCTCCATCGCCCAGATAATCGACCGCGCAGGAGCGGCCGACCGCAAGGTCCGAGACCTTGGCGGCCTTGCCGCCGACGGTGACCTTGGATTCCGACGGATCGATGTCGAGGCGGATCTCCTGGCCCGCGGCGTTGCGCACGGTGACGCGGGGCGCCTTTCCGCCGGCGTCGACGGCCAAAATCGGCGAGGTGACGGTGAGCGGCCGGACGTCCTCGACGAACGTGCGGTTGGTGACCGCCCAGCGCGCCTTCTCGATCACCGCCGGCGGGGCCGCGAGGATGCGCGCGAGCAGCGCGCGCACCGTGGCGCCGTCGGTTGCCGAGACTTCGAGGTTGAGCTTCTCGGCGTCGGCCAGGAACGCGGGGTCGGCGGCCGTCGCCATCAGCGCTTTTTCGAGCGCCGCCGCGCGGTCCGGCGGCAGGTCGGGCGGCCCGAGGAACGGGCGGCCCATCGCCTGGCGCGCGAAGATGACCTCGAGCACCGCGCGCTCCTCGTCGTTGTGGGCAAGCGCGATAATGGTGGGCGCCGACGCGGCGATCTTGGGGTGCGGCTTGAGCGCGTACTGCACCAGCGGAATCAGCGTGCCGTCGGCGATCCAGGTTGGGCGTTGCGCCACCATCGAGGCGTAGTCGACGCCGGCGAGCCCCTGCAGCTCGCCGCGCTCGAAGGCGAGCACGGTCTCGGCGGTGCCGGGGTAGCCGGTGATGATCTTGAGCTTGGTGCCCGTCACGTTGTTCATGGCGATGCCGAACAGCTCGGCGTCGCCGACCGCGGTTCCGACGATCAGCTCCTTGGTGAACAGCTCCTGGTACGACGTCACCGGCGCGTTCTTCGCGGCGAACAGGATCGTCGACGCCTCGTTCATGTTGCCGAGCCAGGTGAACTTCATGACGTCGAACTGGGCGTTGCGGTTGCCCATCACGCCCTCGAACGGCGCGCCGCGCGACAGGTGCGCGATGGTGCCGCCGTCCTTCGGAGCCTGATTGTAGAGGAAGTTGGCGGCGCGCACGCCGCCGGCGCCGGGCATGTTCTGCGGCGTGACGGTCGGGTTGCCCGGCACGAAGCGGCCGATGTGGCGCGCCACCGCGCGCCCATAGGTGTCGTAGCCGCCGCCGGCCGAGCTGCTGATGACGATCTTGAGCCCGTTGCGGCGGTAGAACTCCTCCACCGACTGCGCGTGAACCGCAAGCGGCGCGAGTAGCGTGAACACCAATGCCAAACGATACACACCAAAGGACATGACGGCCCTCCGTGACGCGACGCGGCTGATGCAGTGCCGTGCGGAGGGGTTTGCCCTCCGCACGGCGATTGTCAGATGCCCTGCACGATCGGGTTGTGCAGGCGGCCGATGGCCTCGATCTCGATCGTCAGGTCCTGGCCGGGCTTGAGGAAGATGCCGCGCGGGCGCCCGTTGCCTGAGGGCGAGCCGGTCGCGATGACGTCGCCGGGCCGCAGCGTGAACTTCTGCGACAGGTACGAGACCTGTTCGGCGATGGTGAAGTGCATGTAGGACGTCGAGGAATCCTGCATCAGCTCGCCCGCGACCCACTGCTTCAGCCCGAGCTTGTAGATGTCCGGGATCTGCGACGCGGGCACGATCCAAGGGCCCATCGGCGCGCCGGTGTCGAAGCTCTTGCCCGACATGAAGTCGTGACGGACGTTCCAATCGGTGCGGGTGCCGCAGTCGCGCAGGCTGAGGTCGTTCATGATGGTGTAGCCGGCGACATGATCCATCGCCTTTTCCACCGGCACGTTGCGCGCCGGCGCGCCGATGACCACCGCGAGCTCGGCTTCCCAGTCGACCTGCTTCGAGTAGGCGGGGAGGGCGACCGTCTCCTCGGGTCCGATCACCGAGCGCGGGTGCTTGAAGAAGAACAGCGGCTTGACCTTGGTCTTGTCGGGCGGATCGCGGTCCGACATCTCCTTCATGTGGTCGGTGTAGTTGGCGAAGGCGCAGAAGATCGCGTCGGGATAAAGGATCGGCGCCAGCAGCTTGGCGTCCGCCAAGGGCTTGGCCACCGATTTTAGGGCGGAATTGCCCTTGGCGAGCTCGTCCGACAGCGCCGAGAGCGCAGGCTCCGCCGTCCGCCAGGCCCCGAGCACGTCCTTGGTCGAGGCGAGCGGGAACGCCGGTGCCTTGCCGACTGCCTTGAACGCCGCCTCGAGCGACAGCACGCGGTCGCCGACGCGGATGCCCGGAACGGCCTTGCCGCCCTCGTTCAGGTTGAGAAGCGCGAACTCTCCCATGTGACTCCCCGTATTTGTCGTTTTTGATTTGCCGCGATGCTAGCAAGGCCGCAGCGGAAACTGAAACAGCCATTTCGCCGTATCGGGAGCGGGGCGATGGGTTTTGCGTCTCTGGGAATGCGGTGTCGTTCGCCGCGATGTCCTGCTCGCGCTCGGCCTCTGTCCGGGCAGATCAAGCTTCCCAAACGAACCCGCAAGAACAAGTACGGTCCCGACGCCGGCCTCGTTGGGCGCAAGTTTGTGCCAGAGGCGTATTAGCTGCGGCCGCGAGACGCTCGTCGGGGTAAACGTCCGTCCGGCTGAATCTCCGCTTCAGTTTTCCGTTCCAATTTGGGGCGGACCGTAACTTCAGATCACTCCGTTTTCGGTTCCGTTCTGGCTAAAGCCGGATGTGCGCGGGTACGGGCATACCAATCGGCAAGATTGGGATAACGCTCACGCCAGGTCTCCAGCACCTTGTGCTGATCGACGAAGAACAGCATGCACGCAAAGGTGATGTGAGGAACGGCCAGCTCCGGCCCGATGTCGTCGAGCAGCGATTCGATCGCGGCGAGTCCCCGCACCACTTTTTCGCTCTGACGCTCGAGCCAGGAGGCGGATTGTTTTTCCGGCGGATGCTCGCGCACTTCCATGCGGTAAGCCACGGCGGCGTCGAGGACACCGTGGCCGAGCGCCTCGATCTGCAAAATGCGCCGGCGCTCGGCAGCAGTCTCGCCATACAGTTTGGGACCGTGGCCGATGTGGTCGAGGTATTGGCAAATCAAAGCCGACTCGATCAGCGTCTGGCCGTCGTCGGTCGTCAGGGTCGGAACCTTGCTCAGAGGGTTGAGGGTTCCAAGGTCGACCCCGATATCCTTCGCGCGGACCTTTTCGATCCTGTCGTTGATGCCTTTGAGAATTGCGACGGCAACGACCTTCCGCGCGTACGGCGATATTGGTGAAATAAACAGTTTCATCGAATGCTCATTCTCTCCGACGTTTCGTGTAACCATCGCCCCGACGGTGCAATCGCGACGCACCACCGGAGCGGCGACGATCGCTCATTCCGCGGCGACCCGACGGTTGGCCAAGATCCGGCGGCAGTAGCTGGGGCCGTCTTCATCAGGCTCGATCGGGGTTTCAATGCAGATGAAATCCTCGAGATACTTTTCAGGGTGGTCGCGAACCAGGCCGGGTGCCTCCT
>DATJIG010000176.1:0-2418 GCA_035493495.1 Alphaproteobacteria bacterium
CACCGCCCAGGTGCCGAGCGCGCGTGTCGTCACACCCGAGCCGCGCGTGTAGGTCGTCTCGCCGACGCCCACGATCGCGTACTTGTCACGCAGGTGTTTGGGGCTCGAGGTGTCGGTGTCCGGCATCGGCATGGCGTTTCCCCTCTCGTCGATTTGCCGGCTACGATAGCCGAAATGAAGCTGCTGCGAACCGAACCCCGGGCGCTTTCCGCCCGCCTCCACGCGCAGGTCGATACGCTGCTGCGGACGGCGTTCGATCTCGAGGGTTCGTACGACTACGGCCCCGACCGGGCCGACATGGTGCTGGTGCTCGGCGATGACGACAGGGCCGTCGGGCATGCCGCCACCTATCGGCGGGCGATTTCGATCGGTGACGAAACCCTGACGGTCGGCATGATCGGCGGCGTCGCGATCGATGCTGCCCACCGCAGGCACGGCCATGTCCGCCGCCTGATGGCCGAGGTGCACCGGCACTTCACCGCTGAGGCCCTCCCCTTCTCGCTGCTGTTCGCCTTCGTGCCCGCGGTCTATCGCTCGAGCGGCTATCGCGACATGACCAACACCACCCGATTCCTCGACCATGACGGCGCCTGGAAGGATCTGGTCTTCCGCGGCGGCATGGTCGCCGAGCTCGGCGGGCGGCGCTGGCCGAATCTGCCGATCGATCTTCGCGGCCCGAGCGTCTAGCGCGAAGTTTCTTTTCGTCGAATCACCCTTGGCGGGAGTCCACAAGAGTCCACTCGGGTGTGGACCGGTTGGACGCCGATGGCACAAGGGTTTCGGGCCAGGAGTCCACGAATTCGCCGACTCCCCGCCCCCTGAAAAAACACCTCATTCAGGGGTCGGGGTCTGAAATGCCGATACCATCGGGATTTCAGGCCCAAGGGCGACAGCAGGCGCAGCACGATCATCATCATGCGCGCGACACTGCACGATCGCGCGCCGAACACCTATTATGGGCAATGGTCGGGGAAAAAGCCGCCGTTTGCGGGCCTCGAATCGCCAGCCATTGCCCATAATGAGCTCGTTGCAAACGCCAGATTCGTGGCCTTTGACGTTCCGGAGCGAGATTTCCCAGGGAATCGCTTGCCGCCGCGTTGGAAATTTGTGTGTCGACCAAAAAGAAAAACTGCGCGGGGCGCGCTTCCAGCGACGACCACGCCGCTCACCGCTTCTGTCCAAAGCAACAGCGCTCAAGCTCCCCCTACTGCTGCTCGATCTTCGACTGCTGGATGATGTCGTGCCACATCGGCACTTCCTTGGCGACGCGCGCGGCCAGGCCCTTCGGCCCGGCGGCGCGGACGTCGAAGCCGACGTCGCGCAGCTTGGCGGTGACCTCGGGCTCCTTCAGCACCGCCAGCGTCTCGGCCGAGACGCGCTGCACGATCGCGTCGGGCGTGCCGGCCGGCGCGTACATGCCCTGGAAGGTCTCCGACACGATGTCGGGGAAGCCCGATTCGACCATGGTCGGCACGTCCGGCAGGTCGAACCAGCGCCGCTCGCCGGTCAGGGCGAGCGCCCTGAGTGCGCCCGACTTGATGTGCGGATGGGCGGGCGGCAGAGCCGTGGTGCCGAGCGGCGTGGTCTTGGCGAGGATCGCCTGGATCGCCGGGCCGGCCCCGTTGTAGGGGATGTTCTCGATCGGGATACCGGCCTTGATCTGCAGCAGCTCGATCGCGAGATGCGGCGTCGAGCCCTGGCCCGGATTGATGACGTTGAGCTTGTCCTTGCTCGCCTTGGCCATGGCGACCAGCTCGGCCACCGTCTTGATCGGCGACGACGGATGCACCAGCAGCACGTTGGGCGAGGAGCCCAGCTCGGTGATCGGCACGAAGTCCTTGAAGGCGTCGTAGCCCGGCTCCTTGTAGAGGCTGACGTTGACCACGAAACCGGTCGAGGCGATCAAGAGCGTGTAGCCATCGTTCGGCGACTTGGCCGCCTGGACCACGCCGATGTTCCCGCCGGCACCGGCGCGATTGATGATCAGCACGGGTTGGCCGAGTCGCGCCGACAGGCCGGTCTGGACCATCCGCGCCATCACGTCGGTCGGGCCGCCCGGCGCGGCCGGGACGATGATCTTGACCGGCGCCTTGGGCCAGGCGTCGTCCGCCCGGGCCGGCAGGGCCATCACCATCGGCGCCGCCAACAGGGCCCGCCGCGACACTCGCACCGTCATTACGCGCTTCCTCCAGCACTTCTTGTTGGCTGCATCCTAGCGGGTCTTTCGCACGGTGACGCCCCGCGATTGACGCCCTGCGAAACGACGCCAGTATGCGAGCCCATGGACACGCGCGTACCGGCAATCACCACCAGCGCTCCCGAACGGGCGCGCGCTCTGCAGCCCCTGCTCGACCAACACGGCCCGGAAATGGACCGCCGCGGCGAAGTCACGCCCGAAGTGGTCGACGCGCTGGTGCA
>DATJIG010000177.1:0-3081 GCA_035493495.1 Alphaproteobacteria bacterium
GCCAACACGATGGGGTGAGCGAATTCGCGTCGTCGGGGATAGGAGTCGTTGCGCGTCGGCTAGCTGAGAACCCGCAGCATCACGACGTTTGCGGCGACCAGCACGACCAGCACGAATGCTGAGACGATCGCTACGCGCGCCATCAATTCCGGCACGCTGAGGACCGCCTCGGACGCGACGGTGTCGAAAAGGTCGGGCGCGAGCGAGTCACGCCGGTTCTCCGGCAATGCCTTACCGACCGCGACGACGATTTGGCCTTCTGCCATAGCTCCACCCGGTCTCCACCCGCGCCACTCATGTGCGCTTCTTAACGCCATGGTAACTACGGATGCGGGGGCGTTTCAAAAAGAGTCGTTTCGAATTCGAGACAAAAGCAGGCGATCGCGGAATCGCGCGCTCGTTTGAGTTAACAGCAGGCTGCGTGATTGGTCAGCGGGATTCGGGTTGCGAAAGCGTAAACCGGAATCCGAACAGCACCGTCGATGAACGCTGTTCAGTGCGCACGGTATTGCCCGCCGGATCGCGCGCGCCGGGATCGTCGGATCGAACGTAGCGATAGTCGAAGAAGAAGCGGCTGGTCGGCGTGAACGCGTAGCTGACGCCGACGATGCCCTGATAGGCGAGGGTGTCGTCGTCACCGGCGCCATTGGCGGACATTCGCAGACCCGAGGCGTGGTAACGGAGGGTGCCGATACCGGCACCGAAGTAAGGCGTCCAGCCCGATCCGGTTTCGACGTTGAACGTCAGGTTGCTGACGCGATTCCAGTGAGTGAGATCGCCGGCGGCCGTCAACCCCTGCGCATTGTCGCGCCGGCTGCCGATTTCGACCTCGGCGCGCCAGCTGCGATCGAGTGCCAGTCCGACCGACCCGATTGCCGTACCGTCGCTGTCGAAGGTGATGTTGCTGGACGCCGATCCACGGCGGAGCGGCGCGCTCGCCAGCCAACTGGGGCCGGCGCCAAGGCCGAGGTAGGGACCTGGTTCTTCCGCGCGCGCGCCGGCGGCGAGGGCCAGCAGCAGGCCCGTTGCGGCGGCTATCGCGCGTGACACTCCCATGGCCACACCCCAACTTCCGTGATTGCGCTAAGGATCGCTTGTCGCACCTGAATCGTGTGTGAACGGTGCGTAGCAAAATCGGGAAAGTCGTCGCGAATGCGCGACGTTCGAGGGCCTTCGCTGTCCCGGGCAGGGTTAATCTTAACGGCGTCGCGCCGGCGGAGTTCTCGTGTAGGCTGGCGGCCCATTGCCGTTCGGCTATCCATCGGTGTCACGTGCTGGTCCATCTATTCAAGGCATTCTCGCAAGCCGGAGACCCGGCGCTCCGGCGGGTGATCGTGCGGGGCGCGGCCGCGGCCGTCGCGCTGTTCGTCGTCCTGATCGGGGCGGCCGCCTGGGGGCTCCAGTACCTCAGCGTCACCGGGACGGGGTGGATCGATTCGATCATCGCCACCCTCGGCGGCGTCGGGGCGGTCCTGCTCGCGGCTCTGCTGTTCCCGGGTGCCATGGTCGCGGTCGAGGGGATTTTCCTCGACGATGCGGCCGAAGCGGTCGAGCGCCGCCACTACCCCGACGACATCGGCCGCGCCCCCTCGGTGACGGCGGCGACCTGGGGCTCGATCCGACTCGCCGCGGTGACGATCGCGCTCAACCTGCTGGCACTGCCGCTCTACCTGTTTCCGGCCATCAACGTCGCCGTGTACTACGCCCTCAACGGCTACCTGCTCGGGCGCGAATACTTCGAGCTGGTGGCCATGCGGCACATGCCGCTCGCCGCCGCGCGCGAAATGCGGCGGAAACATCGTGCAGCGACCTTCGTGGCCGGCGTGGTGATCGCGTTCCTGTTCTCGATCCCGATCGTGGGATTGATGATGCCGGCGTTCGCCGCGGCCTTCATGGTTCACGTCTACGAAGGGATGCGGCGGGAGAGCGCCGTTCCGCCAATGCGCGGCTAGCCCGAATATGGAAGAGGCGCGGGGGCTTCTTCGGCCCCGCGCGCCTCTTCTCTCTCCGAGTCGTCTCCCCGGAACTTAGCTCAGCGGCTCCAGTCGAATGATCGACGCGCCGTGATTGCTGCCGACCCAGAGCGCCTTCCGCTCGTTGTCGTAGTAGACGCGACGGATGTTGGTGGAGCGCGGCAGCAGATACTCGGTGATCTCGCCGGTCTTCGAGTCAAGACGGGAGACCTGATCGCTGAACATCGATCCGGTCCACGCCTCGCCCGAGTTGGTCGGTGTGACGTCGTACGGCAGCTCCCACGGAGTGGGCAGTTGCCACTCCTTGATCTCCCTGGTCTTGGGATCGAACATCGCGATGGCGTTGTTGCCGTACTCGGCGAACCACAGGCGGTCCTCCTCATCGACCCGGCCACGGCGCGGCTTCGAGCCCGGCGACGGGGTCGGGTAGATCTGGACCTCCTTGGTCTTGGCGTCGATATGGCCGATCGACGTCCCGCCGAACTCCAGAAGATAGAGGCCATTGTGGTGGTCGGCGGGCATGCCATAGGCGCTGATCTGCTTACCCTTGGCGTCTTTCATGATACCGAGGTTCTCGAACTTGCCGGTCTTGACGTTCAACCGGAGGATCGAGTGATCCTCCTGGTTGTTCGTCCAGACGTAGCCGTCCACGCTCGAGTAGTTCGGCGCGACCATCGACTCCTGGGTGCTGTTCGACTGCCACTCTTTCGGGAGCGCAAAGGCCTGCATCTTCTTGGCCTTGCGGTCGTACATGGCAATGCCGCCCTGATACATCATCGAGCCCCACGCGTTGCCCTGGGGATCGAAATGTATTTCGAGCAGACCCTTCGGCTCGTCCGGTTTGAGGACCGGGACCGCGAAGTCGGTGACCTTGCCGGTCGCCGGATCGAGCATGCCCATGTACTGGTTGCCGAAGTCCGAGTACCAGGCGGTGCCGTCCGGGGCGAGTGCCACGTCATGCGGCTGCGCCTCGGGACGGGCCAGGTCGTACTCGGTGATGATGACCTGCGTCGCCTTGCCCTTGGGACGCGGCAGCGTCTTCATCGGGAAGTCCCAGGTCTGGCTCTCGCTCAGGTTGACGCGGGCGAGAAGATCGCCGGCGCCCTTG
>DATJIG010000178.1:0-36816 GCA_035493495.1 Alphaproteobacteria bacterium
GATGGGCCTACTGCCGGCGCTCGATCCGGCCAAACCCGACGACTGGTTCCTGTTCGTCGCCAACGACAACGACTTCATCACCCAGGACGGCTTTCAGGTCGGCGCGACCTACCAGGACCCGAGCGGGGTCGATCTCGACACTACCTTCCTCGCCTATCGCCTGACGATTCCCGGCCTGAAGCGCTAGGGGCCTGGAGCGCTGGCGCGCCGGCTCCCGGGCGAGCACGCGGTTGACCGTCAGGTAGAGGCGGTCGACCGTGGTCTGGAACATGCGGCAGACCGCGTCCCCGAATATGCGGCGGAGCAAACTTAAGTCAACTATTTGATATAACTATATAATTTAGAGATTCTGCCCATCCCTTGGGCAACCCGCCTTCGGGAATCGGCGCTCACGGAATTCATCTTTTCAGCACGGAGGCGATCGCGCGGGCTTAACGGGCGAAGTGTAATGTTATAATGTTGCATTTGCCACCCTCAACACCCGCCCCGCCATGACCACCGTTCCGATCACCGACTCCCGCTCCGCCTCCGCCTTCACCTGGAGCGCCGTGATGCGCGCGGGCGCCGTGTCGGCGATC
This sequence comes from Alphaproteobacteria bacterium, assembly GCA_035493495.1. GTDB lineage: Bacteria > Pseudomonadota > Alphaproteobacteria > SMXQ01 > SMXQ01 > DATJIG01. Next base: position 579 of record DATJIG010000178.1, read on the forward strand.
ATCGCCGCGCTGTGGCTCGCCGTCGCCTGGGCGATCGGGTGAGCGCATGACGGGTGTCATCGAACTCCGCGACGTCACTCTGGGATACGAGCGTCATCCCGCCGTCCATCATGTCAGCGGCGCCTTCGCGGCGGGCAGCCTGACCGCGATCGTCGGTCCCAACGGCGCCGGCAAGAGCACGCTGATGAAGGGTCTCGCGGGGCTGCTGCGCCCGCTCGACGGCGAGATCGTGCGCCACGGGCTCGCGCGTCACGACATCGCCTACCTGCCGCAGCAGACCGAGATCGACAACGATTTCCCGATCAGCGTCCTCGATGTCGTCGTGCTCGGCGCGTGGCGACGCATCGGCGCGTTCGGCCGCGTGACGCGCGCGGTGCGAGAGACGGCGCAGGCCGCCCTCACCGACGTCGGGCTCGAGGGATTCGGCGATCGGCTGATCGGCGCGCTCAGCGTCGGCCAGCGCCAGAAGGCGCTGTTCGCCCGCGCGATGCTCGCCGATGCACCGCTCCTGCTGCTCGACGAGCCGTTCACCGCCATGGACGCCCGCACCATCGACGAACTGATGGCGCTGGTGCTGCGCTGGCACCGCGAGGGCCGCACGATCGTCGCGGTCGTCCACGATTTCGAGCAGGTGCGGACCTGTTTCCCCGAGACGCTGCTGCTTGCCCGCGACGTCGTCGCCTGGGGCTCGACCGCGAGCGTGCTGACCTCGGCCAATCTGCTGAAAGCGGCGGCGGTCAGCGACGTGTGGGATCGCCACGCGCCGGTGTGCGAGCGGATCGACGCATGACGAACCTGCCCGACTGGATCACCGGGCCGCTGGCCGAGCCGGGCGCGTTGAAGCGCGCGGTCGTCGCCTGCGTCGCGCTGTCGCTCGGCTCCGGGCCGGTCGGCGTATTTCTGGTGCTGCGCCGCATGAGCCTGATCGGCGACACCATGGCGCACGCGATCCTGCCCGGCGTCGCCGCCGGATTCCTGATCGCCGGCATGTCGATCCCGGTCATGAGCATCGGCGGGTTCGCGGCCGGGCTGATCGTCGCATTGCTCGCCGGTCTGGTGACGCGCCTCACCCCGGTCAAGGAGGACGCGAGCTTCGCGAGTCTCCTGGTGATCTCGCTGGCGCTGGGCGTGCTGATGGTCGGCAGCCACGGCGATGACGAGGAACTGGTCCATGTGCTGTTCGGCGACATCGGCGAGGTCACCGACGGCTCGCTGGTGATGATCTCCGCGGTGGCGAGCGTGACGCTCGTCGGGCTTGCCGCGATCTACCGGCCGCTGGTCGTCGAGTGCTTCGATCCGGTGTTTCTGCGCACCGTGCGCGGCCCCGGCGCCGCGGCGCACTTCGCGTTCCTGACTCTCGTCGTGCTCAACATGGTGGCGGCGTTCCAGGCGCTCGGCACGCTGATGGCGGTCGGCCTGATGATGCTGCCGGCCATCGCCGCACGGTTCTGGGCGCGCGAGGTGTGGAGTCTCGCCGCCGTCGCGGTGACCATCGCCATCGCCTCGAGCGTGATCGGGCTGTTCCTGTCGCTCTACCTGGGAGCGCCGTCCGGCCCCGCCATCGTGCTGGCGGCCGGCATCGCCTACATCGGCTCGCTGATGCTCGGGCCGCGCGACGGCCTGGCAGCACGTCTGCTGCGGCAGCATCATCTGCGGGCCTGACCCCGCGTACTTTCACGGTCTGCGCACCCGATCCGCGACCGCTATACTGTGCGCCTGCTTCGGAGAGGCCCAATGAACCGACGTCAGTTTTTGTCGTCAACCGCGCTCGGCACCGCCTTCGGCGCCATCGCCCTTGCACTCGCGCACCCGGCGAAGGCGCTGACCGCGGTCGAGTGCAGCGACAATCCCGGCGGCGCGTGCACCGAGCTGCAGCGCCATGATGCGCTGATCGCCGAGATCAAAGCGGCACTCGCCGAAAAAGGCTTGAACGAGGAACAGCAGCGCCAGGTGCTGGCCGCCACCACGTGCCCGTTCTGCGGACTGCCGTTGCTCTCGGCTAGTTAATGCAGCCGCTTCGACGGCCGTAGCCGCGCCGGAAACGCGAGCGTGATCACGAGCGTCGCCGCCGCGGTGATCGCGGCGATTATGTAGACGTCGCGCAGCGAATCGGCGATCACCGCCGTCAGCCGCGTGATCTCGACCGGATCGAGACCATCGCGGAACGTCGGATCCATCAGCCGGTCGAGCACGTCGCCGCCGCCGGGCAGATGGCGGTTCACGCCGAAGTTGAGCACCGCGCCGAACACGGCGGCACCGAGCGATCGCCCCATCATCCGCGAGAACAGGTTCGACGACGTGGCGATGCCCCGCATCTGCCAGTCGACATTGGACTGGATGGCAACGAGGAAGGTGGTGTTGCAAGCGCCGAGCCCCGCCCCCACCAGGGACGAGGCGATGATCGCCCAGATCAGCCCGTGGTTCGGGATCATCAGCACCAGCATGACGCTACCGGCAAACAGGCAAAAGCCGCCGAAAGCCGCCGAGGTGCGGAACGACGCGCGCACCATGACGAATCCCGAGATCGTGCTCGCGCCGGACCAGGTCAGCGACATGATGGTGAGCGCGATGCCGGCGACGGTCGCGGTCTCGCCCATGACGCCCTGGATGTAGGCCGGCAGGAAGGCGGTCACGCCCATCATCGCCATGCCCATGCTGAAGCCGCCGAGATTGCTGGCGGAGACGACGCGGTTGCGCCACAGCGCGAGCGGCAGCATTGGCTCGGTGGCATGGCGCTCGCGCACGAACAGCCAGGCGAGTGCGACGAGCGCACAGACCGTCATGATGGCGATCTGGCCCCACGAAAAGCTGTCGGCCTCGGTCATGACGAACATCAGCAGGCCGATGCCGAACGTCATGAGGCCGGCGCCGAAGTAGTCGACCTGGTGCTGCTTCGGCACCAGCCGCTCGTTAAGGAAGGCGGCGATCATCGCGATCGCCGCGATGCCGATCGGCACGTTGATCCAGAAGATGATCGGCCAGTAGGCGTGCTGGACCAGGAACGCGCCGAGGGTCGGACCGAGGATCGCGGCGATGCCCCAGACGCTCGAGAGGTAGCCCTGGATGCGGGCGCGCTCCTCGCCGGTGTAGACGTCGCCGACGATGGTCGTGGCGATCGGCAGGACCGCGCCGGAGCCGAAGCCCTGAATCGCCCGGAAGATGATCAGCGTCACCATGCCATCGGCGAAGCCGCACAGCAGCGAGCCAATGATGAAGATGCCGGTACCGAGATAGAAGACCCGCTTGCGGCCGTAGAGGTCCGCCATGCGGCCGTAGATCGGGATGGTGACCGTCTGCGTCAGCAGGTAGGCCGAGAACACCCAACTGAAAAGCTGAAACCCGCCGAGCTCGGCGACGATGGTCGGCATCGCCGTGGCGACGATCGACGACTCCACCGCGGCGATGAACATCGCCATCATCGACGCCGCCAATACCAGACGCCGCCGCGGCTGGGGCTGTGCGACGGGCTTCACCTGTTCGTGGATGGTCGTTTGGTCGGGCAAGGTCAGCCGTGATACGCGCGCGGTGCGCGGCTTGTCAATGCGCGGCCATTAAGTCCTTGCCGTGAACGCCCGTGTGACAGCCGTGCGACGCGGCCGTCATTCGACCGGCTTATAGGAGTCGATGCGAAGCTGGCCCCCGTCGCGCACCACGGTGAAGTCGATCGCGTCGCCGACCTGAAGGGTGTCGAGCCACTTCGTATCCTTCACCGCGAACAGCATCGTCATGCCCGGCATGTCGTGGCCGTTCGAGTCCTTAAGCCCGACGAGAGGACCGTGGCGCACGGCGATCTTGCCGTTGGCCTTGTAGACGCGACGGACCTCGCCAACGCCGTGCCCGATCAGCGACTCGGGTCCGGGAGTCGCCGCAGCGGTCTGCGTCGACGCTGGCGCGGGTGCTGTGGGCGCGGGCGCAGCGGCGACGACCGGCGCCGAGCCGTCGAGCGACGCGACGGTGATGCTGCCCTTCATGCCCGCTTCATAATGACCGGGCACGAGGCAGGCGAAGTCGAACCTCCCCGGGTTGGTAAACTTCCACGCGAACTCGCCCGACTTGCCGGGCTCGACCGACACGGCGTTCGAGTCCTCGTGGATCATCTCGGGGAACGCCTTCATGAGCTGCGCATGGTCCTGCAGCTCCTCGACCGTCCCGACCATCATCTCGTGGCGCACGGTCCCGGCGTTGGTGACGACGAACTTGATCGTCTCGTCCTGCTTCACCGCAATCGAATCGGGCGTGAACCGCATGTCGTCGTTCATGGTCACGGCGACCGTGCGATCGGCCATGCTGGCGAGTCCCGGCTCGCCGAACGCCGTGCTCTCGTCGTCGTCATGGCCCATGGCGAGCGGAATCACGATCGCCCCGAGCACCACCGCCAGACCGAACACGCGCCATGACATCGTCGACCTCGCCCGCTCGGCGATCAGGCCGAGTCGGGCGATCATACGTCGCCGCGCGGCGGCGCGCGACCGGGAAGCATATGGCGGCACATGGCGTTGCAACTAGACGCGAGACCAGAGGACCGGTGCGGACGCCGCAGCGTTTACCGCGCCTGAGACGGTGATTGCTGTGCCTGAGGCAGCATCATCTGCTGCGTTTTCAGCATCTCGTCCATCATCTGCTGCATCATATCCATGCGCTGTTGCATCATCTGATAGCCGCGATCCGTGTTGGGTACATTGCCGCCCTGCGACTGTCCCATCATGCCACCCTGGCCCATGCCACCTTGACCCATGCCACCCTGGCCCATCATCGATTGCATGCTGTCCATCTGCTCGCGCATCAGCTTCATGTGCTCGGCCATCAGCTGTTGACGTTGCTGAGGCGTCTGCGCCTTCTGCGCCTGGTCCATCATCTGCTGCATGCGCTGGAACCGCTGCTGGGCTTGGTCCGGGGGAGTCTGGGCTCCGACCGAGACGATGCCGACGAGCATCGCGACCAGCGCCACAGCAATCGTTGACGTAATCCGGTTCATGAACCACCTCCCTTGATTGAGTTTGGCCAAGCTATCAAGGAAGGGCCCGGCCTTCCTTGAGATACGTCAAGCCGACTAAAACCAGAACCGCACACCGACCAGCCCGGCAACTTCGTCGGGGTCGTCGCCGGAGCGCCGCACGAGCTGCGCTGTCTCCCCGAGATTGCGCTTCCAGTTGACGCCGACGTAGGGCGCGAACTCGCGCGCGAACTCGTATCGGAGCCGCAGGCCCAGTTCGATGTCGTTCAGGCCCGCCGCGGTGTGCAGCTCGGGCACGTCCCGGGCGGCGACATTGATCTCCATCTTCGGCTGGAGAATGAGCCGCTGTGTGATCAGCAGGTCGTAGTCGGCCTTCAGGCGCGCCGACAGGTCGCCGTCCTGGCTGACGAACGTGCTGGCATCGACCTCGAAGTAGCCGGGAGCGAGACCCTGGAGTCCGATTACGGCATAGCTGCGCGACGGCTTGGGCCGGAAGTCGTGCCGCACGCCGGCCTGCAGGTCCCAGTAGTAGCCGACGAGCCGCGAGTAGAGGAGCTGCGCCTCGGCATCGTTGACCCGTTGGGGACTCCGCAGATTGCCCTCGGTCTTAAGCCGCAGCTTTTCGTAGTCGCCGCCGTACCACGCCTGCGCGTCCCAGGCGGTGACATCGTGGCCATCCTTCCAGCGGTACTCGAGCTGCTCGACGAGGACTTGTCCGTAAAGGGTGCCGCCGTGCATCTGGTCGCCGTGCGCGGCGTCGGGGTGCGATTCGGTCTGCGCGCGCGCGCAGAGGCTCGCAGCGGCACCGAGAACCAGGGCAACGGTCGCGATGCAGGAAAGGCGAACGATGCTAGTCATTGGCAGCCGCCTCCCGGACCACGGTGACCTTGCGCATCATCCCCGCCTCCATGTGGTAGAGGAGATGGCAGTGGAACGCCCAGTTCCCTTCGGCGTCAGCGGGAATGTCGACGTCGAGCGAGCTTCCCGGCTTGATGTTCACAACATGCTTGATGGGATCGCGGGCGCCGTTGCCGACCCGCGGCAGCATCCACATGCCGTGCAGATGCATCGGGTGGTTCATCATCGTCTCGTTGATGAACCGGAAGCGGACCCGTTCGCCGTAGCGCAGGACAATCGGCTGTGCCTCGTTGTACATTCGGCCGTTCATCGACCAGAAAAATCTCTCCATGTTGCCGGTCAGGCGGACTTCGATGATCCGGTCCGGCTCGCGCGCGTCGTAGAGCGACGACAGCGCCTTGAGGTCCCTGTAGGAGAGCACCTTCGCGCCCGGCGGAGCGCCGGTGTCGTTGGCCAGCGGATCGGCCATTGCCCCGTGACCCATGGCCGAGTGATCCATGCCGGTCATGGTCGATCCATCGGGCATCGTGTGCGTGGGACCGGCCGACGCAGGCGCGTCGTGGGACATCCCGGCCATGGTCGATCCGTCCGGCATCGTGTGCGTCGCGCCACTCGCCTGCGGCGCACCGTGGTCCATCCCTTCCATATCCATCGGTGCGACGTGACCCGGCGCATCGGTCTCGGGATGTGGCGTACCGCGATCGAGACCGGTCGGACCGAAGCTCATGCCCATGTCGGCCATCGTCAGCAGCGGACGCGGCCGGTGCGGCGGAATCTCGCCCACCATCCCTTCGCGCGGGGCGAGCGTACCGCGGGCGAAGCCGGTGCGGTCCATGGATTCGGCGAGGAGCGAATACGCCTTGTCCTCGCGCGGCTGCACCAGCACGTCGTAGGTCTCGGCGACGGCGATGCGCAATTCGTCGACCGGTATCGGCTGCACGTTGTTGCCGTCGGCCTGGACCACGGTCATTTTCAGGCTGGGGATCCGCACGTCGAAGTAGCTCATCGCGGCGGAGTTGATGAAGCGCAGGCGGACGCGCTCGCCGGGCTTGAACAGGGCGGTGAAGTTGTCCGCCGGCGATTTGCCGTTGATGAGGAACGTATAGCCGGCGACGTCGGCGATGTCGGTGGGATCCATCCGCATGTCGCCCCACATCTTGCGGTCCTTGAGCGCCGCGCCGAGGCCCTTCTCGCCGGCCTCGCGGAAAAAGTTGACGAGTGTCCGCTTATGCTCGTTGTAGTAGCCGGGGTAGAGCTTCAGGTTGCGGACGATGCCGTCCGGATTCTCGTCGGTCCAGTCCGACAGCACCACGACGTAGTCGCGATCGTAGCGGAACGGCTCGCGGTTCTTCGGCTCGATGATGATCGGCGCGTACATCCCACTCTGCTCCTGGGTCGCCGAATGGCTGTGGTACCAATAGGTCCCAGCCTGCTTGATCTGGAAGTTGTAGGTGTAGGTTTCGCCCGGAAGGATGCCGCGGAACCCGTTGCTGACGCCCGGCACGCCATCCTGCTCGCTCGGCAGCAGCAGGCCGTGCCAGTGGATCGACGTCTCCTCCTTGAGGCGGTTCGTCACATGCACGGTGACGTTCTCGCCCTCCTTGAAGCGCAGCACCGGCCCCGGCAACTGGCCGTTGATGAGCGTGGCGGTGCGATCCTTGCCCGTGATGTTGACGGTTTTGTTCTCCAGCACGAGGTCGTAGGTCTCCGCACCAGCAATGGTCGGAGCGGAGACGATGGTGGCCAGGGCCAAGCGTGCGACCCAGGCGCTCGCAATGTGTTTGGCGCTCATGACGAGACTCCACAGACCGATGTTCAGCGCGACCGTTCGATCTTGCCCACCATGCCGGACTCGTAATGCCCCGGAATGTTGCAGGCGAACTCGATCTCGGCGTCCTTGCTGAACTTCCAGGTCAGTTCCCTGGTTTCGCCCGGCGGCACGAGGGCGCTGTTGGGATCATCGTGCGACATGTGCATGCCGCCCATGTCCATGTGCATCATCTTCTGATCGACTCCGGTCGCGGTGATCATCCCGTGATCCATCATCGTCGCCATTTCCTTTTGGTGTTCGCTATGCATCGCGGGCGTGCCGAGGGTGAACTCGTGCAGGAGTTCGCCCTTGTTGGTGATGACGAAGTGGACCATCTCGCCGGCCTTCACCTTCACGGTCTCCGGCTCGAAGGCCATGTCGACCATCGTCACCTGAACGCTGCGGGTGCTTACCGTCGGCTTGGCGGGCTCGCCGACAGCAGCGAACGCGTGGGTGTGGCCCGGTGGGCCTTCGGCGCCTATGGCCGTGGGCGCGAGGGTAAGGGTGACAGCAACGAACAGGGCGGCGCGCAAAAATAGCGTACGGGTGGTCATCGGCGTCTCCAGCGGCGAGCGCGGCGCAAGGGCGCGGGCTCGAACATTTTCGGCTATCGAAAGCGCTACGAGTGAAGTGGTACGGCCCGGAAGCGAATGCCCCAGGACGAACTGACGCGGTGCGTCAGGCTCGCGGCGGTGGAGACGGAGGGGGCAGTGTGAGGCCATGCACGTAGCGCGCGAGCGCAACGTGCGCTGAACGGACGGACCCCACACGGAACGGCAATGCTACCGTTTCGCTCATGGCTGTCGGACTGCAGCCGGAGCAGCAAAGGACGCAGCCATCGCTGCAAACGCGGTGGTCGCCGCGGTCGGCATCGCCGGTCTGAGTCGTCTCAGACAAAAGGCCCGGTGCGGCGGATCCGGACGCTGCATAAGGCAGGTGATGCGTTGTGACATCGACATGGGCACGCGCCTCGCTCACTCCGAACGCGAGGAGGAAAAGCAAAAAGGCAACGAGCAGGTGTGATGCGCGCTTCATGGCAGCGATTGAATTGTCGTATCCCACTATTTCATCGCCGCGTCACACTTGGCGATGTCAACGGTTGGCGCGTGACAACACTTCCATCAATTCGTTGACTTTTTTCCGCTGCTCCTTGGTGTCTCCGCTGCGGATCGCGTGCTCGACGCAATGCGACACGTGATCCTGCAGCACTTCCTCCTCGACGCGGCGAAGCGCGGCGCGAACGGCCGCGATCTGCGTCACCACATCGATGCAGTACCGGTCATCCTCGACCATGCGGGCGAGGCCGCGAACCTGCCCTTCAATGCGGCCAAGACGTTTCAGACACGAGGCCTTGGTTTCCTTCTGCATCCTGCTAATATACCCCCATGGGGTATCGAAGACAAGGGCCGTCGCCATGACCGAACCGCATCATCATCAGCACCACCACGTCGCGCAGCAGGATGCCTCCTGCTGCCACGGCGAATCCGCAGCGCCCGCCGCCAAGACTCTGGATCCGGTCTGCGGCATGGCGGTCGATCCGAACACAGCGCAGCACACGGCCGCACACGCGGGCGTCCCCTACTACTTCTGCTCCGCCGGCTGCCGGGCAAAGTTCGTCGCCGATCCGGCCAAGTACCTGCACCCCGCGCCCGCTCCGGCAGCAGCGGAGGCGCCGACTCCAGCCGCGGCGGCGGCAACCGTCGGTTCGGACGTGATCTATACCTGCCCGATGCATCCCGAAATTCGTCAGGTCGGCCCCGGGTCGTGTCCGATCTGCGGCATGGCGCTGGAGCCTCTGGTCGTCACAGCCGAGCAAGGCCCCAACCCCGAGCTCGCCGACATGTCGCGGCGATTCTGGATCGGGCTCGCGCTCAGCCTACCGGTGATCGTGCTGGAGATGGGCGGCCATCTCGTCGACCTGCACCGCTGGATCGCGCCGCAGACCGCGAACTGGGTCCAGTTGCTGCTGGCGACGCCGGTAGTGCTGTGGGCCGGCTGGCCGTTCTTCGTGCGCGGCGCTCAGTCGCTCGTCACCCGCAACCTCAACATGTTCACGCTGATCGCGCTCGGCACCGGCGTTGCCTGGCTCTACAGCATTGCCGCGACCGTCGTCCCGCACCTGTTCCCGCCGACGTTCCGCACTATTGGCGGAGCGGTCCCCGTCTACTTCGAGGCGGCAGCCGTGATCACCGTGCTGGTGCTGCTCGGCCAGGTGCTGGAGCTGCGCGCCCGCGAGCGGACGTCGGGTGCGATCCGGGCGCTGCTCGACCTCGCGCCGAAGACCGCGCGGCGCATCCGCGACGGCGGCACCGAGGAGGAAATCTCGCTCGACGCTGTCGCCATCGGCGATCTCCTGCGCGTCCGTCCCGGCGAGAAGGTTCCGGTCGACGGCGTCGTCGTCGAAGGCCGGTCGTCGCTCGACGAGTCTATGGTCACCGGCGAATCGATGCCGGTGACGAAGGAGGCCGGCGCGAAGCTGATCGGCGGCACCATCAATCAGACCGGCGCGCTCGTGATGCGCGCCGACGCGATCGGCCGCGACACCATGCTCGCGCGCATCGTCGCCATGGTTGCCGAGGCCCAGCGCAGCCGTGCGCCGATCCAGCGCCTCGCCGACCAGGTGTCGGGCTGGTTCGTGCCGCTGGTGATCCTCGTTGCCATGGCGGCATTCGCGTCGTGGGCTATCTGGGGGCCGGAGCCCCGCTTCGGCTTCGGTCTGATCGCCGCCGTGTCGGTGCTGATCATCGCCTGCCCGTGCGCGCTGGGACTCGCCACACCGATGTCGATCATGGTCGGAGTCGGACGCGGCGCCCATGCCGGCGTTTTGGTGAAGAACGCCGAGGCGCTCGAACGGATGGAGCGCGTCGACACACTCGTCGTCGACAAGACCGGCACGCTCACCGAAGGCCGCCCGACGGTCGTCGCGATAAGGACCGCTGATGGCTTCGCCGAGGACGACCTCCTCCGCATCGCGGCCAGCCTCGAAAGGCCGAGCGAGCACCCGCTCGCCGCCGCGATCGTCCGCGCCGCCGAAGAGCGCGGCATGACGCTCGCCTCACCACACGGCTTCGATTCTCCGACAGGCAAGGGCGTCATCGGGATCGTCGAGGGCAAGACTGTGGTCATCGGCAATGCGCCGTTTCTCGCCGAACGCAATATCGACGCGGGTACGTTGTCGGCCGACGCCGATCGCCTGCGCGGCGATGGCGCGACAGTGATCCACGTGGGAATAGCCGGGCGTGTCGCCGGAGTGATCGCCATCGCCGACCCCATCAAGGCGACGACGCTGGAGGCGCTCGAGGGACTCCGGCAACGTGGAGTGCACGTCGTCATGCTCACCGGCGACAACCGGACAACCGCCAAAGCGATCGCCGACAAGCTCGGCATCACGGAGGTCGAGGCCGAGGTCCTGCCCGACCGCAAGAGCGCGGTGGTCGAGGGCCTTCGGCATCAGGGCCGGGTCGTGGCGATGGCCGGCGACGGCGTCAACGACGCACCGGCGCTGGCGGCGGCTGACGTCGGCATCGCCATGGGGACCGGCACGGATGTAGCGATGGAGAGCGCCGGCGTGACGCTGCTCAAGGGCGACCTGATGGGCATCGTGCGTGCGCGCGCTCTGTCGACGGCGGTGATGCGCAACATCCGCCAGAATCTGTTCTTCGCGTTCGTCTACAACGCCGCGGGTGTGCCCGTCGCGGCCGGCGTGCTTTATCCGCTGTTTGGGATCCTGCTGTCGCCGGTGATCGCCGCGGCGGCCATGGCGTTGTCGTCGGTCAGCGTCGTCGGCAACGCGCTCCGGCTCCGCGCCGTCCGCCTCGACTGATCGGCATCAACGGCGGTCGGAGACCTGGTCGGCGGTGATCGCGTCCTCGACCTTCCGCGCGAGATCGCGAATGCGATACGGCTTCGGCAGCAGAACGGTGCGCGAGAGGAACTCCTCCTCCTGCGGCAATGTCGCGTCGGCGAATCCCGACGTGTAGAGCACCGGCAGGCCCGGGCGCATGCGCTGGGCCTCGTGCCCGAGTTCGAGCCCGGTCATCCCGCCCGGCATCACGACGTCGGTGAACAAAAGATCGACCCGCTGCTGGCTGTTCAGAACCGCGAGCGCGGCGCTCGCGTTCTCCGCTTCGACGACGGCGTAGCCGAGCGTGCGGAGCTGGCCCACGGCGACGTTGCGGACCTCCGCATTGTCCTCGACAACGAGGATGATTCCGCGGGAGGAGTGGTATGGACTGTCGGCCGACGACGTCATGAAACCTCACTGGTACTCGACGATTGTAGCTTTGGCGTTTTGTCGTCCCGAGATGTCAACATTATGGCTGGCGCAATACCCGGCGCCTGCGTCAAACAGCGGGTCACGAACAATTGAATGCCACGAGCGGCGCGCCTAACATGACCGGCAAAATCATCAGGGGGCCCGAATGAACGCCGATGTCGTCGCGCGCAGTCCATCCGCAGCGTTGCGCGCCAAGCTTTCCCATCCGATCGTCGATGCCGATGCCCACGTGATCGAGGGCGAGTTCGTGCTGCGCGATTACATCAAGCAGATCGGCGGCGCGAAGATGCTCGAACGCTTCGAGCAGTCGCGCGCCAACAAGCGGACGACGCCACACCGCCGCATGTTCTGGGCGGCGCCGTCGGGCAAATACACGCTTGACCGCGCCACCGCGATGCTGCCCCGCCTCTACCGCGAGCGGCTCGGCGAGGCCGGCGTCGACTTTGCAGTGGTCTACACGACCTACGGGCTCGACGTGATGCAGATGCAGGACGACGAGCTGCGCCCGGTCGTCGCACGGTCGCTCAACACCATGTACGCGGACATGTTCCGCGAAGTCCGCGACCGCCTGACCCCGTCGGCGCTGATCCCGATGCACACGCCGGCGGAGGCGATCGCCGAGCTCGAGTACGTGGTCAACATGCTCGGCCTGAAGTCGGTGACCATCGCCTCCGAGGTCCGCCGCCCGGTGCCCGAGGTACTTCGCGAAGCGCCGCACCTCGCCAAGTACACCCAGCGGGTCTATTCGCTGACCATCGACAGCCCGAACGACTACGATCCGTTCTGGAAGCGCTGCGTCGAGCTCAAGGTCGCGCCGACCGCGCATTCGGGCTCGCAGACCACGGCGCGGCGCCAGTCGCATTCGAACTTCGTCTACAACCGCCTCGGCAGCTTCGGCGTCGGCGGCGAGCACCTCTGCCGCTCGATGTTCCTCGGCGGCATTCCGCGCAAGTTCCCGGGACTCAACGTCGGCTTTCTCGAGGGCGGCGTGGCGTGGGCCTGCGCCCTCTACAACGATCTGTTCGAGTTCTGGGAGAAGCGCAACGTCGGCTGGCTGCGCGAGCACATGGACCCGGCCAAGCTCGATATGAACCTGATGGTCGAGATGTTCGAGCGCTACGGCGACGAGCGCCTGACCCCGGACTACATCCGCGCCCATCCCGACCTCTACAACGCCAAGCTCGACGAGGACCGCTCGCGGCTCGACGATTTCGCGGCCTGCGGCATCGAGAAGGAAGAGGACATCCGCGCCCTGTTCGTGCCGAACTTCTACTTCGGCTGCGAGGCCGACGACCGGATGACCGCGTGCGCCTTCGATACCCGCCTCAATCACATGGGCGCCAAGCTCAAGGCGGTGTTCAGCTCCGACATCGGGCACTGGGACGTCCCCGACATGACGCGCGTGCTGACCGATGCCTGGAAGCTGGTCGAGCGCAAGCTGATCACCGAGGACGACTTCGAGGCGTTCACCTTCCGCAATCCGGTCAACCTGCACGCGCGGATGAACCCCGATTTTTTCAAGGGCACCGCGGTCGAATCGGCGGTCGACCGGTTGCTCGCGAAACAGGCAGGCGCGCGGGAGGCCGGCGCCGCGTAAACCGCGAAGACGCGCGAGAGCGCTCCATCCGAATGGCCCGGAAATTGAAAGACAATCGCGGGCCGATGCAGAGAGGGGAGAGTGCGATGCGGTGGCGTGGTCGGATTGCGTGCGTGGCGGCGTTGTGTGGCGCGATCGGGACCTCGGCCGCGGCGGCGGAGAGCATCGAGGACTTCTATCGCGGCAAGCGCATCACCATCATCGTCGGGTCGGACGCGGGCGGCGGCTACGACGCCAACGCCCGCACCGTCGCCCGCCACTACGCCAAGCACATTCCAGGCAACCCGGATTTCGTGGTGCAGAATATGCCGGGCGCCGGCTCCGTCCGGTCCGCCAATTTCGTCTACACGGTCGCCGCCAAGGATGGCACGTTTATCGCGGCCCCGCAGCGACCGATCCCGTTCGAGCCGCTGTTCGGCAACCCCGGCGTCCAGTACGACGTGCTCAAGATCAACTGGATCGGCAACTCGTCGAGCGAGGTCGGCGTCGTCGTCGCCTGGGCCGCGACCGGGATCAAGACGATCCAGGACATGTTCACCAAGGAGTTGATCGTCGGCGGCACCGGCCCGTCGACCGACACCGAGCTCTTCGCTCACGCGCTGAACAACATCTACGGCACCAGGTTCAAGGTCGTCAGCGGCTACAGCGGGAGCGCGCCGCTGATCCTCGCCATCGAGCGCGGCGAGGTCGGCGGAACGGTCAACTGGACCTATTCCGATATCCCGAACACGCGCCCCCAATGGCTCGCAGAGAAGAAGATCAACCTCCTGCTGCAGCTCGGTCTCAAGCGGAGCGCCGACCTGCCCGACCTGCCGACGCCGCTCGATCTCGCCCGCAACGACCAGGAGCGCGAGGTGTGGACGATTCTGATGACGGTGAAGACCCTCGGCCGGCCGTTCTTCGTCGCCCCCGAGGTGCCGCCGGACCGGGTCAAGGCGCTGCAGGACGGCTTCATGGCGACCATGGCCGACGCCGAATTCCTCGACGAATCCAGGAAGCAGAAGCGCGAGGTGACGCCGATCGGGGGGTCGGAGATGGCGGCGCTGATCCTGAAGAGCTACGATTATCCCGAGGACATCAAGGCGCTGGCACGGACCGCCGTCCGGCCGAAGGAAACCCACTAGCGTCCAGGCCCCTCAACAGCGAGAGCATCATGAGCGGTTTCAAGAGCAAGACCCTGCGCGAGGCAACTACGGTCCACTACACCGAGCCGCGCCCGGTGAAGCCGACCGGCATCCTCCACTTCACCATCGGCGTCGCCGATCTCGAACGGGCGCGGCGCTTCTACGAGGACGTGCTGGGGTGCAGCTACTGGCGCCAGAACGACACGACGGTGTTCATGCGCGCGGGCGACGACTACTTCGTGCTGTCGAAGTCGGGCTACCACCAGCCGCCGAACAAGCCCGGCGACACCCTGATTCACCACGCCTTCATCGTCGACGGCGACGATTTCGACGCGGCGATGGCGCACCTCGAAGCAAAGGGCGTCGACGTGCTGCTGTACGAGGACAAGGGCCACCGCAGTTTCACCGGGCGGCATGCGTACTTCCACGACCCCGACGGCAACGGAATCGAGCTCATCGATTTCCAGGGAATCGGCGACACGTCGGCCAAGGCCTACGAAGGCCGCGAGCGCCGGCGCGCCAAGTCGCACCTCGGCGCGAAATAACCGGGCGACGAAGCGCACGCGAAGGTGCGGGCGCCGATCCGACCGGTGGACGGCTTACGCCGCGCCGTCGGTGGTTGAGATCCAGTTCGGATCTTCCTGGGCGTCGCGCTCGAACTTGAGGAAATCGTAGTAGCCGCAGTGGGTGTCGCCCGGGAACTCGCGGCAGACGCGTGGCCGTGCCTCGTAGATCGTGCACCGGCGCTTCTTCGAGTCGAGGAAGCGGCAGACGGTGCGGTAGTACGGATCGGCCTTGTGGCGGAGGATGCGCTCGCCGGGGTCGACGCCCTTGGCGGTGAACTTCGCTCTCGCCTCTTCCTCGGTGACACCGTGGTGCTTGGCCAGGCGCTTGATGTCGAAGTCCGACACGATGATCCGCCCGTACGAGCAGCAATACCCCGGGCACTTGCTGCAGTCGTACTTGTTCTTGGGCTTGCTCGCCTCTTTTTTGGTTTCGATCTTGCTCGCCATGTTCGCCCCCACGCGACGCCGATAGTACAGGCCGCGTTTGCAATACTAGTGCCGCTTTCGGCAATCAAGGACTTTCATGCGCCCACACGCGGAGGTGAACGCATCGGCCTTCGTCCAGCCCTTCCTTACACAGAGTATCGACGGACGCGTAATGGCGCCACCGGGATACCCGGTGGCGCTTCGACGCGATCGGTATTGTCCGCTGGTGGCTGCCTACGAGCCGGGCGTCGTCGCCGACTTGGCTTTGTCGACGATACGCGTCGGTGTCGCGTACAGCTCCTTTACAAGGTCCTGGACCTTCTGGCCCGAGGTCGGCTCGATGATGATGCGCGCTTTCGCGGCATCGTCGAGAAACGCCTTGTCCTTCATCGTCGCGTCGAAGGCAGTGCGCAGGATCTTGGCGCGATCGCCCGGCGTTCCCGGCGGGAGAATGTAGGGGCGCCCGAAGACCTGCTGACTGACGATGAGCCGGATCGCCTGGCGATCGTCGTCGGAGTCGACATACTTCCAGACCTCCGGCACACCCTTTTTCGACAGATCCTCGTTCGCATCGACGCCCATCTGGAGAAGGATGTTCACCGACTTGTTCTTCACCCAGTCGGGCTTCTGGGCGAGCAGACTTGACCAGTCGAAGCCACACAGGCCCTCGACCTCGCCGCGCTCCATGGCGAGCAGGATGTCACTCGAGCCCTTGTAGCCGGATACCACGTCGAACTTCGTTCCCGCCATGTGGTTCAGCAGATAGGCATAATCACGCGTCGAGCCGCCGGCCTGGCTGGCGCCCATGACGGTCTTGCGCTTGCGGGCATCATCAAAGGTCTTCGTCTCCGAGGTTTTCCAGGTCAGGCACAGGCGCTGCCCGCTGTCGGCGCTTCCGACGTAGACGAACTTGGTCGGATCGAAGTGCCACTTCGTCTTGTCGTCGAGCAGCGGGCCGATGATCGCGCCCGGATAGAGCGCGCCGATCGCCGTTCCGTCCTTGGGCGCGACGGTGAACATGTACTGAGCCGCCTTGCCGCTGCCCGCCCCCGGCATGTTCTGCGGCACGATCGTCGGATGGCCCGGAATGTGGTCCGCGAGATGGCGGGCGACCAGCCGGGCATAAGTGTCGTAGCCCCCGCCCGGATTCCCGCCGATGATGAAATTGATGGTTTGGCCGTCGTAGACGTCGGCAGCACGCGCAGGGCCGCCGACAACGGCAACCGCGGAAATGGCCACGGCCGCACCGATGGAAACGAATTTCGTCATAAAGCCTCTCTACGTCACGAGTGTAGGAGGCGCTTCCTCGCCGTTGCGTTTCTTATGCTGGAAGGATCTCCAACTCAACGTCCGTAGCAATACCAACGCACGCGGCGCGCACGGAAGATGGCACGCAATCGTACCGTCGCTTCTCGCGTCAGCGGCCGGCGTCGATCCGCGTAATCAAATGGTCGAGGATCGCGCGGCCTGCCGCCCAGGGACCGAAGCCGGCCTCGACGTTGATGTGCCCGGCATTGCCGACGTCGATCAGCTCCGCTCCCCACGCTGCTGCAAGGGACTCGGCGCGCGCAAAGCTCGCGAACGGATCGTTGCCGCTGGCGACGACGATCGACGGGAATGGCAGCCGGTTGGTCGGCACCGGCGCGAACCGCCGCACGCACTCGGGCGCAGGCGTCAGGCGCTCGACGTCGGCGGGCGCCACCAAGAGGGCGGCGGCGACCGGCGTCTCGGGATGTTCGGCCAGCAGATGGGCAAGAAGGATGCAGCCGAGGCTATGGGCAACAACGACGCTCCCCGGCTTCGCCGCGATCGCCTGACGGACGGCGGCGATCCAGGCGTCGCGATGCGGCTGATCCCAGTCCGCCTGCTCGACCCGGGTCGCATCGGGGAGCTCGGACTCCCAGACCGACTGCCAGTGGCTGGGCCCGGAGCCGCCGAGCCCCGGCACGATGAGAAGCGGGCGAGCCATCGCGAGCTGCTACGCCGCGATCATGCCGGCGGCGACGGTCGCGTTGGTGTACTCGTCGATGAGAATGAAGGCGCCGGTGGAGCGGTTGTCGTGGTAGGCGTCGAAGGCGATCGGCTGCGCGAACTGCAGCGTGACGCGGGCAATGTCGTTGCGCTGCAGCGACGTCGTCGCCTCATTGGCGAGATTCGCCACGTCGAAGCGGTGGGCAATCGCGGCGATGCGGGCCTGAATCGTCCGCGTCCCTTGCTTCACCGCGTACCGGCCACCGCCCTGATAGGCGTCGTCGGAGAACCAGCACAGCGTCGCCTCGACCTTGTCGCCGGTCCTGGACGGCGCGGCCGCCGGCGCGAACAGGTCGCCGCGGGCGATGTCGATGTCGTCGGCGACCTCGATGTTGACCGACTGCGGCGCGAACGCGCGCTCGAGCGGTCCGTCGAAGGTCGAGATGGCGCGGACACGGGTGCGGTTGCCGGCAGGCAGCACGGTGATCTCGTCGCCGACCGCGACCGAACCCGATTCGATGCGGCCGGAGTAGACGCGGCTCTGACCGCCCTCGGCGGCTGGGACGCGGCGCACGAGCTGGACCGGAAAGCGGAACGGCGTGTGCTGCAGGCGGACGGCCTGCGGCAGCTCCTCGAGCACGGCGAGCAGCGGCTGGCCGCCGTACCACGACGTGCGCTCACTCGCCTTGACGACGTTGTCGCCGAACTTGGCCGAGACCGGGATCAGGATCGGGCGCTGGGCACCAAGTGCCGTCGCGAACGCGGTCACAGAGTCGGATACCGACGCGAACGTCGCCTGGTCAAAGCCGACCAGATCCATCTTGTTGACCGCGACGATGAGATGCGGAATGCCGAGGAGGTGCGCGAGGTAGAGATGGCGGCGCGTCTGCACCGTCATGCTCTTGCGCGCATCGACCAGGATCACCGCGGCGTCGGCGGTGCTGGCGCCGGTCACCATGTTGCGGGTGTACTGCTCGTGGCCGGGCGTGTCGGCGATGATGAACTTGCGCTTCGCGGTTGCAAAGTAGCGATATGCGACGTCGATGGTGATCCCTTGCTCGCGCTCGGCGGTGAGTCCGTCGGTCAGGAGCGAGAGGTCGATCGCCTCCTCGCCCTTGCGTTGGGCGGTACGCTCGAGCGCCTTGATCTGGTCATCGGGCACGACGTTGGCGTCGTACAAGAGGCGCCCGATCAACGAGCTCTTGCCGTCGTCGACGCTGCCCGCGGTGGTGAAGCGCAGGATGCCGTTGTCTTCGAACTGCAACGCGGACATCAGAAGTACCCAGCCCTCTTGCGTTCCTCCATCGCCGTCTCGGACGCCTGGTCGTCGAGGCGCGTGGCGCCGCGCTCGCTGACCCGGGCCTTCACGGTTTCGGCGATGATGGCCTGCACGTCGATGGCATCCGATTCCACCGGCAGGGTGCACGAGATGTCGCCGACGGTGCGGAAGCGCACGACGCGGGTCTCGATCCGATCGGTCGGCTGGATGTCGACCATGTCGGCAACCGGCAGCAGGATGTCGCCGCGGATCGCCACCGGACGGGCGTGGGCGTAGTAGAGCGGCGGCAGCGCCAGGCTCTCGCGGGCGATGTACTGCCAGACGTCGAGCTCGGTCCAGTTGCTGAGCGGGAAGACGCGCATGTGCTCGCCCTGATCGAGCCTGCCGTTATAAAGGCTCCACAGCTCGGGACGCTGGCGACGCGGATCCCACTGACCGAAGGCGTCGCGGAACGAAAAGATGCGTTCCTTGGCCCGCGCCTTCTCCTCGTCTCGCCGCGCGCCGCCGATGCACGCGTCGAAGCCGAATTCAGCGATGGCATCGAGCAGGGTCACGGTCTGCAGCGCGTTGCGGCTCTGGTTGGCGTGCTTGAGCTTGACCCGCCCCTTGTCGATTGACTCCTGGACCGTGCGCACGATCAGACGCTCTCCGAGCTGCGCCACGGTCCGGTCGCGGAATTCGATTACCTCGGGAAAGTTGTGGCCGGTATCGACGTGCATCAGCGGGAACGGAAATTTGCCGGGACGGAACGCCTTCTCGGCGAGCCGGAGGAGCACCGTCGAATCCTTGCCGCCGGAGAACAGCAGCACCGGGTTCTTGAACTCGGCCGCGACCTCGCGCAGCGCGTGGATCGCCTCGCTCTCGAGCTCGTCGAGATGACTCCACGCGGTGTGAGAAAGCGCGTTGCCGTTGGCCACTTTCAGAGCGGCCTCAAGGTGTGCTGTCGCCATGGCGTTCACCGGAATGATCTGCTGCGCCGATAAAAACGATCTCGTTATGTAGACTAATAGCATCGTTCATAATTTTATGTAAAATAAAAAATTGCACAATGTTTATATGTTTTAATTTGCTTCATCGTTGCGAACACGGGGCGAATCGGGCCGGGGCGCGAGCGCGGCAAATTGGGTGCGCACGTCCACGGCCCGCCCATGCGATGACTGGCGGCGGACCGACCGTTCCGATGTAAAACGATAACAACGAAAAGGCGCGAATACCGAAAAGCGCCGAGAAGGAGAACAGGGAGCTTTGGCACCATGACCGTACGAGTCTGGGCATTGGCCGCGTTCGCAGTCGTTGCCGCGTGCAGCAGTGGGCCAACCCAAGTCGCCGCCCCTCCCAATGTCACTCCGCGCCCCGATTCCCTCGATGTCGTGATTCCGGGTTTCCCGGAGATGTCCTTCCTGCTGAAGAAGCACGAGGCCAACACCGGATCGTGCAATTCGGGCGGCAACGTCTCGCCGGCGATCGAATGGTCGCACTGGCCGGCGGCGACCAAGAGTTTCGCCCTGCTGATGTCCGATCCCGACGGCGGCCGCGGCCGCGGCAGCTCGTTCCACTGGCTCGTCTACAACATCCCGCTCGCGACGACGAAGCTGCCGGAAGGCGCGGGCGTCGCCGGCGCGACCGGATTCACCCAAGGCCGGAATTCGGCCGGTCTCGAGCACTACCGCGGGCCCTGCCCCACCGCCGGCGACAAGGCGCACCATTACCTGATCGGCATCTACGCCCTCGACCTCGAACCGGGCACGCTTCCGGCAGAGCTCGACCGCGCCGCCTTGGGGACCGCAATCGCCGACCACACGGTGGCCTACACCAGCGTCGTCCTGCGCTACGCCCGCTGACCGATCACCCGCGAGGCGCACATGAGACTGGCCAACGCATTCCGGCTGAAGCCGTGGGTGATGGGCGGCGCGATCCTTGCGGTCGTCGTGCTCATCGTGCTGCCCGTGGCTTCCCTGCTGATCGGCAGCGTGTGGACCGCCGACGGACCGACGCTCGGCGAGTTCGAGCGCGCGCTGTCGGGCCGCCTCTACGTGCAGGCGTTGCTCAACTCGCTCATGCTCGGCGGCTGGACCGCGCTGTTCAGCGTCCTGATCGGCGTGCCGCTCGCCTGGGCGGTCAGCCGCACTAACGTGCCCGGCAAACGGCTGTTCCAGATCACGGCGAATCTCTCGTACCTGTCTCCACCTTTTCTCACTGCAATCGCCTTTGTCTACCTGTTCAGCCCGAACTCCGGCATCGCCAACCAGTTCATGCGCGAGGTGCTCGGCGCGCCGGCGCTGACCTTCAACGTCTTCTCGATGACCGGCCTCGTCATCGTCACGGTGATCCACACCTTCCCGTTCGTGTTCCTGCTGGCCTCGAGCGCGCTGCAGTCGGTCGATGCCTCCTACGAGGAGGCGGCCCAGATCCTCGGCGCGGGCAAGTTCCGCACCGCGCTGACCATCACCGCACCGCTGGTCGCGCCGGCGATCCTCTCGGGCACCCTGCTCGCTTTCGTCAACGCCATCGCGCTGTTCGGGTCGCAGGCGATCATCGGCCTGCCTGCGCGCATCTTCACCCTGCCGACGCGTCTCTATTCCCTCTTCAACTACCCGCCGCAGTACGCGCTGGCGTCGGCGCTGTCGCTGATCTTCGTCGCCATCACCATCGCCGCGCTCTACCTGCAGCGCGCCTTCCTCGCCCGCCGCTCCTACGTGACTTTGGGCGGCAAGGGCAGCCGCCCGCAGCTCGTCGACCTCGGCGCGGCACGCTGGGTCCTGCTCGTCTTCTGCATGCTGACCTTCGTCGTCGCCATCGTTCTGCCGTACGCGACGCTGATCGCGGTATCGTTCAGCAAATCGTGGGGCCTCGGCTTCTGGCACAACCTGACGTTCGCCAACTACCGATTCATCCTGTTCGACTACGACGTCACGCAGCGGGCGATCACCAACAGCCTGCTGCTTGCCACCAGTGCCGCGCTGATCGCGGTGCTGATCGGTGCCGTCATCGGCTGGATCGATATCCGCACCAAGCTTCCGGGCCGCAAGCTGCTCGATTACGCGGCGCTCATCCCTCTCGGCCTGCCCGGCATCGTCATGGCGGTCGCAATTCTCCAGTTCTGGCTCAAGGTACCGATCGCGCTCTACGGCACGCTGACGATCCTGCTGCTGGCCTACGTGGGTCGCTACCTGCCGCTCGGCGTGCGCGCCGCCGACACCTCGCTCCGCCAGGTCGACCCCTCGCTCGAGGAGAGCGCTGCGATCCTCGGCGCCGGCTGGGGCCACATCATGCGCGAGATCACGCTGCCGCTGATCCGGCCCGGCCTGTTCGCGGGGTGGCTGCTCGTCTTCGTGCCGGCAATCCAGGAGTTGAGCGCGTCGATCCTGCTGTTCAGCTCGAGCTCCATGACCCTCGCGGTCGCCGTCTACAATCTTTACGAGACCGGCCACACCGAGCCGGTGGCGGCGCTCGCCATGATCAACGTCGCCATCATCGGCGTTGCGATCCTGATCGCCGGCAAGCTGGGAGGCGGCCGCATGGGGCGGAGAGTCAGTGCGTCCACGGAACGTCCAGCGGGGGTTGCGGCGTAATGGCGGGAATTCGTATCGCGGGTCTATCCAAGGTCTACGACGGTCAGGGCAGCGACATGGCCGCCGTCAATCACCTCGATCTCGACATCGGCGACAACGAGTTCGTGACGCTGCTCGGGCCATCGGGTTGCGGCAAGACGACGACGCTGCGGCTGATCGCGGGCTATCTCAAGCCCGATGCCGGCACCATCCACGTGGGCGATCGGCTACTGTCGTCCGAGAACGGGGTCGTCCCGCCGGAGAAGCGCGGCATGGGGATGGTGTTCCAGAATTACGCCGTGTGGCCTCACAAGACGGTGTTCGAGAACGTCGTCTTCGGGCTCAAGCTGCGCCGGATCCCGCCGGCGACGGCCCGCGACCGGGTCGAGAAGACACTGGCGCTCGTCAATCTCGCGGGATTAGCCGATCGCTTTCCCAACGAATTGAGCGGCGGCCAGCAGCAGCGCGTGGCACTCGCCCGCAGCCTCGTCGTCGAGCCGGAGATTCTGCTGCTCGACGAGCCGCTGAGCAATCTCGACGCCAAACTGCGCGAGCGGATGCGCACCGAGCTCAAGCAGCTCCAGCGCCGTACCGGTATCACCTTCGTCTACGTCACTCACGACCAGGCCGAGGCGCTCGCGCTCTCCGACCACATCGCGGTGATTCATGGCGGCCGGCTGCAGCAGTTCGGCACGCCGCACGACGTCTATTGCCGCCCCGCGAACAAGACCGTCGCCGACTTCATGGGACTGGTGAACGTACTGTCCGCGAAGGTCGCGGGCGACGGCGTGATGCTCGACAACGGCGAGCGCCTGTCGGTCGCGGTCCCGAGCGGCTGCGCCGACGGGGATGAGGTCGACCTCACGGTGCGGCCCGAGAACGTGACGCTGCTGCCGGCCTCGCATCCCGAAGGCGCCCTCGGCAAGGTCGTCGACCAGACGTTCCTCGGAAATATTCACGAGTATCAGGTGACTCTCGACCGCGGACCATCGCTCCGGGTGCAGACCCATCCGGCGCAGCGCCTGTCTGTGGGCGATTCCGTGCGCGTCGTCATTGACGCCACCGCGTGCAGCGCATTTCGTCGCGTTTAGTCGTTTCGATCAGGAGAAAAGAGAATGAACGAGATTCTGTCCGGCCCGATTGTCGGACGCGAGCACTGGACCAAGAAGGGCGACATCAAGCTGTTCCTCTGGGAGAAGTACGTCGGCGAGCCGACCGGCAAGCGCGGCACCGTGCTGTTCGTGCACGGCTCCTCGATGGCGTCGCAGCCGACCTTCGACCTGCAGGTGCCCGGACGCCCCGATTCATCGGTGATGGACTGGTTCGCCAAGCGCGGCTTCGATACCTGGTGCGTCGACATGGAAGGCTACGGCCGGTCCGACAAGCACCGCCACATTAACAGCGACATCGCCAACGGGGCCGACGATCTCGCCGCCGCGTCCGACTACATCCTGAAGACGCGCAACTCCGGCCCGCTGCTGGTTTACGGCATCTCGTCGGGCGCGCTGCGCGCGGCGGCGCTGGCCGAACGGCATCCCGACCGCGTCAAGCGGCTCGCGCTCGACGCCTACGTCTGGACTGGCGAAGGCAGCCCGACGCTCGCCGAACGCAAGAAGAAGCTGCCCGAGTTTCAGGCCAGGACGCGCCGTCCCATCGACCGGGCGTTCGTGCACAGCATCTTCACCCGCGATCATCCGGGAACCGCCGAGGACAAGGTGGTCGACGCCTTCGCCGACGCGATCCTGGCGCTCGACAGCTCGATGCCGACCGGGACCTACGTCGACATGTGCTCCGGGCTGCCGGTGAACGATCCGGCGAAGCTGACGATGCCGACCATCATCATGCGTGGCGAGTACGACGGCATCGCCGGCTTCGACGACCTCATCAAGTTCTTCAACAAGCTCCCGAACGCCGACAAGCAGTTCGTGGTGATGCCCGGCATCTCCCATGCGTCGTTCCAGCAGAAGAACTACATGCTCGTCTATCACATCCTGTTCAGCTTCTTCACGCAGCCGGAGCCCGTTTACCGCGGACATTGAACCGATTTGAGACACATCCAGGAGGCAACAATGACGAACAAAAAAACACGTCTGGGACTGCTCGTTACCGTCGTTGCGTTGTCGCTTTTCATCGCCCTCCCCGTCCGGAGCCAGGACGCCGTCGACATGGCGGCGGCGAAGAAGGAGGGCAAGGTCGTCTGGTACACATCGACGCCGATCGCCACCGCGCAGAAAGTGGCCAAGCTGTTCGAGAGCCAGAGCGGCATCAAGGTCGAGCTGTTCCGCTCGGGCGGTTCTGCGATCTTGAGTCGTTTTATGCAAGAGTACGACGCCAAGCGCATCGCCGCCGACGTGCTCACGACCTCCGATCCGTCGGCCGCGAACGCGATGGCACGCAAGGGCATGTTCGTTGCCTTCAAGCCGAAGGACTTCGACAAGATCCCCAACGAGGCGAAGGACCCGAACGGCTATCACGTCGCCCAGCGCCTCAACATGATGACCATCTTCGCCCGCGAGGATAAGGTGGCGGCGGCGGACCTGCCGAAGGGCTGGTCCGATCTCACCAATGCCAAATACAAGGGCAAGCTCGTCACCTCGGATCCGTCGTTCACCTCGCTCCAGCTCTCGGTGGTCGGCACGCTGTCGAAGAAGTACGGTTGGAAGTACTACGAGGACTTGCGGAAGAACGACATCATGGTCGTCCAGGGCAACGAGCAGATCGTCGACAACCTGAAGCGCGGCGAACGCCTGATCGCCGCCGGCGCGCTCGACTCCTACGCGGCAGACGCGCGCAAGGAGGGCCACAAGATCATGACGATCTATCCGGCCGACGGCGTGTTCGTCATTCCGTCGCCGACCTCGATTATCAAGGGATCCCCCAATCCGAACGCGGCCAAAGCTTTCGCCGAGTTCATGATCGGCATCAACGCCCAGAAGCTGTTTCCGGAAGACGGCGGCTACGCGGCCCGCGTCGATGTCGCTCCGCCCGCCGGAAGCCCGGATTTCAAGAGCCTGAACATCCTGGCCGTCGACTACGATGCGATCGAGAAGGAATCGGCCGCGCTCAAGAACAAGTTCAACGAGGTTTTCCAGTAACCGCGTTCGAGCGGTCGGAGGTGTCGATGGTGAAGTCTCTGGTCGTCGTGGCGTTCGCAGCCGTCGCCGTGGCCGCGCTGGCCGGGTGCGCCCCACCACGCGTCGGGCCCGAGGGGCCACGCATCGAGACGACGGGAACCGTGGGGCCTCGGCTGGTCGATCAGAATGGCATGACGCTTTACACGTACGACGGCGACCAGCCGAATACCCCCTACTGCGCGTCGCTGTGCGCGCTGCAATGGCCGCCGCTCGAGGCCTATGGCAGCGAAATGCCGCACGGCGACTTCACCATCGTGTCGCGCGCGAGCGGAGCACGGCAGTGGGTCTACAAAGGGGCGCCGCTCTACGGCAACGTCTGGGACAAGAAGCCCGGCGACGCGCGTGGCGACGGCGAGGATGGAGTCTGGCACGCGGCGCGACCGTAGGGCGCCGACCAACCGAGGGAGGGGGTTCATGGCGTATCCGCGTTTTCGCGCAGCGCGCCTCGCGCTGGTGGCCGCGTTCGGTCTCGGTGTCTTCGGCGGGCCCGTCGCGGCGCAATCGGTCATCGACGACTGGAACACCATCAAGGCACCACCGCCTCCGCCGTTGAAGCCGGCGAAGATCGACGATCCGAAAACCACCGCGCTGCTGGTGATGGACGTCAATTCGCAGACCTGCACGGCGCAGCCACGGCCACGCTGCGCCGCCAGCGTACCGAGGCTTCAGAAGCTGGTGGCCGACGGCCGCGCCAAGGGCATGACGGTGCTCTACACGTTGTCCGGAACAACCACCGCCGCCGACATCCTGAAGGAGATCGCGCCGGCGCCGGGCGATTCGGTGCTGCCGTCGTTCGGCCCCGACAAGTTCATGGGCAACGACCTCGAAAAAATCCTGAAGGACAGGGGAATCAAAACCGTCATCGCCGTGGGCACCGCCGCGCACACTTCGGTGCTGCACTCGGCAAGCGGCGCAGCGTTGCGCGGCTACAACGTGATCGTGCCGGTCGACGCGATCTCGTCCGACAGCCCCTACCAGGAGCAATATACGGTCGTGCACCTCACCACGGCATCGCGCGTTCTGGACAAGGTGACGCTCACCGCCACCACGATGATGACCTTCTGAGCCATGGCGACCATGCGCCAGCTGCTTGGGCAACGGCTCTTCGTTCTCGCCGCGTTCGCATTGGCAGCCGCCGCGTCCGGCGGCTACGCACAGGAGGCCGCGCGGGTCGTCTCGCCTCCCGGCGACGCCGATCGCTCGTGGATCGAGCCGTCGCTCCTCGCCGCGGCACGGCAGGAAGGATCGGTGACGATCTTCGCCTCGGTGAACGAGGAAGAGGCCCTGCCGCTGTGGGCAATCTTCGAGCGTGAAACCGGCCTCAAGGCCGAATACGTCCGCGGCTCCGATTCGCAGCTCATCGCCCGCATCCTGGTCGAGGCTCGCGCCGGAAAACAGACCTGGGACATTCTGCAGAACACCGGCGTGAGCAAGATCCCGCGGGAGTTCCTCGCTCCCATCGATCTGCCCGAGGCGCGGTTCGCCGCGTTCGATACGCGCGGCCCCAACGGCCTCTGGCACGGTGTCGCGGCGAATTTCGGCGTTCCCGCCTACAACACCCGGCTGGTGGATCGCGCGGTCCTACCTAAGACCTATGCGGAATTTCTGAAACATCCCGAGTGGGCAGGCCGGATCGCCATCGACGATTCCGACGGCGAATGGCTCGCCGCTCTCTACAAGCACTTCGGGGAAACCGAAGGTGCCACGCTCGCGCGCGATCTGGCGAGCGCCCTCAAGCCGGTGATGGTGCAGGGACACCTGGCCCTCGCCCGCTCCGTCGGCTCGGGCGAATACGCGCTCGCCCTCAACAACACCCTCAACCTGACGGCGAACCTGAAGCTCGGCGGCGCGCCGACCGATTTCTGGGTGCTCGATCCGGTAGTGGTTTATTACAATCACCTCGGCGTCAGCGCGAAGGCTCCGCATCCCAACGCCGCGCGGCTGGCCGCCAACTTCCTGCTGAGCGAGCCGGCCCAGCGGCAGCTTGCGTCGAAGGGCCGTATCCCGACCCGGCGCGGCATCGAAACCAATCCGCCCGGACTGATCGCCGCACTCGACGGCAAGACCATCATCCCGATCCAGTTCGACGCCGACGAGGAGAGTCGCTGGCGACGCCTCTTCCGCGACGTCATGCGCGGGCCTCCGCGCTGAACGACCGCGATCGCTGCCAAGCCTTTGGGCAGCCGCGTCAGCGCGCGACAACAGGCTAAGGCATTTTTCGAGCATGCCTGAATCAAGAGCGGACAGTGTCGTACGGACCGTTCCGGCCCTTGCGCGACAGGCGTATCTTGCTGCGCGAGGCCGGTGGAGCACTGGCCGCTCCAAGAAATAAAGATAGGCGGTTGTCCTCCCTGGTATGCGGCGTCCGACGCGGCGCCGCGTCTGTCGCAATGCACCGGAGGAAAACCATGGAACACAAGCCACTCGAGGAACTGGAACGGATCGCGAAAGTCAGCATCTCCTCGGCGCCCAAGCTATCGCGCCGCGAGAAGCTCGAACGGTGGGCGGCCGCTCTCGAACAACACGGCAACCGCCGGCTGAAGAGCCTGATGCGCGTCGAATTCCTCACCGAGGAGGAACGCCGTCCGCTGCGCGACGACAACACGCCGCTCTCGGTCGCCTTCGCGGACCCGATTCTGCGCGAGCAGGGCCTCGGCAGCGATTGCTACGGCGATGCGGTGGGCTTCTTCGAACTCAATCGCGACGAAGCGCACTATCTGCTCTGCGACTGCCACTACCACGGCAGCATGACCGCGGCGGACGTCTCGGGGCGCGTGCAATGCGTGGCCCGCAGGTTCAGCGTCCGCGAGTTCTGGGGTCGGGTCTGGGGCGCCGCGTAACCGGCCACGTGCGCGGGAAGGAATCCTGAACGGCGCCCGTCGCCGCTTCACCTTCCCGCCGCGTGCGGTCGCGCGTCGACCGATGCATCCACCGCCTCAGCGAAACGCTCGCGGCGACGTCCTCGCCGCGAGCGCCGCTGTCATCCCCCGAAATCGGAGATCCGGCGTCGACGTCACTCGACGTCGATCATCTTTTTCGCGAGCTCGATCGCATCCGCGGGCGTGCCTGCGATCTCCTTCGCGATATTCGCCGCTCCCGCGGCGTCGACCGGGTTGAGCTCCATCTGAGTCTTCTCGGCGGCGGCGATCAGTTCGGGATCCTTCATCGTCTCCATGAACGCCTTCTGCAGCGCGGCGGTGCGCGCCGAATTCATGCCCGGCGGGCCGGCAATGGGACGCGCGATGGCTTCCGCCGCCATCAGGAAATCGAGCGCCTTCTTCTGCTCAGGCGTGGTCGCGATGTTGAACACCAGCGGCACGTCCTTGAGGTCGGGATGCGGAGTCTTCGAGAACTGCACCAGCACGTTGGCCTTCTTGTCGCGGAACCACTCGGCGCGCTGGCTCTTCATGCTGCTCCAGACGTTGCAATTCGCGTCGACCTCGCCCTTCTCCATCGCCAGCCAGACGTCACCGCTCGTGCCGTAGCCGAGGATGGTGCGCGTATTGTCCGGCGCCAGGCTGTGCAGGATCGAGGCGTAGATGTAACCGCCGCTGTTCTTCGACGTGTCGCCGACGATGATCTGCGACTTGCGCAGATCATCGATCGTCTTGATGCCCTTCGCCCCCCAGATCGTGCAGATCGCGATGTCGCTGTTCATGCTGCCGATCCAGGTCAGCTTGCTGAAGTCGACGTTGACCTCCTGCGGCTTCATCTTGGCCTGGGGCATCAGCCCGCGGTTGAACATGCCGACCGTCGTCCCGTCCTTGGGCGCGACCGCGGCCATGTACTGCACCGACTTGAGGCTGGAAGCGCCCGGCATGTTCTGCACGATCACTGTCGGATTGCCGGGGATGTGCTTGCCGAAGTAGCGGGTGAGCAGCCGCGTGTAGGCGTCGTAGCCACCGCTCGGCGGATAGCCGACGACGAACTGGAAGGTCTTTCCTTTATAGAAGTCCGCGACGTCATCGGCGTGCGCGGCCGGTGCCACGAGCAGCCCGGCCACGAGCATTGCGCCGGCGACGCGGGCGAGAGTGGCGGCCAGGGACGAGATCGTCAGCGAATGCATGGTGCCTCCAATGGGCGCGTCAGCGTGGCTGCGGGCCCCATTTGTATGTTGGCGCAATCATAGTGAAGCTGGGCCGGGCGTCCACTGCCCCTAACGAACCGGCGGCGCGTACATCAGCCCGCCGTTACGCCACAAATCGTTGGCGCCGCGCGGCATGCGCGCCGCGCTGCCCTCGCCGAGATTGCGGTCGTAGATCTCGCCGTAGTTGCCGACGGCGCGCACCACGTCGAGGGTCCAGCCGGCGCGCAGCCCGAGGCGCTTCGATGCGGCGGCGCGGAATTCGCGCGCGCGCGGATCGTCGCGCGACGACTCCGCCGTTCGCGCCGTGATGCCCAATTCCTCGGCATCGATCAGCGCGAACACCGTCCAGCGCACGACGTCGAAGAACTCGTCGTCGCCGCGGCGCATCAGCGGCGCCAACGGCTCCTTCGAGAGTCGCTCCGGCAAAACCCCGTACTCCTCGAGTCGATGCGGCCGAATCAGCAGCGCCGCCGCGAGCTCCGTCGCATCGGCGCTGAGCGCGTCGCAGCCGCCGGCGAAGAATGCGTCCTCGGCGGCGGCGCGCGTCGGCTGCGCGTCGACGGCAAGAGCGAGACCGCGCGCGGCGAAGGCGCGCTGCAGGTTGCCGATGATCTCTCCCGGATACGTGCGCGCGCAGACGCGACGCCCGACGAGATCGTCGAAGCTCTTCACGCTGGCGCGCACGAGCAGCGCCTGCCCGTCGTAGAGCGTCACCGGGCCGAAGCGGACACCGAGCTCCGTCTCGCGCGCGAAGGTCCAGGTCAGGCCGTGCACCACGAGGTCGATGTCGCTCGCGCCGAGGAAGTCGCGGACGGTGCCGAGCCGGCGGAACTCGATCCGCTCGCCGGTGCCGAAGATCGCCGCCGCGACCGCACGGCAGACGTCGGCCTCAATGCCGGTCACCGAGCCGCTCGCGTCGATCCGCGACAGCCCGGGCTGATCGCCGGCGATGCCGCACGTCAGATGGCCGCGGGCGCGCACCGCATCCAGCGTCGTGCCGGCGTGCGACGCGCATGCGACCACCGCCAGCGCCGCGACCGTGAGTATGAGGCGAATCATCTCTCCCCCGCTCCCGCCGTGATGATCGCGTCGCGCCAATCTGTTGGCAAGGCAGCCGCTTGGCGCTGCGCGCCCGCCCGGCTACCCTCGCCTCAACGAAAGCGCCCATCGAGTGCAAGGGCATGGCAGGCATCAGTCGCAGACGGTTCATCAAGGCCGGCGCTCTCGCGCTGGCGGCCGCGCCCACGCGGGCGATCGGCGGATTTGCCCAGACCGCCGACAGTTCCAGACCCATCGTCGTGATCGGTGCTGGCATGGCCGGGCTGACCGCGGCCCGCCGGCTCAAGGACGCGGGGCGCCGCGTCCTCGTCCTCGAGGCGAGCGATCGCGTCGGCGGCCGGGTGCGTACCGTCCGCACGTTCGCCGAGGGGCTGCACGGCGAGGCCGGCGCCGCCCGAATCGCCGACAGCCATTCGTTCGTCGTGCGCTGGATCTCCGATCTCGGGCTCGACGTCGCTCCGTTCGGCGGCAGCGGCGATTCCGTGCGGCTGGTGCGTGGGCAGCGCCTGCGCGCGACTGACGACGCCGCGCTCGCCGCCGCCGCGCGCAACCTCAAGCCCGACGAACGAGGACTGCGTCCCGGCACCCTGCTCACGCGTTACACCGCCGATGCCGTGCGCGATGTCGACGTTCCGGAGCCGGACGCCGCAACCTACGCGCGCTGGAGATCCTACGATGGGGTGACGTGGCCGCAGTGGCTGAAGGCGCGCGGCGCGTCCGAGGACGCCGTCGCGCTGATGACGCTCGGCGGCGATCCGTTCGCGGTATCGGCGCTCTACGTGCTGCGTCAGATCGCGCTCAACGGCGGCGCGCCGAAGTTCTTCACCGTGCGCGGCGGCATGGACGCGTTGCCGACGGCGCTCGCGCGATCGCTCGGCGATACCGTGGTTACCGGCGCCGCGGTGCGGCGCATCGAGCCCGGGGGCGCCGGGGTGACGGTCGCGTACGAAAGCCAGGGCCGCACCACGCGCGTAGTCGCCGACCGCGTCGTCGTCGCAATTCCCTTTCCGGCGCTGCGTCGGGTCGAGATCGCGCCTGCGCTCTCCGCCACGACAATGAGCGCGATCGCAGAGCTCTCCTACTACCCGGCCACCCGCCTCCTCGTTCAGACCGGTCGGCGGGGATGGTCCAAGGCCGGCCTGAGCGGCGCCGCGCGCACCGACTTCGCCGCCGAATTCTGGGACGACGGCGCGGCTCAGCCGGGGCCGCGCGGCCTGCTGTCTGGGACCGTCGGCGGCCGCATGGATGCGTCGCTCGCCGCCATCGACGCCTCCCAGCGCGAACGCGCCGTGCGGGCGCTGGCGATCCAGGCCTTCCCGGAAATTGAAACGGATATCGAGCGCGTCGTCACGGTTCGCTGGGCCGGGGAGCCGTGGGCCTGGGGCGCCTTCGCCGCCCCCCGTCCGGGCCAGATGACCGCCTTCCTGCCGGCGATCGCCCGGCCCGAGGGGCGGGTCCACTTCGCCGGCGAGCACACCTCGGCGTGGATGGGGTGGATCGAGGGCGCGGTGCGATCAGGGGAGCGCGCGGCGCAGGAAATTCTGCGACAATAGCGGCAACGAGAAAATAAATACGGGGGCTTCGATGCTGACCACGCTTCTCATCGCCCACATGCTGGTGGCGGTGTTGCTGATCGGCGCGCTCACCCATCAGGCACTCGCCGCCTGGTGGCCAGCACCGGCCGGACCACGCTCGTTCTTCGCCAACTTCCGCGCGGTGCGCGCCGCGTCCTACACCAACGCTATCGTCATCCTCTATGTGCTCGACGTGGTGATGGGCGGGCTGCTCTATCCCGACTATCGCGTCGAGGTGCGGACGTTCCTCGAGCAGTTGCGGCTCAAGGCCGCGAACGGCTCGTTCGAGATCAAGGAGCACCTGGCCGCGATCGGGCTCGGCATGCTGCCGGTCTACTGGCTGGTGTGGAAGAGCAAGCTCGAGGAGTATGGCTCGGCGCGGAAGGCGATGACGATGGTCCTTGCGTTCACCGTGTGGTGGAACTTCATCGTCGGACATCTCCTCACCAACATCCGGGGGTTCGGGCTATGAACGCGATGTCGCGCGCCTTTCCCGTCTTCGCCATCGTCTACGCGGTGGTCTATGCGCTGGCGTTCCCGTACGACTGGCAATTGTTCGCCTACTACCCCGCGGTGGGCGAATTCCATTTTGCGGCCCAGCCGCCGACGCTCGGGCCGCCGATCAACTGGTACGGCTGGATGGTGACGGCGGCGATCGCCGGGGTGGTCGCGGCGGTGCTCTCGATTGCCCTGCCCGCCCGCTGGAACCGGGCGCTCGCCACCCTGGCCTGGGTGGTTCCTGTGGCGTGCATTGCCTATTTGATGTACCTCGCCAGGGTGTGGTTCATTTAGTAAACTGCGGACCCAGACGGCGGGAAACGCCGCGTCCCAGGGACGGGGGCTTTATGGGAGGGCACATGAACAGGCTGCTCACAGCGTCGTTTGCGGCGGCGGCGATGACCTTCGCCATCGCCGCCCTGATTCACGTCCCCGCCGCGGCGAACGGGATCGAGTTCTTCGAGGAAGACGAGAGCGACGATCGCGGCTTGCCGTTCTTCGGCTTCGTTCGCGAGTCGGGCGGCAAGCTCGTGTCGGACGCGGTCATCACCGCGACCATCAAGGAAATGAACTCGACGCTGACCGCGCGCACCGACGTGCTCGGGCACTACCGCATTCCGGGATTCGCCAAGAGCGTCGATCCCAAGAACGTCGAGATCGGCTGCAGCAAGCAGGGCTACAAGCAGGTCAGCATCCTGCCGCGGCCGACACCGCCGAACACGGCGATCGAGATCGACTGCACGCTCGCTAAGGATTAGCGCGCCAAGATCTAACGAGAAGTTTTGAGCTCAGGCCGACGGCGCATCGGCGGTGACGGTGGTTGCCAGCGCCGCGCCGCGCCCGCGCAATCCCGGCTGCGGCGCGCCGAGCCGCCGCGACAACTGATCCGCCGTCGCCTTCAGCAGCCGTGCCGGCTCCGCCTCCGCATCGGTCGGGTAGGTGCCGAGAATGCCGATGATCGTCACCACCATGGCGATCCGGCCCTCGTGATCGAACACCGGTGCGGCCATCGCCGACAGCCCCGGGTTCTCCTCGCCGGAGGACCGGCCAAATCCCTTGCTCAGCACGTCGTCGCGCATCGCCTGGATATCGGACGCCGACGGCACGCGTCCTTTCGCCGCGGTGCGCGCCTTCAGCTCGGCATCGAGCAGCGCCCTGGTCTCCGATGCCGCCATATGGGCGAGGAACACCCGTCCCGTCGCGGTGGTGAGCAGCGGCAGGTTGCGGCCCTCGCGCAAGCGCACCGCGGTCTGGATGCGGCCCGGCTCCCACTTCACCAGCGTCGGTCCGTGGGAACCCCAGGTGCTGAGCAGCGATACGAGTCCCGTGCGCTCCGTCAGCGCGACGAGCGCCTCGCTCCCAAGCTTCACCGCGTCGGTGCGACCGAGCGCGATCAGCCCGAGCTCGACGATGGTCGAACCGAGATCGTAGCGGCCGGTGTTGAGGTTCTGCTCGACGAGGCCGGTCTGTATCAGACCGGCGAGGAAACGATGGGTGCGGCTCGCCGACAGGCCGGCGGCCTTGGCGATCTCGCCCAGCGACGCCGGCGCCTGGAGTCCGGCGATGGTCTTGAGGAGATGCACGCCGACGACGACCGAACGGTTGCCCGCGGCGGCGCGGGGCGACTTCGGCTTGCGTTTCGCGCTCTGGGTACGGGGCGCCATGGCTGACCTTTCCGAGGGCTGGGTTATAGACGGAGAGCACACCGCGGCGCCACCGAATTCCCGCTCTTACTGGCCCGATGTTGCAGCATAATCGCCCTTTACAAAAAGCAAAATAGGTTCCACTTTTTGAAACGCGAGCCAGGGTGTCGCGCGTCAAAACCCGCGCGATCCGCCGTGATTTCATCGCTCGCCGGGCGATATAATCGCCCGAAAGAACACTGGGAGAGTTCCATGGCCACCGTCCTCAAGTCCTCCGTCGACCTCAAGGCGTTCGTGCAGGAGGTCCGGAGGCTCGCCAACGCCCAGTTCGAATCGCCGCAGTACAAGCGCATCCTGTCGCTGCCGCTCAACGAGAAGCGCGCGCAGGTCTACACGCTCCAGAAGGCGTTCTGGAACCTCAACCGCCGCGACTGCTGGGCGCTGGCCCAGGGCGTTTCGCCGATGGACGTGAAGAAGCTTATCTGGGAGCACGAGGAAGACGAACTCGCGGGCAACAAGACCCGCGGCGTCGAGGACCACTATTCGCTGCAGGTCCGCCAAAGCAAGGAGATCCACCTCACCCTCGAAGACTTCAAAAACGAGAAGATGCGCGAAGGCACCCGCACCTGCGTCTATGCGTATCTCCACATGGCCCGCAGCACCCACTGGCTCACCGCCCTCGCGTCGTGCGCGGCGCTCGAGGTCAGCAACTCGTCCGACTGGGTCCAGGGCGGCGGCATGTCCTACCGCATGGGCAAGCGCTTCGAGACGGATCTCGGCATCCCCTTCCACAAGCAGCTCAACGCCGCCGAGCACGCCGAGGTCGACGTCGCCCACGGCAGCCTGCTGATGCAGGTGGCCGAGCGTCACGCCGACACCCAGGACAAGCTCGATCTGCTGATGACCGGCCTGATCGAGAGCTGGGACATCGACCGCGTGTGGAAGGGCCAGCTCGCGGAGATGATGGAAGCGATTCCGCTGCGCTGAGGGTTCGCGCGGTGGCCGATTCCAATCTGCGGTATCTCATCGACAGCTACCTCGACTGGTCCAGGTCCGAGGGCATCCCCATCGTCGACGCATTCGCCGTCGACCTGACCACGGTCGAGACCGCGCCGTGGCCCCGCCTCGGCGATGGCGTGCGCGCGGCGTTCGTCCACCTCAAGGGACGCGGCGACTTCGTCGGGATCCAGGTGATCGATCTGCCACCGGGCGCCCGGACGGCGCCTCTCCGCCACCTCTACGACGAGGTGTTCTACGTGCTGTCGGGCCACGGCAGCGCGACCATCGATGTCGGAACGGGCGACATCGGCGGCGGCAAGAGCGCCTCGTTCGAGTGGGGCCAACGCTCGCTGTTCTCCCCGCCGCTCAACCAGCGCTTCCAGCTCTTCAACGGTTCGGGACAGGAGCCGGCTCGCCTCGTCTCCTTCAACAACTTCCCGTTCCTGATGAACCTGTTCCGCAACGAGCGTTTCCTGTTCGGCAATGCGTTCCGGTTTCCCGACCGCATCGGGCCCGAGAAGCACTACAGCGGCGACGGCGAGTTCCTGGCCCTCAAGCCCGGCAAGCACATGTGGGAGACGAACTTCGTCCCCGACCTCGCCACATTCGAGCTGCCGGAGTGGGACGCCCGCGGCGCCGGCAGCCGCAACATCAAGATCATCCTCGCCGACAGCTGCATGCACGCGCACACCTCGGAGATGCCGGTCGGCACCTACAAGAAGGCACACCGCCACGGTCCCGGCGCCCACGTGCTGGCGCTCACCGGCTCCGGCTACACGCTGCTGTGGAACGAGGGCGATACCGAGTACGAGCGCCACGAGTGGAAGCACGG
>DATJIG010000179.1:0-6654 GCA_035493495.1 Alphaproteobacteria bacterium
TGGGACACCGGCGCGGTGGATTGAGTAAGGCAACGGCGCTTCCCCTTCGGGTCGCGACGCACCTTCCTTTTCGGTACCGACATAACCCAGCGTCGCGACTTGCGACCGAGGCAGCATCGGTAGGCTCGGCCACGCTTTCAACGCAGCGTGGCACCTTACTGACCCTCACCGGGGACGACAAAGGCGGCTTCTGCCGAGGCCGCCGACGACGGAGTGCGTCCGCCTGGCAGAGTTGACGCACTCGGCCCCTCACCAGCCCTCCCGCCCTTCAGAAAGGCGGGAGGGTTTCGGTGTGGAAACAAATCCCCGATCCATTTGACGGCGACGGGGCACCGGCTTGAGCCAAAAACCCCCTTAACAACTTAAATAAATTGTATTTACTGATATCTAACTAATATGTACTGTTATTTTTGCTCGAAACTCCTCCAGCCGCTTCATCCACCGTGTGTGCCATGTCCGCTTCGACCGCCGTCGCCGCCCGAGACCTCGACGACCTGATCGCCGCCGCCGAGGCGCTGATCGATCACGTGTCGCGCGAGCACGCGCCGGCGACGCTCGCGTGCAGCTTCGGCGCCGAGGACATGGTGCTGCTCGACATGGTGGCACGGCGCGGATTCCCGGTGTCGGTGTTCACCCTCGACACCGGACGACTGCATCAGGAGACCTATGATCTGATGCAGAGCGCGCGCTCGCATTTTCGCAACGTGCGGATAGAGACGTACTTCCCCGACGCCAAATCGGTCGAGGCTTACGTGCGCGATCACGGCATCAACGGATTCTACGACAGCGTGCAGCTGCGCGAGCGCTGCTGCGCGGTGCGCAAGCTCGAGCCGCTGAAGCGCGCGCTCGCCGGCAAGAAGAGCTGGATCACCGGACTGCGCCGCGAGCAGGCGCTGACGCGGCGTGCGATCGCGCCGGTGGAATGGGATCAGGCCAACGGCCTCAACAAGGTGAGTCCGCTCGCCGAGTGGAGCAACGACGACGTGTGGGCGTATATCCGGCACTTCGATGTGCCGAGCAACGCGCTGCACCGTCGGGGATACCCGAGCATCGGCTGCGCGCCGTGCACGCGCGCGGTCGAGCCGCACGAGGATCCGCGCGCCGGGCGGTGGTGGTGGGAGAACGCCGACACCCGCGAGTGCGGCCTTCATCCCCGCAACAAATCCGAAGCCTGACGCGCCGGACTCACTCAGGCGGCGGTGGCCGGGCGGAGCGGCGTGACGTCGGCGCCGTGCTTCATGCCGCGGAGCGAGAC
Organism: Alphaproteobacteria bacterium; assembly: GCA_035493495.1. Classification (GTDB taxonomy): domain Bacteria; phylum Pseudomonadota; class Alphaproteobacteria; order SMXQ01; family SMXQ01; genus DATJIG01. The sequence goes on from DATJIG010000179.1 coordinate 1,256, forward strand.
CAGCTCCTTGAGCGCGATCTCGAGGGCGCGGCGTTCACGGGCGTCCTCACGATCCCAGACTTCGAGGCAGGACAGCTTGATCTCGACCAGGTCGATCAGGGTCTCGACCGATTTCGACGTCATCATGATGAATCTCCTTCCTGGAGTGACACTGACGGGTCTATCCCCGTCCGTCCCGATTCATGCAATTTGAGATTAATGACCGATAAACGCCGACTGCCGGACCCCCGGCCGTCCATCACATATTCGTGCCAGCCTGTGGATTGTCACAGTTGGCGGATTCACCCGGAATTAACTCAAATTGCCCATGCTGCGGGACGCCATACGCCAGGAGGGCACCATGGCCAACGAAGCACGCGCGCACAGCGCCGCGCCGGAGCAGGATGCGCCGGTGTGGCCGAACGGAGATTGGCGAGTCTCCGACAAGCTGTTGGCCGCGCACAATCACGCCTACGTCGCGGGCAACCGCGCCGTTGCCAACGAGATCCGCGACATCCTCGCGCTGGTCAGTGGCGACGATGAGCCTGTCCGTCGTCTCGATCCGCTCGAGCGGGCGAAACGCTGGATTGCGTTCGTCGATGCCCGCGAAGCCTACGAGGACGCCGTCAACGACGTCGACCGCGGCCGCCTGCAGGCGACGCGGTTGCGCCTCCACATGGCCCAGGAGTTGTGGCGGAAGGGCGAAGAGGCGTAAGCCGCTACTGCGCGCGGGCGGTGCTCGGCCCGTAGACGAGCTTCGCCAGCGGCTGACCCGCGACGAAGCGCGCGTAATTGCCGCTGAAGATCTCGACGATCGCGTCGGTCGAATCGCCGCCGGCGCCGGCAATGTGCGGCGTGACGATGACGTTTGGCAGCGTCCACAGCACGTGGCCTGCGGGCAGGGGCTCGGTCTGCATCACGTCGAGGCCCGCGGCGGCGAGACGGTTGGCCTTGAGAGCCTCGATCATCGCCGCTTCGTCGATCAACAGGCCGCGGGCGACATTGACCAGCACCGCCGCCGGCTTCATCGCCGCGATCGCCCGGGCGTCGATGATGTGGTGCGTCGACGCGTCGTAGCTCGCCGTGAGCACGAGGGCATCGGCTTCGGCCAGCGAGCGGAGCAGCTCGACCCGCGGCCGCACGTCGTCGAAATGCTCGAGAGGGGCGGTCTCGCGGCTGATGCCGATGACGCGCATGTCGAAGGCCTTGGCTTTGCGCGCGACCTGCTGGCCGATGGCGCCGAGGCCGACGATCACCAGCGTCCGGCGTTCGAGCGACATGACACGCGGCGCGACGTCATCGCGGATCCACTCCTGGCGCAGGCGCGCCGCCGCGGTCTCGAATTGCCTCCGAGCCACCGACAACAGCAGCATCGTCGCGTGCTCGGCGACGCGACGGGCGTGGAAGCCGGCGGCGTTGGTCACCGGAATTCCCTCGGGCAGGCCGTTGGCAATCGCCTTGTCGATGCCCGACGTCGTGAACTGGATCCAGCGCAGCCGCCGCCCGAGGTCGCGGATGATCCGCGCGGCCTCGGCCTCGTAGACGCGGTTCGAGGTCAGCAGGACGTCGGCCGACGCGAGGCCCTGACGCAGCTCGTCGAGGGTGTTGGCCGGGGAGACGGCGATGCCGGGGAGGCCCGCGACGCCTCGCACCAGATTGGCGTTCCTGGCGGGGAAGAGGAGAACGTTGGTCATCGGCTCACGTCGGGATATCGGCGGCGCGCGTTCGCCGGCGGCTACAGGCTACTCCACCGACTTGTTGTCGCGGAACTGCTTGATCTCCGCCGGGGTGAAGCCGAACTCGGTGAGGATCTCGTCGGTGTGCTCGGCGAACTCCGGCGTCCGCGTCGTGAGCGTCGACGGCGTCCGGCTGAGGCGCATCGGCTGGCGCGGCAGGGTGATCGGCTTGCCGGTCGTGCCGGTGACCTGCTGGCCCAGTTCGAGATGCTGGGCCTGGGGGTCGGCGTAGGCCTGGTCGATGGTGTAGATCGGACCGCAGGGCACGTCGCCGTCCTGCAGCCGCTTCATCAGCGTCGCGCTGTCCATCGTCTCGGTGACGCTCTGGATCAGGCTGTTGACTTCCTTGCGGCGCTTGCGCCGGACCTCTCGGGTGCAATAGTCCGGGTGCTCGGCGAGGTCGTCGCGGCCGATCGCCTTGCACAGCCGCGGCCACATCGCCGGCGTCACCGCGATGTTCACGTAACCGTCCTTGGTGCGGTAGGCGTTGGTCGGCACGCCGGTCGGGTGCTCGTTGCCGACGCGCTTGCCGACGATGCCGTTCACCAGGTAGCGCGCGGCGTGGACGTCGAGCATGAACATCTGTGATTCGAGCAGCGAGGCCTGGACCCACTGGCCCTGGCCGGTCTTTTCGCGCTCGACCAGGGCGACGAAAATCCCGAGCGCGGTGTAGAGCCCCGTGACGATGTCGGTGATGGGAATGCCGACGCGCATCGGCGGGCCTTCGGGATCGCCGTTCACCGACATCAGGCCGCTGACGCCCTGGATGATCTGGTCGACGCCCGGCCGGTCGACGTAGGGACCGTCCTGGCCGAACGCCGAGATGCTGGCGAGGATGATCTTGGGGTTGTGCCGCTTCAGCGTCTCGTAATCGAACTTGAGCCGGTGCTTCACCTCGGGGCGGAAATTCTCGACCACCACGTCGGCCTGCTTGACCATGCGGTAGAGAATCTCGCGGCCCTCGTCGCTGCGCAGGTTGAGCGCCATGCCGCGCTTGCCACGGTGTTTGTTCTGGAAGTCGGCCTCCTGGCGGCCGGCGAAGTCGGCGGGATCGCCCGGCCGCTCGACGCGGATGATGTTGGCGCCCCAGTCGGCGAGCTGGCGGACGCACACAGGACCGGCGCGCACGTGGGTGAGATCGAGGACCGTGAGGTGATCCAGCGCCTTCGAAGCGGGTATGTGGGGCATTGCTCGACCTTTGTTCCCTGACTGAGGGGGCGCCGTCGCGGCGCCATGCGTCGCCCCGCGCCGATGCGCGGTCCGCGGATATTGCCGATGTGGAGTGGTACCCGCGCCGTCCCTGCGCCGCCGCGCCTCTCGAGCGGGCGCGGTCGACGATCTTTTGTACGGGCACTTGCGCCCGTTGCTCCCGACATTTTATCGAATACACTATTGAAAATAGCGCAACGATCAGGGAAGTCCGTGCGTCACCTTTCGGAGATGGACACCTTCATCAAGGTGGTGAGCCACAAGAGCTTCGCGATGGCGGCGCGCGAGCTGCGCGTCTCGCCGGGCTCGGTCACGCGCCGCATCATGCTGCTCGAGCAGGATTTGGGTGTGAAGCTGATCAACCGCAACACCCGGCGGCTCAGCGTCACCGACGCCGGCGCGCGTTACTTCACGTTCGCCCAGCGGATTCTCGGCGAAATCCGTCAGGAGGAACAGGAGATCGGCCAGGCGGGGAAGGAGCTCGACGGGCCGCTCAAGGTCGTCGTCTCGAAGTCGTTCGGCAACCTGCACATGGGGCAGGCGGTCGCCGATTTCGTCGCGCGCTACCCGAAGATCCGCGTGTCGCTGATCGTCAACGACGCGTCGCTGCGCTCGCTCGACCCGATCGAAAGCGGCTTCGATCTGGCGATCCGGCTCGGCGAGCCGGCGGAGACGCGGATGATGAGCCAGAAGGTCGGCACGACCCAGTGGATCGCCTGCGCCTCGCCCGGCTACCTCAAGGCCTACGGCGAGCCCAAGACGCCCGAAGACCTTACCGGCCACAACTGCGTCCACCACCACATCTACATGGCCGACGGAATCTGGAAATTCCGCGACGCGCGCAGCACCCGCAGCGTCAAGATCGACGGCATGGCGGCGACCAACAGCGTGATCGTCAGCCGCCAGATCGCGCTCAACGACCTGGCGATCGCGCTTCTGCCCACCTACTGCGTCAGCGACGACATCAAGTCCGGCGCGCTGCGGCACGTGCTCAGGACCTACACGTTGCCGTCGCAGACCATCCGCGCGCTTTATCCGCCGGGCGGGTTCATACCCGCCAAGACGAAGCTGTTCATCGGCTTCCTCAAGGAGCGCTTCAAGGAATTCGAGATCTAGCGCGAATGCTCAGCGCCCGGTGAAGGTCGGCTTGCGCTTCTCGGTGAAGGCGCGCCGGCCCTCCTTGTAGTCGTCGCTGGTGCTGCAGTCCGACACCAGGCGATCGGCGCGATCCCGCTTGGCCCGATCGAGCCCGCTCGCCACGTCGTCGACGATGCGCTTGGCGGCGAGCATGGTGAGGGGCGCATTGTCGGCGATGCGGGCGACGTAGTCGGCGCATCCGGCATCGAACGCGTCGGCCGGGAAGCTGGCGTGGACCAGCCCGATGGCGCGCGCTTCGGCGGCGGGATAGCGCCGTGCGGTCAGCAGCATTTCCTTGGCGTAGGCGGGGCCGACCGCCTCGACTACCCATTGGGTGTAGAGCCCCGCGTAACCGAGTCCGAGCCTGGCCGCAGGGATGCCGAACTGCGAATCGTCGGAGCAAATGCGGAGGTCGCAGGCGCAGGCGATCGCCATGCCGCCGCCGAGGCAGAAGCCTCGGATCGCCGCGACCGTCGGCTTGTCGGCGTCGCGCACGGCCCGGTACATGCGCATCGCGACGGCCTGGTAGGCGGCGTTTTCGTCGGCGTTGGAACGCCTCGCCTCGAATTCGGAGACGTCCATCCCGGATACGAACGACGCCGTGCCGCTGCCGGTGACGACGATCACTCGGATCGCCGGATCGGTGAGGAGTTCGCCCAGAACTTCAGGCACTTGCTCCGCCATGGCGAGCGACACGGCGTTGCGTTTTCCCGGGTTGTCGAACACCAGCGTGCCGATGGCGCCATCCTTGCGCCCGATGATGCGTCCTTCAGCCATGGCTCTCCCCCGCCACCCCAGATCGATCGGCCGGCCCAACGCTACCCTGCGTCGCCGCCGGCCCCCGCGTTACAATTTTTGCAATAGTGTATTCAGCAAAATGTTCACACTGCCCGAAAGTGAACCGATCTACAAAAATGCGGGCGAAGTTCCTCAGCCATAAGTGGAACGCGCGATCAGGCGAGGCGATTCGATTCGCTCCGTTTCGATGAACATAACCGTCGTCGGCTCGACCGCACCCGCGGCCGTCCTGGGCGCGCGCGGCCGATTGTGGCTGCAAAGAACTGCAATGTCACCAGCGCCCTAGGCGCGTGACGAAGGGAACGAGGCTCTCCGACGATGTCCGACAAGGAATACGAGACGATCAAGATCGAGCGCGAAGGCGGGATCACGTTCGTGATCCTCAACCGCCCGGACCAACGCAACGCGATGAGCCCGCAGCTCCACATGGACATGCAGGACGCGCTCGAGGACCTCGCGATCGACACCAAGACCGAGGTGCTGGTGATCACCGGCGCCGGCAAGGCGTTCTCCGCCGGCCAGGACATCAAGCTCTACTTC
>DATJIG010000180.1:0-5026 GCA_035493495.1 Alphaproteobacteria bacterium
ATCTCCGAGGAAGACCTGAACGAGTTCCGCAAGAGCAAGGCTGCGGCCTCCCAGAAGCCGACGAAGAAAATGCACCAGAACTCGAGCTGGCGTTACTACGCCGACCTCACTGGCCAGGGCGTGAAGCGCGACTAACCAAAAGAAGAGAGCAGGGATGGACACGCTGGAGAAGGAGCTGCCGACGACGCCCAATTCTGCTGGGATGAAGCCGCTGCGCGTCGGCATCGCGGGGCTCGGAGTCGCGTCGTCCCAGGTCCTGCCGGCGTTCCGCGGCAACAACTCGGCCTACGTGCTGGCGGGCGGCGCCGACGTTCGCGCCGAGGCCCGCGAGCAGTTCGCCAAGGCATTCGACCGCCCGACCTATGACAGCGTCGAGGCGATGGCCAGGCGCGACGACGTCGACGCGATCTGGATCTCCACCCCCAACACCCTCCACGCCGAGCACGTCGTCACCGCCGCGCGCCACGGCAAGCACGTCATCTGCGAGAAGCCGATGGCGGTGACCCTCGCCGAGTGCGACCGCATGCTGCGCGCCTGCGAGGCGAACGGCGTGAAGTACCTCCAGGGCCATTCGAAGATCTACCAGCCGCCGATGCGGAAGATGCAGGAGATCATCCGCTCCGGGCGCTTGGGCCGCGTCATCCAGATCCAGTCGATGAATTCGAACGACTGGCTGCAGCGCCCGCGCCTCGCACCCGAGGTCGACACCACCAAGGGCGGCGGCCTCGTCTACCGCCAGGGTCCGCACATCGTCGATATCGTCCGTTTTCTCGGCGGTGGTCTGGTCGACACCGTCAGCGCCGCAACGGGGCGCGCCGATCCCTATTTCGACACCGAGGGCCACTTCAGCTCGCTGCTGAAGTTCGCCAACGGCGCCGCGGCGACGCTTACCTTCAACGGCTACGGCTGGTTCGACGTCACCGAACTCACCTGGGACATCGGCGAGTCGGGCTTCACCCAGACCGGCAAGCGCCGCTTCCCGGGCAACCGCCCGCGCCTCACCGGGCCGGCGAACACCGAAGAGAAGGCCAACGTCGCCCACGACCGCTCGGATTCGCGCGACGTCAGTGAACGTCACCAGCCGTTCTTCGGCCTGACCATCGTCTACTGCGAGAAGGGCGCCATCCGCCAGGCGCCCGACGGCATCCTCGTCTACACCGAGAACGGCCGTGAGGAAGTGCCGTGCGGCGGCGGCAAGGGCCGTGACGCCGAGCTGCAGGAGCTGTCGTTGGCGATCGCCGAGAACCGCGACGTCTTCCCCGATGGCCGCTGGGGCAAGGCGACGTTGGAAGTCTGCCTTGCGATGCTGGAGTCGTCGAAGGACGGCAAGGTCAAGACGCTCAAGTACCAGGTGCCGTCGCCGGGTTTCGGTGACGCCGCAGGAAAGGCGCGCAAGCCCCTGAAGAAGGCAGCGAAAGCCGCGCGTGGTTTGCGCAAGATCAAGGCGTCTGGGAGCCGTAAGGCTGCATCGTCTTCAAAGGCAGGGGCCAAGCGTAAAACAGCCAAGAAGCCGACGCGCGTCGCGCGTCGCCGCAGGAGGTAAGCCATGCTGTCACGCGAAGACAACGACACGCTGACCAAGGTCGGCAAGGGAACTCCGGGCGGCGAGCTGCTGCGCCGCTACTGGCAGCCGGTCGCCGTCGCGACGGAGCTGACGCCCGAGAAGCCGACCAAGGCGGTGAAGATACTCGGCGAGGAGCTGGTGCTCTACCGCGACAAGTCCGGCAACTACGGACTGGTCGGCAAGCACTGCCCGCACCGCCGCGCCGGCCTCGTCTACGGACGGGTCGAGGAAGACGGCATCCGCTGCCCGTATCACGGCTGGAAGTTCAACGCTGCCGGCAAGTGCCTCGAGACCCCCGCCGAGCCGCGCGAAAGCAGCCTCAAAGATCGCGTCAAGCAGACAGCCTATCCCGTTGAAAAGCTTGGTGGCATGCTGTTCGCCTACCTCGGCCCGCTGCCCGCGCCGCTGCTGCCGCGCTGGGACGTGCTGGCGTGGGAGAAGGGCCGCCGCACCATCAACATCCAGTCGGTCCTCGCCTGCAACTGGCTGCAGTGCATGGAGAACTCGGTCGACCCGTCGCACCTCTATTGGCTGCACGGCGCGTCGGCGCATCTCGCGCCCCGCGTCGGCGAGTACGGCGAGAAGCACGACTTCATCCAGTTCGAGCACGGCATCATGAAGCGGCGCACCACGCCGCCGAAGAAGGCGGGCGGCAATCCGGAGATCGACCAGCATCCGCTGCTGTTCCCGAACACGCTACGCCACGTCTCGAAGGACAAGAAGACCGGCAACATCCGCCACAACCTGCAGTTCCGCATCCCGATCGACGACGAGCACACCCAGGTCTACGTCGTGTTCTTCGAGCCCGAGGTCGCCGAGCGCTCGCCCGCCGACGGCGACGTGGCGTTCAAGCCGTTCCCGGTCCGCGACGACACCGGCGCCTACCGCCTCGACCAGGTGCTGGTGCAGGACGCGATGGCGTGGGAGACGCAAGGGTCGGTCGTCGATCGCAGCGAGGAGCACCTCGGCTCCGCCGATCGCGGCGTTGCCCAATACCGCAAGCTGATCCGCGACCAGATCGAGGTCGTGCGCCAGGGCGGCGATCCGCTCGGCACCGTCCGCGATCCGGCGAAGAACCGGCTGATCGAATTCGAGGTCATCAACGAGCGCATCGGACTGGTCACTCCGGACCGCCAAGCGGTCGCCTGAGCGACGAACACGTAAGGGAAGTTTTCACATGGCCGACGCGCCCGAGAAACTCATCGATCCGAATTCGTCCGTCCCGCCGCGGGTCGACACCTACAGCGACTGGCAGAAGGCGCAGGGGATTCCGGTCAACCGCGGCTTCTTCGTCGAGGACATCAACACCCTCGAGGTGAAGCCGTGGGCGCTGAAGGGCGTGAACGGCTGCTTCGTCCACCTCGACGGCTGCGGCACGGTCAACGACGCCTACGTGCTGGAGCTGCCGCCGGGGGCCAAGACCGCGCCCCAGAAGCACATGTACGAGGAACTGGTCTACGTCACCAAGGGCCACGGCGCGACCACGGTGTGGCAGGACGGCGGCCACAAGCACACCTTCGAGTGGGGCGAGGGCAGCGTGTTCGCGATCCCGCTCAACGCCAACTACCAGCACTTCAACACCTCGGGCTCGCCGACGCGCTACTTCGCCATGACGAACGCGTCGTTCATGATGAACCTGTTCCACAACAACGATTTCATCTTCAACTGCCCGTACGCGTTCGAAGACCGCTTCAGCCGCGACGCCGCCGATTACTTCAAGGGCGAAGGCGAGGTGTTCGGGCGGTTCTTCATGACCACGAACTTCATCCCCGACATCCGCACCATCGGGCTGCGCGACTACAGCGAGCGCGGCAAGGGCTCGTCGAACATGAAGTTCGATCTCGCCAAGAGCACGATGACGGCGCACGTCTCGGAATTCCCGGTCGGCACCTACAAGAAGGCGCACCGCCACGGTCCGGGCGCCCACGTCATCATCCTCTCCGGCCAGGGCTACTCGACGCTGTGGAAGGACGGCGAGGAGCCGAAGACGGTTCACTGGAAGCCGGGCAGCGTCGTCGTTCCGCCCGACAAGTGGTTCCACCAGCATTTCAACTCCGGCGCCACGCCGGCCCGCTATCTCGCCTTCCGCTGGAACAGCTGGCGCTTCAAGTCGGTGATGAAGAACGAGGAGCAGTCCGCTGAAACCTATACCAGCGTCAAGCTGGGCGGCTCCCAGATCGAGTTCGAGGACGAGGATCCCGCGGTCCACGCCAACTTCGTCTCGCTGATCGAGAAGGCCGGGGCGAGCTGCGGCATGTGCGACTACTTCCCGCAGTGCACGAAGAACAAGGTCGCCGCCGAATAGGCGGGCGGCCGTCTCAGAGGATCATGCGTATGCGTTTCAAGACGTGGCTCCGTGGCATCGCGGGCGCGGCGGTTGCCGCGATCCTGCTGTCGCATGCCCACACGGCCGCCGCCGATGCCGACTGGGACCAGACCGTCGCCGCGGCCAAAAAGGAAGGCCAGCTCGTCCTCTCGGTGCCCTCGGGCAGCGTGTGGGCGGCCGAGCTGCAGCGCTTCGAGGCGGCGTATCCCGGCATCAAGCTGAAGATGACGGCGTTCTCCGGCCGCGACTTCTGGCCGCGCTTCACCAAGGAGCGCGAGGTCGGCCAGTACCTGTGGGACCTGCGCGTCGGCGGCACCGACCATTTCGCCTACAAGCTGAAGAGCTCGGGCCAGTTCGAGCCGATCCGCGACCTGCTGGTGCTGCCCGAGGTCGTCGACGCGAACAATTGGTATGGGGGCATCGACGGGCTGTTCCTCGACAACGAGAAGAAGTACGTGCTGGCCTACGTCATGGCCGAAAGCAGCCCGGCGCGCGTCAACAAGGCGGCGACCGGCGGCGTCGTGCCATCGGTCGACGACCTGATCGACCCCAGGTGGACCGGCAAGATTTCGATGGCCGATCCCAACATCGGCTCGTCGCTGGCGGCGCTCGCCGTCATTTACAAGCGCGACGGCGCCGACTGGGTGCGCAAGCTGTTCGCCAACCAGAAGCCGACCATTACCCGCGTGCCGCGTCAGCAGCTCGACTGGATGACCACCGGGCGCTACCCGATCGCCTGGGGCATGCCGACCGCGCAGATCACCGAGTACGCCCAGCGCGGCGGCGATGCCAGCCAGTTGCCGAACGTCCGGGGCGCCTACCAGTGGTCCAACGGCGTCGGTGCCCTGCAGATGCCGACCAAGGCACCGCATCCCAACGCCACCAAGGTGTTCGTCAACTGGCTGCTGACCAAGGACGTGCAGGCCCACCTGATGAAGGGCGTGCAGCTCAACAGCCGCCGCAAGGACGTGCCGCTCGGCGCGCCGGACGCGGCGGTCGATTTCACCAAGCTGTCGCAGTACACGAACGGGCAGGCGGAAGAGTACGAGCCGTACCAGGACAAGGTCACCGAGCTCCTGCGCGAGTTCGCCCGTTGATCCGCTTTTGCTGAACCTACGGCCAAGTCCATGGAGATA
>DATJIG010000181.1:0-3057 GCA_035493495.1 Alphaproteobacteria bacterium
GGAAGCTCCGGGGATGTCAATCCACCCCGGGAATACTGTCGTCAGAGCGCGGCGGAGTGTGGTTTTGCCGTCACCGACCCTCGCGCACCCAGGTCGCCGCGAAAGCGCCGAGCAACAGCAGGAGCCCGATCAGGCCCGCGAACACCGGGAAGGCGCCGATGCCGCGCACCACGCTGGCGTCCCGCATCTTGAGGCCGAGCCAGCCCGAACCCTCGAACACGGTCGAGCCATGGATCGGCAGGATGCGCGGCAGTTCGACGGTGCCGGATTCCGAAATCCGCCGCGTGTCGCCGCCGGTTGCTTTCGTCAGCGGCGCGAGTGTTTGCGTCGTTGAAGTGACTTCCGAGAATTCCTTCGGGTTGGCGGGACCGACGCTGATGAGCGCCTTGAGGTCGCCATCGGTCGCCTGCCACAGGCCGAGTTCGTCGGCGCCCAGGGTTGCACGCCACAGGCCGGGCTCACTCTGCGCAAGCGTGACTTCGCGGGTCTTGCCCGAGGGCGAAGTGACGGTCACGGGCTTCACCGTGTCCGCCATGGTTTGGCGCGTGACGACGAGATCGCGCCCTTGCGTCTTCAGCCGCAAGGCTTCCTCATCGAGTTCGGGTTGCTTCATCAGCCAGTGCGACAGCCGCCGCAGCAGATCGAGATGCGGGCCGCCGCCTTCATAGCCGCGCGCCCACAACCAGATCTGGTCGGAGAGCAGCAACGCGACCCGGCCCTCGCCCTGCCGCGACAGCAGCAAGAGCGGTTCGCCGTTCGCGCCTTCCATCACGGGCGGCACGGTGGGATTGCGTGTATCGACGATCCGGAAGAACCGGCCCCAATGCGGCGGGTTGCTCGCCGAACCTTCCAGTCCGCGCGTGACGGGGTGACGCTTGCCGGTCTCGGTCAGGCGCGCGTGAAACGCCTTCTCGGTGACGTCGACAGGCTCGGCGGGCAGCACTGCGTCGAGCGGGGTGCGCCAGATCGAGGTCTGGCTGGCATAGTCCGGTCCGGCCGCCACGAGGACCGCGCCGCCGTTCTTCACGTAACGGGTGATATTGTCGAAATAGGCAGTCGGCAGAACACCTTGCCGGGCATAGCGATCGAAAATGATGAGCTGAAACTCGTTGATCTTCTGCTGGAAGAGTTCGCGCGTGGGGAATGCGATCAGCGACAATTCGTTGATCGGCGTCCCGTCCTGCTTCTCCGGCGGGCGCAGAATGGTGAAGTGCACCAGATCGACGCTGGCGTCGGACTTCAGGAGGTTACGCCAGGTGCGCTCGCCCGCATGCGGTTCGCCCGAGACCAGCAGCACGCGCAGCTTGTCGCGCACGCCGTCGATGGAGACCACGGCGCGGTTGTTCACCGGCGTCAGTTCACCGTCGAGCGGGGAAGCCTCGATCTCGACGATGTTCTGCCCGGCGTGCGGAATCTCGAGCCGGATGCGTCCGGTCTCGCCGCTCGTCAGCATGCGGCGGCTCAGGACTTCGCCATCGCGCCGAATGGTGACTTCGGCGCGCTGGTTGGCCACGCCCTGATCGTCGAGCTTGAATGTGATGGTCTGTGTCTGTCCGACGATGCCGAAGCGCGGGGCCGAGACGATAGCGATACGGCGGTCGCGCTCGCCGGAGTGTCCGGTGATGAGCGCATGGACCGGAGCCTGAAACCCGAGCGTCGCGGCGCTGGCCGGGATGTCGTGCACACGCCCGTCGGTGATGAAGAACGCTCCCGCGATGCGGTCGGTGGGAACATCGGAGAGGGTGGCCGAGAGCGCGGAGAACAATTTGGTGCCGTCGGTCTCGCCATCCGCCTGTCCGGCGTCGGCCACGCGAACGTCGAGGCCCTTGATGGCGCGCAGCTTCTCAAGCAGCGCGTCGCGCGCCTCGTCGGTCTGCTTCGCGCGCTCGCCGAAACTCTGGCTCGGGCTCTTGTCGACGATGACGGCGGCGACCGAGGGCAGCGGCTCACGGGATTCACGGGTGAATGAGGGATTGGCGAGCGCCAGCAGAACCATGGCCAGCGCGACCGCACGCCACAACGCACCGCGCGCACGCCGCAGCAGCGAGATGGCCGCGATCAGGAGCGTGGCCGCAAGCCCGAGCCACAGCACGACCGAGGGAACAAGCGGGGTGAAGGCGATGCCGTATTGCGTCATTGCCCGAGCCTTTCAATCAGAGCAGGGGCATGAACCTGGTCGGCCTTGTAGTTGCCGGTCAGCGTGTACATCACGATGTTGGCGCCTGCGCGGAAGGCGAATTCGCGCTGGCGCGGCTCGCCCGGCGTCAGCGGCAGCATCGGCTGGCCGTCGGGCCGCAGCGCCCATGCGCCGGCGAGATCGTTCGAGGTGATGATGATCGGGGAGACGCCGTCGCCGCCTCGCGCCGGACGCTCCACGCCGTCATTGTCGCCCTCGCGCGGCAGCGCCTCGACCCAGGTCTGGCCCGAGGTGAAGCGCCCCGGAAAGTCGCGCAGTAGATAGAAGGTCTTCGTCAGCACATGCTCGCGCGGCACCGGCTCCAGTTCGGGGATGTCGAGCGAGGACAGAATCTGCCGCAGCGCCAGCATACCGGGGGTCTGAGATTCCCCGTTCGAGGTCGGCGGCGCATCGATGGCGTCGCGGGTGTCGAACAGCACCGTGCCGCCATTCTTCATGTAGGCGTCGAGCTTGTTGATCGCCTCCTGCGAGGGCTTCGGCGCGTCCGCGATCACCGGCCAGTAGATCAGCGGGAAGAAGGACAACTCGTCCTTGGCGGGATCGACGCCGATCGGATCGCCGGCCTCAAGCGCGGTGCGCTGGGCGAGGAACAGCGACAGGCCGCTGAGCCCGGCCTTGACGATGTTGTCCACCTCCGCATTGCCAGTGATGACATAAGCGAGGTGCGTCTGCGACACGGCCTTGATGGCGAAGTCGTCCTTGGCGGTGTTCGTTGCCTGCGCTGATTTGGCGGACGGGGTTTGTGCGTCCAGAGCGTGCGGGCTGAACGCGCTCAACACGACAGCCAGAGCGAGTGCTGTGGCGACGGAGCGCCGCCGCAGCAATCCGGCCAACGTGCCGCCGAGGATGGCGATGATGAT
>DATJIG010000182.1:0-17028 GCA_035493495.1 Alphaproteobacteria bacterium
TTCACGCTACGTCCGCATTTGCCGCGCCAGCCAATGATACGACTCCTTGGGCGTCCGTTGCAGTGTCGTGTAGTCGACCCTGACGATCCCAAAACGCTTGGCATACCCGTTCGCCCACTCGAAATTATCGAGCAGGGACCAGACGAAAAAGCCCTTCAGCCGGGCCCCGTCGGCGACCGCGCGCCGGGCCATCTCGAGGTGCCGGCGCAGGAATTCTATGCGCGCCGTGTCATCGATGCGGCCGCCCGCGTCGACCTGGTCGTCGAACGCCGCGCCGTTTTCGCTGATGTAGACCTCCGGATTGCCGTAGCCGTCCTTAAGCCGGATGAGCTGGTCGTAGAGCCCGTGGGGCTCGATCGGCCACTTCATGGCGGTCAGCCCGACGCCGGCCGGGGTCGCGCCCCAGCCGGTGCCGAACAGGCCGCCCGGGTCGGCGCGCTGGTACATCGGGCTGTAGTAGTTGACGCCGAGGAAGTCGATCGGCTGGTGGATTGCCTCGAGATCGCCCGGCTTCACCAGCGGGGCATAGTCCTTCGCCAGGAGGTCGGGATAGGCACCCCGCAGCAGCGGGTCGAGGCAGCTCGTGTTCCAGACCGCGTCCCACATCTCGGCAGCTCGTCGATCCTCCGGCCGGTCCGAAGCCGCGAGCGACGGCTGGAGACTGAGGACGGTGCCGAGCCTGAGGTCGGGCCGCTGCGCCCGCAGCGCGGCGATCGCAGTGCCCTGGGCGAGGTTCTGATGATGGATCGCCGCCAGCACGTTGTCGCGCCCGCGCAGCCCCGGCGCCATCTCCCCAACGCCGTAGCCAAAGATTGCGTGCACGTTGGGCTCGTTGAGCATCGCCCAGTGCTTGACGCGATCGCCGAGGCGCTTCGCCGCAACTTGCGCGTAGTCGGCGAACGCCGGCACGACGTCGCGGCCGAGCCACCCGCCGCGCGCTTCCATCGGCTGCGGCAGATCCCAGTGATAGAGGCAGGCCCAAGGTTGGACGCCACGCGCGAGCAAGGTGTCGACGAGCCGGTCATAGAAATCGAGGCCGGCCTCATTGACCGCGCCGGTCCCGGCGGGAATCACCCGGGGCCACGCGATCGAGAATCGGTAGGCCTTGAAGCCCGCGCCTGCCAGCAGGGCAATGTCCTCGCGATAGCGGTTGTAATGGTCGCAGGCGACGTCACCGGTATCGCCGTTGAGCACCTTTCCGGGCGTGTGGCTGAACACATCCCAGATGCTCGGGCCGCGCCCATCGGCGCTCACCGCACCCTCGATCTGGTACGCCGACGTCGAGGCGCCCCAGACGAAGTCGCTGGGAAACTGGATCGTGTCGCTCTCCGCCGCAGTGGCCGCGCGCCACCGCGCCAGCGCCGCCGCAACCGCGGCGGTGCCGATCAGAAACTGTCGTCGTCGCAATTCTGTCCCCTGACCTCAACTTACGTCTGGGCAGTACGCTTGCCCTCGGGCGCAGACATGATGCCGCCGGCACGGCGAGTGGGCAACCGAGCCTGGACCGCTAGCGGACCCGCTCGACGATCAGCCGCACTCCGGTGTCGGGGCGCAGCGTCATCGTCATCACTGGAATCGGGATCGGATCGGGGCCGGGACGGAAGCGAAAGCGCGCCAGCAGCGTGGTGAGGATGATCTGCGCCTGCATCATCGCAAAGTTGGCGCCGACGCACGCGCGGGGTCCCGCGCCGAACGGAAGGTACAAATACCGGTCGCGGCCCTTGGTCGCGTCGGGCGCGAAGTTGTCGGGATCGAAATCGTTCGGGCGCTCCCACCACATCTGATGGCGATGCAACGCGTAGATCGGAAGGAAGATCGCTTCGCCCGGCTCGATCGCACGCCCGCACAGCTCGTCGGCCTCCCGCACGTTGCGCGACAGCATGCCGACCGGCGGATAGAGCCGCATCGATTCTTCGATGATCTGGCGAACGTAAGACGCCGACGCGAGTTGGTCGGCCTCCGCGGGTCCGTCGCCGATGGCGGCGCGGGCCTCCGCCCGCGCGCGCTCCTGGATTTCCGGCCGCCATGCCAGCAGCAGCAGCGACCAGGCAAGCGACAGCGCCGTCGTCTCGTGGCCCGCGACGATGAAGAACTGCATGTTGTGGAGGAGATCGGTCGGCGTCATCCGTCGGCCGGTTTCGGGATCCTCGGCCTTCAGCATGTAGTCGAGCAGATCGTCGGCTTTCGTCTGCGCCCTGCCCGCCGTCTCGCGGCGCCGCGCCTCGATCGCCGCCGCGACCATGCCGTGCATCGTTTTCACCGCGCCGCGCCCGAGAATCTCGCCGGGACGCGGCATCCACTCGGGCACGCGCAGGAAATCGAGAATCGACGCCTTGCCGATGGTCTCGAAGTAGCGCGTGATCGCCTCACCGTAGGCCGCGGCGTCAAAATGCTCGCGCCCCGACAGCGCCACTTCGCAGATCACGTCGAAGGTCGCCGACAGCATCTCCGAGGTCATCTCGGCGATGCCGCCGCAGTGATCGAGGCGCTCGATCGCCCGCGCGGCGGTCGCCGTCATCATCGGCGACAGTGCCACGACATTGCGCTGGGCGAAGACCGGCGCAACGGCGCGACGCTGCCAGCGCCACGCCTCGCCCTCGGAGGTGAACAGGCTGTCGCCGACCGCCGGGCGCAGCATCCGCAGCATCACCTCGGACTTCGGGTAGTTATCGACATTGTCGAGGAAGATGCGACGCAAACCGCCGGGGTCCTGGACCATGTGCCAGCGGACGCCGAAGCGCCCGGAGACGATCGGCTGGCGATACGCCAGTCCCGGGATGATCTCCAGCACATTGGTTTTGGCGGCGCGGATCGTCTCGAACAGCGACAGCGGCCGCGACGGCGGCACGATGTGGGGCGGGAACCCCCGTTCGTCGAAGCTCCGTGCGTCGTCCATGGCCATGGACTCCGTTCGCTTACGCGGCGGACGCGACCCGTTCGCCGTCCCACAGTTCAACGATCGCCGCCTCAACCTCACGCGGCGATTCAAGCCGGCACAGACGCGACTTGGTCGCGCGGCGCACGGCGGCGTCGGGCGACCACGGCGCGTTCTCGACATACCAGCCGAGGTGCTTGCGAAACACCTTGAGACCGAGGGCGTCGCCGTAGAATCGCAGCGACTCGGCGAAGTGATCGAGCAGGATGCCGAGGCGATCCGCGAGATTGGGCTCGCGCGTCGCCTCACCGGTCGCCAGCGCGTGGTCGATTGCCGCGGCGATCCACGGCCGGCCGTAGCCGCCGCGGCCGATCATCACCGCGTCGGCACCTGACCGCGCCAGCGCGACGCGCGCCGATTCGGCGTCGACGATGTCGCCGTTGACGATCACGGGAAGCGACGTCGCCTGCTTGACCAGGGCGACAGCGTGCCAGTCGACCGAGCCGTTGTAGAACTGCTGGCGCGTGCGCCCGTGGACGGTGATGGCCTTCACGCCGGCGCGCTCGGCGCGTTCGGCGAGTTCCGGTGCGTTGCGGCAGCTGTCGTCCCAGCCGAGACGCATCTTGAGGGTTACCGGCCGCGATGTCGCGGCAACGGTCGCCGCGATCAGGCGCTCGGCGTTGTCGAGGTCGCGCATCAGCGCCGAGCCCGAAAGGCCGCCCGTCACTTCCTTCGCCGGACAGCCCATGTTGATGTCGACGATGTCGGCGCCGGCGGCTTCGGCCATCGCGGCGCCCTTGGCGAGGAACTCGGCCTTACGGCCGACGAGTTGAATGACGGTCAGCGGCAGACCGTCGCCGACTGCGGCGCGGCGAACCACGTCGGGCCGGCCGCGCGCGAATTCCTCGCACGCCACCATCTCCGTCGCGACATAGGCGGCGCCCTGACGCGATGCGGCGCGCCGGAACGGCATATCCGAAACGCCGGTCATCGGCGCCATCAGCACACGACCGCCGATGACGACGTCGCCGATGGTGAGGGAATTGGTCTTGTAAATAAGGCTCATGCGCTCGCTCAACTCTCGCGCTGATTCATAGCACAAAACCGTGAGGCCGTCGCGCAAGGCCGAAGCGCCCTTCCCCGGCGCACACCCGGCCGCTTACACTCTCGGCAAACAACATAGGGGGGATTCGATGACCGTTCGCATGTCCGGCGCACGCTGCGCCGTTGCCGCCGCTGCGTTCCCGATCATTGCCTGGGCCGCGCCGGCATCGGCCGACACCATGATCCAGCACAAGATCGCGGACGACGTCTACTTCATGCAGAACGACCGCGGCTCGTCGAACTCGGTGTTCTTCGTGACACCCGACGGCGTACTGGTGTTCGACGCCGACCTCAAGACCGCGCCGCAGGTGCTGGCTGCGATCCGCAAGATCACCGACAGGAAGGTGAAGTACCTCATCACGTCGCACTCGGCGGGCGACCACGCCACCGGCATGTGGGTCTACCGCGAGGATAAGCCGACCTTCATCGCGACGCGAACCCAGACCCGCGACTACTACATGCAGCAGGGCTCCGAATTCGCGGAGCGCAAGTCGAGCGACAATCCCGACTGGGCCCACTACAAGAATGCCGAGATGGTGCTGCCGGACATCTCGTTCGATGACGGGATGACGCTGAAGTTCGGCGGGCTCACATTCCATCTCACCGACGAAGGCCATGGCCACTCGACTTCCGACATGACGGTGTACGTGCCGGAGAAGCGCCTCATGCTGATGGGCGACCTGCTCGACGCCGAGATCCATCCCGGTCAGAGCGAGTCGGGCGGCATTTTCTACGCCGACGTCAACGGCTGGGTCGCCCACCTCGACAACGTGATGAACCGGCACCTGCCGGTCGACACCTACGTGCCCGGCCACGGACCGGTGCATGTCAGCCGCGGCGTCGCCGATCTCGAGGAGCAGAAGCGCTACTTCGTCGTCATGCGCGACGAGATCTCGAAGCTGCTCGCCAAGGGCAAGTCGCCCGGCGACATCCGGAAGGAGATCGTCGTGCCGAAGGAGTTCGCCAATTACCAGCGCAAGGAACGCCTCAACGCCTTCATCAAGCTGTACATCGGCCAACTGACCGAGACCGGGTACTAGGCTGGACGAGGGCCCGCACGCATCAGAGGCGGAAGCGGAGCGGACGCTGCCGTCCGCTCCGCGCATTTTCCGGGGAGGGTTGGGTGGTCCCGCGGAAAATGCCCCGGAGCCGGGGGTAATCGAACTCCGGAGCCACCTGTAGGTCTGCGGGGTAGCGCAGCCTTCGACATCTACCGGATAGTCCATGTGTTTCGGGGATGAAAGGTCGAGCCACTACGTAAATCTGCGTATTGTGGCCGGGCACACCAGTTTGGACACTTCGGGACGCCGCGCATGACCGTCGCCGGCAATTTGCACGTTAGGCGCTCATGACCACCTCGGCCAACGCCCCTCCCTATGCCCCGGGCGCGATCCGTTCAGGTGTCGAGAATCTGCGCGTCGCGCTCGTCTACATCGTCGCCTATTGCCTGCTCGACTGGATCACGTTCATCCATCCGTTCGAGCATCTGAACATCACGCCCTGGAACCCGCCGGTCGCGACCAGCCTGTTTCTGCTCCTCACCCGCGGCCTGAAATGGACGCCACTCCTGTTCGTCGGCGCGCTGACGGCCGATATCACCGTACGCCACCTGTCGCTGCCGCTCGCGCCGGACCTGATAACGGACGTGATCGAGGCGGTCGTTTACGGCGGCGCGGTCTGGGTCATGGGCCGCCTGGCGATGGATCCCCAGCTCGCGCGACTGCGCGACGTGGTGATCTTCCTTCTCGTTACAGCTGCCGCCGCCGCAGTGATGGCCGTCGCCTATGTCTCGGTGTTCTGGGCAAGCGGCGTCATCCCGGCCGACAAGGTCGCCTTCCTGCTGATGAAGTATTGGATCGGCGACACCATCGGCGCCATGCTTGCCCCGGCCTTGCTGATCCACGCATCCGCGGGCTTCCGGATCCGCATTCGACGCGAGATTTTCACGTGGCAGTCCCTGCTCCCGGTGCTCAGCCTGGGAGCCGCGCTCTGGGCCCTGTTCTTCATCCAGGATCCGGTCCTCGGACACGTGCTTTATCCGATGTTCGTGCCGTTGGTCTGGGTCGCGGCCACCAAGGGCATCCGCGGCACCACGGCATTCCTCGTGGTGATGCAGGTTGCTGCGATCACGATGGCCGAAGCGCTCGATATCAAGACCATGCCGATCACCCAGCTTCAGGTGTTCGTGCTGTTCCTGTCGTGGACCGGCCTGCTGCTCGGCGCGGTCGTGAGCGAGCGCGAGCAGGCCCGGATCTCGGTCGTGAACGGAGAGGCTCGCCTTCGCTCGATCATGAACACCTCGCCCGACGCCATGCTGATCGCCGACGAGAACGGACGCATCGAGTACGCCAACCGGCGCGCCGGAATGCTGTTCGAGTGGTTCGAGAAGTCGCTGGTCGGCCGCCGCCTCTCGGAGGTGTTCCCGCGCATTCCCGGCGACGGCTCGAGCGAGATGACGGTGCAGGCCCCCGACGGGCAAGCGCTTTACGTCGAGGTCGCGAAGGCGGACGTGACGATCGGCGGCCGCAACACCTCGGTTCTCGCCGTGCGCGACCTGACCGAGCGCAAGAAGGCCGAGTGGCAACTTCGTCAACACAAGAACCTCATCGAGCAGGTGTCGAAGGACAACCTGACCGACGGCCTGTCGGCGGTCCTGGCCCACGAGATCAATCAACCGCTGTCGGCGATCGTCAACTATTCCTCGGCCCTTCAGGAGACCCTCGCCGCATCGGGCAATCCCTCGCCGAAGATCATGGAGCAGCTCGCCAAGATCTCAATCCAGGCGAAGCGTGCCGGCTCCGTCATCGAGCGGCTGCGCGAGCTGTCGCGCGGCGCCGTTCTGAAGCGCGAAATGACCTCGATCCGCGCGCTCGTCGACGACGTGCTGGCGCTTCTGGGAGACGAGATTGCCCTGGCGCAGGTCATCGTCGAAGTAAATATCGATCCCAAGCTCGTCGCGGCCGTCGATCGTGTGCAGCTCGAACAGGTCGCCGTAAACCTGATTCGCAACAGCCTCGAGGCTCTGACCGAAGGAAGTCGCGAGCGCCGCATCTATATCGACGCGTGGCTGTCGGAGAACCGGACCGTGGCGATCGAAATCAGCGACACTGGGCCCGGCATCGCCAGCGACGTCGCCCACACGCTGTTCGAGCCGTTCGTGACGACGAGAACCTCGGGCATGGGGCTCGGGCTCTCGATCAGCAACTCGATCGTCGAAGCCCATGGCGGCAAGCTCCAGGTCAATGCCGAGTGGCAGCACGGAGCGAGCTTCCGCATCACGCTTCCCCTCTACATCGGGGCCGCGCGATGACCGTCACGGAGAACGTCTACATTGTCGATGACGACGAGGCGATGCGCGACTCGCTTGCCGCGTTCTTCACCGCCAAGGGCTTCCGTGTCGTCACGTTCGCATCCGCGGAGGAGTTTCTCGATGCGGGAGCCATGGCCGAACCGGCATGCGTGATTGTCGACCTTCAGCTGCCCGGAATGTCCGGGCTGGCGCTTCAGGCGGAACTGCTCCGGCGCCACCGACTAATCCCGGTCATCGTTCTCACCGGCCAGGGCGACATCCCGAAGGCAGTGACCGCGGTCAAGGCGGGCGCCGTCGACTTCTTCGCCAAGCCGTTCGAGCCGGTGGCGCTGCTCGGCGCGGTGCGCAATGGACTCGATCGCGACGGTCAGAATCGCCGGAACGCCGCCGAGGCGGCGGAGATCCGCCGCCGACTCGCCCAGCTCAGCCCCCGGGAGAGCGAGGTCCTCAAGCTCATCAGCGAGGGGCACCCGAGCAAGATCATCGCCCGCGAGCTCAACATCAGCGTCCGCACGGTCGACGTGCACCGCTGCAACATCCTCGAGAAGTTGCACTGCAACAACGCGACGGCGCTGGTCGCCCTCGTGCTCCGCGCCAAGAGCTAGCGACGACCGCTCTCGACCTCGGCAAGCCCGCCGCGACCGGACCTAGCCCACGATCGCGCGCTTGCGGCCCTCGTAGAACTCCTGCATCGCGTCGTTGACGCTCCGGCTCTTGCCCAGCGCTTCGGCAAACGCATCGAGCCGTTCGCCGGGAACGACGGCCAGAAGCCGGTCCTCACCGATCCCGGTGAACGTGCGCATGCCGATGCAGCCGAGCGAGATCGTCGGCTGGCCGCCCCCGAGCGACGCCGGAATCGCCGCGCACGCCGGGCGGCCGAACACGGCGGTGGGGGTGCCGCACGACCAGTCGGCGCCGCCGCTGGCTTCGCTCCAGATCATCGCCTGCGCCGGCTTGAGCCAGAGCAGCACCGCATCGGGCTGCACCGGAAACATCGCCAGCGGACCGTAAACGATGCCGTCGGCGCGGTTCTTGTTGACCGGGATATTCGCCGGCTCATCCGACGAAATGTAGCCGCACGCGGTCATCTTGCCGACCAGTTCCATCAGCTCGGCCGAGACGGACTCCGGCAGGTCGAACCCCATCACCATCGCGCCGACCGGGCAATTGAAGTGGTCGGACGCCTTGGCGAAGAACACCCCGCTCTCGGCCGAGCGCCAGAACGCGCACGCCGAAGGAACGACGGCATCGGAGGTCCGCACCCCCGCCGGGGCTTCGGAGGTGAACGCCAAGGCCACCGGGGGAATATCCAGCCCGAGCCGGGAGGCAAGAGTGTCGGCGATGGTCTCGTAGTTGGGCACGGCGGTCTCCAGGGTCAGCGGTGACGCCAGCGGAGCAGCCGGTGCTCCAACGCTTCCGCCAGCGAGAACAGCACGAGGACGAACAGCATGATCAGCAGGATCAGCGCGAAGCTGAGCGCCGCATTATAGGTGCTCTGGGCGAACTGCAGCAGGTAGCCGAGGCCGCGAGTCGAGGCGACGAACTCGCCGACGACCGCGCCGGTGAACGCGAATCCGACGGCCACCTTGAGACTTCCCATCACCTGCGCGGTCACCGACGGAATATAGACCTCGCGCACCAGCACCCAACGGCCGCCGCCGAGCGTGACGACGCGCTCGACCAGCTTCCGGTCGACGTTCTTGATGCCGCTGTAGACGGCGAAGAAAACGAGCACGGCGACCAGTACCACGGCGAGAGCGACCTTGGACGACAGATCGATGCCGAGCCAGATCACGAACAGCGGCGCCATGATCACGCGGGGAATCGCGTTGAGGAGGATCATCACCGGCTCGAGCAGCTCGGCCAGCACCGGAACGAGTGCCGCGAGGAAGCCGAGCAGGATGCCCAGCGCGAGGCCGAGAATCAGCCCCAGCACCGCGGCGCTGAAGGTCGCCTGGAGATGAACCCAGATGCCGCCGTCGATCGCGAGCTCGACCGCGACCGCCGCGACGCGCGAGGGCGCCGGGAAGAACAGCGGATTGAGCAGGCCGGTCCGCGCCGCCGCCTCCCACACCGCCGTGAGGAGAGCGAGCGCGATCGTGCGGCGCACCCACGACTTGGCAAAGAACGTTTTCACTGCGCAGCCTCCGCGCCTGCGACGTTCACCTCATCGGCGAGGTCGCACCACAGTCGGTCGAGCAAGGCTCCGAACGCCGGATGCTTGCGCGTCTCGATCAGCGTGCGCGGCCGCGGGATCGGAACCTCGTAACGGGAGCGGATGCGCGCACGCGGGCCCTGCGACAACAGGTACACCACGTCGGACGTCGACAGCGCTTCCTCGAGATCGTGGGTGACGAGCAGGACGGTCATGTGCTCGCGCTCGACCCAGTCGACCAGCTCCTGGGTGATGCGCGCCCGCACGATGGCGTCGAGCGATGCAAACGGCTCGTCCATCAGGAGGAGCTTGGGCTTCAGCGCCAGTACCTGGGCGATGGCGACGCGCTTGCGCTGGCCACCGGACAACTGGCTCGGATAGCGCTGCTCGAGCCCGGCGAGCCCGAGACGAGCGAGCCAGGAATCCGCCTCGGCAAGCGCCTTGTCGCCGGCAATTCCGCGGATGCGCAATCCGAGCGCCACGTTCTGGCGCGCCGTCCGCCACGGCAGCAGCGCGTCATCCTGGAACAGAAATCCGACATCGCACTTGTCGACGTCGAGCTCGACGGAGCCGTTGAGCGGAGTCTGCAGTCCGGTGACGGCGCGCAAAACGCTGGTTTTGCCCGAGCCGGACGGCCCGACCAGGCTCACGAACGCGCCGGTGGCAATATCCAGGTCGAGGTTTTCGAGAACAGGTTCCGCGCCGTAGGCGAGGCTGACATTGCGTACTTTGAGCACAGAAGCACTTAGAGATTCGCGACAGACGTGTCGAGCAGCGTATTGAGATCAGCCGGCTTCTTGGCGACGCCGGCGATCCGATGCGCCTCGGCCACGCGCTCCGCCGCCGCCCGGTCGATCTTCACAGTGTCGGGGTAGAGCGACGTCCGGTACTTCTCGAGGATAGCGATGAGCTGCGGACGATCGCCGCCAGCGACGAGCTCCTTCGGCAGCGCCGCGACGATCTCCATCACCGGAATCGTGCGGGTGTCGTGGAGACCCTTGGAAAGCGCGCGCACGAGGCGCTGCATCTCGTCCTTGCGCTTCTCTAGCTCGTCGGCGCGCACGGCGACGCCCATGAACTCGTAGGGCCCGCCGAGCATCCTGTTGGCGTCGTTGATGTCCATCGCGTTGACCAGGACGCCGCCGCCGGCCTGCACGATCAGCGTGAGCGCCGGCTCCTGCACCATCGCGGCGTCGACCTGGCCCAGACGGAGCACGTCGAAGATGTTTGTGCCGAGAGTCGCGAACCGCACCTTCTTGGGATCGGCGTGCGCCTGCTCCAGCAGGTAAAGCGCGAGGATATGGTCGGCGTTGCCGAGGCCCGAGATGCCGACGGTCTTGCCCTCGAGATCCTTCAGGCTCTTGATCGAGTCCTTGGCTTTCGGACCGACCGCGAGCGCGAACAGGGGCAGTCGGCCGGTCGAGGCGATGCGCCGGATGTTGGCGCCGTTCGCGAATGCCTCCAGCGCGACGTCGAACGCGGTTCCGGCGTAATCGACGGCGCCGCCGATCAGCGCCTGCATCGCCTGGCTGCCGCCGCGGGTGTAGACGAGTTCGAGGTCGAGCCCCTCTTCCCGGAAGTGGCCGCGGTCGCGGGTCACCTCGTAGGGGACGACGCAGAGGAGCTGGCCGCAGAACGCCAGCCGAAGCTTCTTGGACTGCGCGTAGGCGGCGCCGCTCGCGGTGGCGGCGAGGCCGACGGCCACGCCCGCCAAGCCCTTCATTGCGGTGCGACGGTCGAGCACAGGATCCAGGGCGGACCCGAGGTCGGTGTCCGCCTGCGTCTTTTCACAGCATTTCATGGATGTCATGGCCTTGCTCCAGTCCGCCAATCCGGTCTGGATATTTTACATTTATAGTCTGCTACTCATTTAACTTCAACACAGTAAATTTCCGTATAATTCGCAGGTACGCCCACGCGGGGGCAAGAAACGTGACGATCCCGATGTTGATTTGCGAACAGGAGCTAACTGTTTTTCAGATACTTATGTAATCTTTTTTATGTCTCAGATCAGAAGCCACGCAACTCAGTATTCCTGCTCGGCCGGAGGGTACAGGATTTCGCTCACGTAGACATTGTCGTGATCGCGATGATCACCCTGCATGCGGGCGATGCCGGGACTCATTTGGCGCCCGGCGGCCGGTATTGCTCGTCCGTGACCGGCTCCATCCAGTCGACGTTCTTGCCCTCGAGCGTCTCCTGGACGGCGATGTGAGTCACCCCGGTCGTCGGCGTCGCACCGTGCCAGTGCTTCGTGCCCGCGGGACACGTGACCACATCGCCGGGATGGATCTCCTCGACCGGCTCGCCCCAGCATTGATGCCACCCCTGCCCGCCGGTGACGATCAGGGCCTGACCGAGTGGATGCGTGTGCCAGTGCGTGCGCGCGCCCGGCTCGAAGCTGACGCTGGCGCCGACGACCTGCGCCGGCGCGGGCGTCTGGAACAGCGGCTCGACATGCACGGTGCCGGTGAACCAGTCCACCGAGCCCTTGTCCGAAGGCCGCGATCCGCTGCGTGTGATGGGCATGACGTTCTCCATCGCTGTCCTCTGCCGAGCGTTATGACGCTGGACGCAGCACGTATGTAGGCCCGGCTGACCGCGCAATGGGCGGGGAAATCCACGTCACTTGTGAGCGGAATTTGCGAACCATGCGCGAAACGCAGCGACCGAGCCGGATCGTTCATCATTGGGGCGACGGTGTGGCGCGATTGCAAAACACTGCCGAAGGCCGCCTTTCTGAGTGGCCGGCGCACGGGTGCGGCCCACAATTCCGCCATCGCTGCATGCGCTAATGTAGTGACGGCCGATGGCCGATCGACGCCGCGGCTGTTGGCCCTCTGGAGGGGGCCAATGATGACCCGCCGCGTATTGCCAGTCCGTCCCCGCGCGTTTCCAAACCGCGCCTCCGACTACCCCATGCGCCGTAAAGGCGAACCCGTCGTCACCGCAATCTGGACGGCGGTTTCGGCGATCACGCTGGTGCTGGGCCTGTCGTTTCCCTGCCTCGGCGCGCTGGAGAGTCCGCTGCACCCCTTTATCGTTCCCGCGGTCGCCAGCCTGTACGCGCTCGCGCTGGCGATAACCTGCGCCTACAACCGGCTCCGCTACGGCCGTATCTGGCTGAAGCCGCTGCCGCGCGCACGGTCGCCTCGAACCCGCCAGGCACGCTCACCGCCCGCGAGCCGCCGTTCAAGGCCGCTCGCGGTGATGATCGGGTAAGTGGCTAGAGCTCAGTCCGGGCGTGCTGGTCGTCGCACCACTCGCGGATGACCTCGCCATTGGCGCCGCCGACCGAGTCGGCAATCTGCTCCATTTTCACCCGGGCGTGACGTCCCTTCGACGTTGTGAACAGGAGCCACGTGCCGTCGCCACGGGCAAGAACGCGCAGCTCCGCTTCGGCCATCGTCGGCTCGCCGGGGAGCGCTTTCGATTGTTCTTTTGCTTCCATACCACCCTCCTTGGCCGGAAGAGTCGTAAGCCTGCGGGAAGCCAAAGGTTCCGCCGTGAGGCGGCGGGCGCTCAGGCAGGTTTGTGGCATACCGCTTCGACGTTGTGTCCGTCGGGATCGAGAACGTAGGCGCCGTAGTAGTTGGGATGGTAGTCGGCACGGATGCCGGGCTTGCCGTTGTCGTGGCCGCCCGCCGAAAGCGCCGCCGCGTAGAAGGCGCGCACCTGCGCCCGGCTCTCGGCGATGAACGCGAGATGCATCGGCCCCGGCGGCACGCCGTGGGCGCCGAACCAGAACCCGGGCTTGCCGTTCTTGCCGAGCATCGTCCAGTCGAGACCTTCCTTCACCACGACGATGCCGAGCGGCGCGAGCGCCGCCAGATAGAAGACGCGGCTCTTCTTGTACGACGCAACCCCGAAGCCGATGTGATCGAACATCCCGGACTCCTTGCCCGCGAACCACGATGCGGAAACGCCATGACATCGTTCGCGTTTCCATAGCATTGCCGCGGCGACCCAGGCCGCGCCGCGGCTTCCGACGATTACCCGATCATGGTTACGTAATCATTAGGGAATGCGCGCGCACGCCGCCGGCTATTTGCGCACCGGGATGATTATGTATTGGGGCTGCTGGTTGACGAATTCCACCGTCTGCCTTGGCGCGGGCCAATCTCCAGTCGGCAATGACCCGCGATGAATGTCGACACCGGCGAGCGCCTCGTACTTCTCCTTGATCAGCGGAATGTCGCGGTCGGCGGCATCGTTGATGGACGGATGACCGCGAGTCGGCACATTGGTCGCCATGTACAACTTGTCAGTGTCGTAGGTCATATGCAGATTGCCGATGTAGAGCACCTCATCGGGTCCGACGGTGAAGCGGCGCGGTTGCATGCCCGTCGGTTTGACGAGCCAGCTTTCGCCCGACAAAGCCCAGTCGGCGAGCTGGTAGTCGCCGGGAGCGACTTCAAAGGCAAACACCGTCGCCCTCACCGCTCCCGCTCCGCCACCGCCGCTGATCACCTTTTGACGAGGATTCACCGGAACCCTCAATCTGGGACTTGCATACGGTATCGTGGCGTTTTCGAGCCAGAAGTTGACGGAGATCGTCTCGACGCCGTTGTCGGTATAGCTCGCGGTTCCGACGATCACGGCCTTGCCCGGCGTCGGTCGAAACGCCGCCCGCTCCATTTCGCCGCGCGGCCCCGCGCACCCCATCAGCGCCAGCGACAACGCCAGCGCGACCAATCCCCCAAATCTCACGTCCGTTCCCCCCACTCTTTGACCGCTTCGCGGTCGTTGCTGATTCCCCTCAATTCGCCGGCGCGGCGTCGTCGACCAGGAGTTCGACGCGCTCGGCGCCCATCCATTCGTCGAGCCGAAGCTTCCCGGCGATGTGGATCGAGCGTCCCTGCGCCTCGAGCAGCATCTTGCCGAGCGGCTGGTCGGCCGAGCGGAACGACATCGCCTTGATGCGACCGCCGCCGTTGCCGGTGAGGAACAGCCGCACGTGGTCCTCGCCGATGCGCTCGGCCTTGCCGACGCGGGCGTGCATCATCGCGAAACGCGGCTCCGGGTTGCCGGCGCCGAACGGCCCGAGCTTCGCGAGCAGCCGGCACAGATCGGCTCGCGCGCCTTCGACCGCGAGCGTACCGTCGATGGCGATGGTGCGCCCCGCCTCGCCTTCGGCCCGCGCCTTGGCGAGATCGGCCGCGAGCCGATCGGCGAGGAAGGCGACGAGATCGCCGACCTTGCCGCTTTCGACGGTGAGTCCCGCCGCCATCGGATGGCCGCCGCCGTTGACCAGCAACCCGGCCTGGCGCGCGGCGATCACCGCGGTGCCGAGGTCGACACCCTTCACCGAGCGCCCCGATCCCTTACCCACTCCATCAGCGAGCGCCACGACGATCGCCGGGCGGTGGAAGCGCTCGACCAGTCGCGACGCGACGATGCCGATGACGCCCGGGTGCCAGCCCTCCGAACAGGCGAACGCCAGCGCGTCCTCGCCCGAGTTTCCGCCGATGCCCTTGGCGAGATTGTCGGCGACCTGCGCCTCGGCCTCGGCCAGCACGCGCGCCTCTATCTCCTTGCGCGCGGTGTTGTAGCCGTCGAGCTTCTGCGCGATGGCGCGCGCCTCGTCGGGATCCTCGGTCGAGAGAATGCGGGCGCCGAGCGTCGATTCGCCGACGCGACCGCCGGCGTTGACCCGCGGTCCCAGCAGGAAGCAGAGGTGCCAGGCGTCGGGTCGCTTGTCGAGACGCGCGACCTCGGCCAGCGCATTGATGCCGAGATTGCCCCGCTGGGCGGCGATCTTGAGGCCTTGCGTAACCAGCACGCGGTTGAGCCCGGTGAGCTTCACCACGTCGCAGACAGTGCCGAGAGCGACGATGTCGAGCCACTGCATCGGGTTCGGCTCGGCGTGTTTGCCGCCCCCCTGCAAGCCGTACCAGCCGGCCGCGCGCAGCGCGCGGTTGACCGCAACCACCAGCAGGAAGGCGACCCCGACGGCGGCCAGCGTGCCGTGGGGCGAGGTCTCGTCGAGGCGATTGGGATTGACGACGGCGAACGCCGGAGGCAGCGCGGGTTCGGCGACATGGTGATCGACGACGATGACGTCGAGCCCGGCGTCGCGGCCTTCGGCGAGCGCCGCATGCGCCGTCGTGCCGCAGTCGACGGTGACGACGACCTTGATGCCCTTGGCCGCAAGAGCGCGCAGCGCCGGACCGTTGGGGCCGTACCCTTCCTTCAGGCGATCAGGGATGTAGAACGTCGGATTCGCGCCGGCCGCGCGCAGAAATCGCAACAGCAGCGCCGTTGATGTCGCGCCGTCGACGTCGTAGTCGCCGAAGATCGCGATCGGCTCGCCCGACCGCACGGCCTGCGCGAGCCGCTCGGCGGCCTTGTCCATGTCCTTAAGGTGGGACGGATCGGGAAATCCATCCTTCAGCGTCGGGTTGAGGAAGCGCTCGGCCTCCTCGACGCCGACGCCGCGCGACGCGAGCAGACGCGCGAAGATTTCCGGCACGCCCAGGCGCTGCGACAGAAGGAGAGAGGCACGGGGATCGGGGGTGCGGAGCCGCCACGCCCGGCCGGTGAACGAAGACGTGACCTCGAAGGGAGCCGCGAGGGTGTCCTGTTCGCCCATCAGCTCGCGAGCAGGTGATCGCTGCTCTTGATCGTGAAGTTGTGGATCGCCTCAATTTTGCGCACCGTGCCGCTCTTCGAGCGCATGATGATCGACTCGGTGACGGCGCCGCCGGGAAAGCGGCGCACGCCGTGAAGCAGCGTGCCGTCGGTGACGCCGGTCGCGGCGAACATGACGTTGCCGTGGGCAAGATCGAGGAGACCGTACTTCCGATTCAGATCTTTGACGCCCCACTTGGCTGCGCGGGCACGCTCGTCGTCGTTGCGAAAGATCAGGCGTCCCTGCATGAAACCGCCGATGCAGCGCAGGGCCGCAGCCGCCAGCACGCCTTCCGGCGCGCCGCCCGAGCCGAGGTACATATCGACGCCGCTGGTCGGCTTCGACGTGG
This sequence comes from Alphaproteobacteria bacterium, assembly GCA_035493495.1. Taxonomy (GTDB): domain Bacteria; phylum Pseudomonadota; class Alphaproteobacteria; order SMXQ01; family SMXQ01; genus DATJIG01. The sequence goes on from DATJIG010000182.1 coordinate 16,425, forward strand.
CGATCACGCCGGAAACATCGCCGTCCGAGATCAGCATGATGCGGGCACCCGCCTCGCGCACCTTGGCGATGACCTCCGTGTGGCGCGGGCGATCGAGAATGCAGACCACGAGGTCCTGGATCTCGGCCTTCTTGGCCTTGGCGAGACTCTTGAGGTTCTTCGCGGGCGTCTCGTCGAGGTCGACGACGTTGTCGGGCAGACCACCGCAGATGGCGATCTTTTCCATGTAGACGTCGGGAGCGTTGAGGAAGCCCTGGTGGTCAGCCATGGCGATGACGGCGAGCGCGTTGTTGCCGCCCTTCGCGGTAATGGTCGTGCCCTCGAGCGGATCGAGAGCGATGTCCATCTTCGGTCCGCCGAGGCCGACCTTCTCGCCGATGTAAAGCATCGGCGCCTCGTCGCGCTCACCCTCGCCGATCACTACAGTACCGTCGATGCACAGCCCGTTGAGCGCGGCGCGCATCGCGGTGACAGCCGCCTGGTCGGCGGCCTTCTCGTCGCCGCGGCCCATCAGCTTGGAGGCGGCGAGCGCCGCAAATTCCGTCACGCGCACGGCCTCGAGCGCGAGGTTGCGATCCATGGCGGCGGCGGCTTCGACGGCCTT
>DATJIG010000183.1:0-29515 GCA_035493495.1 Alphaproteobacteria bacterium
GGCGAATCGGGTGAATGCGTCAAACGCCCGTGCCGGTTCGCCGGAAGACTGGACGGCCTTCCTCGACAAGACCGGCGTCGAAAGCTCGGTCCTGTTCCCGTCGGAAGGTCTCGCAATTGGAATGCTGACGGGGCCGGATTACGCCGCCCGCCTGAGCCGCGCCTACAATGACTATGTGCACGACAAATTCGCGCGTCCCAACCCGGCCCTCAAGCCGATTGCCCTGATTCCGATGCAGGATCCCGACAGCGCCGTCCGCGAGCTCACCCATGCGGTGGCGGACCTTGGTATGGTGGGCGCGATGCTTCCGTCCGTCGGCCTGCCGCTTCACCTCGGGCACGCCTACTACGATCCGGTGTATCGCGCCGCGTCCGATCTCGGCTGCGTCCTGTGCATCCATGGAGGCTCGTCGCGAGGGATCGGCTTCGACAGCTTCACCAATTATCCGGCGCGCCACGCCCTCCACCACACGCTGCCGCTCGCGACCGCGCTCGTCGCGCTGATCTACCACGGTACTATGGACCGCTTTCCGAATCTCAAGTTCGGCTTCATGGAGGGCGGCTGCGGCTGGCTCGCGTTCCTGCTCGACCGGATGCATCGAGACAAGAGCTACTACGACAAGATCGACCTGCCCAAGAAGGCGCCCGAGGATTATCTCGCCGGCGGCCGCATCCTGGTCGGTTGCGAGGGCTCGGAGGAGACGCTCGCCCACGTCGCCGGACGCATTGGCGCCGAGGCGTTCGCGTACGCCTCCGACTACCCCCACGAGGTCGACCTGCCGCACGCCATCCACGAGATCGAAGAGGTCGCCGAGCGCAACGATCTATCCGAAGCCGACAAATCGAAGGTGCTGCGCGAGAACACCCGCGCCTTCTTCAACATCTAGCGCAGCGGATCAGCCCTTGGTCATCGCGCTCACCTTGGCCACCGCCTCGGGCGACGCCGAGTAGAAGCGCTTGAGCAGCGCGAGCGCGTCCTCGCCGGACATGACGCTGACTTCGAGCCCGGCCTTCTGGATTTCCCCCAGGAAGTCGGGATCCTTGGCGCTCGCCACGAACGCGTCGCGCAACGCCTTGGCGCGATCCGCCGGGACGTCGGGCGGCGCGATGTAGGGGCGTCCAAGCGCGCCGGGGGCGACCGCGAGGTCAAGTGCTTCGCGATCGACCTTGTTTGTGACGAATTCCGAGGCGAGCGGGACGTCGGGAAGGTCGGGCGCCTTGTCGAGCGCGATCTGCACCACGACGCGCACCTGCTTGTCCTTGATCAGATTGCCGCGCGCGCGAACCGTCGACCACACCGAGAAGAACCCTTCGACTTCGCCGCGTTCGAGCGCCAAAAAGGATTCATTCGAGCCCGGATATCCGGTGACGATCTTGATTTTCGTCCCGAGAAGGTTGTTCAGGACGCGGTAGTTGAAAGCCGTCGCAGACCCGCCGTCGGTCGCCGCTGCGGGAATGTCGCGCGCTTTCAGATCGGCGACGGTCTTCACCGGCGACGTGTGCCAGACGAAGAAGGTCCCGATCTCGCTGTTGGCGTTGCCGATCCAGGTAAATTTGGTCGCGTCATAGCGCGCCGCTTTCTCACCGAACAGCGGCTGAAAGGCCACTCCCTGTAGCTCGGCGGCGAACACGCTGCCGTCCTTCGGTGCAACGCTGTAGAGGTTGTTTGCGGCCGAGATGCCGCCGGCACCCGGCGAGTTCTTGACCACGAAGGTGGGCGCACCGGGCATGAAACCCGGCATGTGCCGCGCGAAGATCCGCGCCATGACGTCGTTGCCGCCGCCGGGCGTCGTGGCGACGATCAGATCGACGTGACGGTTCTTGTAGAACTCCTCGGCCGATTGCGCCAACGCAGCCTGCGAGAGAGCGCATGCCGACAGAGCAGCCACCCAGACGTACGACAGTCGCACCACGTTCGCCCCCATTTGTCATTTTGATGAATCATACCACCTGGATCCTGCCGAGGGTCGCAGAATTGGGGGGATGCACGGCGTTGGGCTTGGCGCCTCGCCTAACGCAGCCGCTCCGCGTGCCAGCGCAAATGCGACTCGATGAATGTGGCGATGAAATAATACGAGTGATCGTAGCCAGGCTGGCGGCGGAGCTGTAACGCGATCCCCGCCTTGCGGCACACGGCTTCGAGGCGATCGGGCAACAACTGCGTGTCTAGGAACGGGTCGTCCGTGCCCTGATCGACCAGCAGCTCGGCGATTCGGTGACCGTCTTCGATCAGGGCGCATGCGTCGTACTGTCGCCATGTGCGTCGATCGTCCCCAAGATAGAGCGCGAACGCCTTCTGTCCCCACGGCGACTCGATCGGTGCGGTAATTGGCGCGAATGCCGAGACGGCCGCATAGCGGCCCGGGTGCTTCAGCGCGATCGTCAGCGCGCCGTGGCCGCCCATGGAATGTCCCATGATGCCCTGTCGCCCCATATCCGCGGGCAGGTTCGCCTTCACGATTTCGGGCAGCTCGTCGGCGACATAGCTCGCCATCTTGTAATGGCGTGACCACGGCTCCTCCGTCGCGTCGAGATAGAAGCCGGCGCCGAGCCCGAAGTCATAGGCGCCGGCCGGATCGCCGGGGACCTCGGCGCCGCGGGGACTCGTGTCCGGCGCAATCAGGATCAGGCCGAGCTCGGCGGCGACGCGCTGGGCGCCGGCCTTGGTCGTGAAGTTCTCTTCGGTGCAGGTCAGGCCGGAGAGAAACCACACGACGGGGCAGGCGCGGCTGGAGGACTGGGGTGGCAGGTAGGCCGCGAACCGCATTGGTGTGCTGGTCGCCTTCGATGCATGGCGATAGATGTATTGCGTCCCGTGGAAGCACGTCGACCGCGAAACCACCTCGAGGGTCATCACCGCGACCTCCGCTCAGTACTGGATGACCGAGCGGATCGACTTGCCTTCGTGCATGAGATCGAATGCGTCGTTGATCCTGTCGAGCGACATGGTGTGGGTGATCAGTTCGTCGATCCTGATCTTGCCCTCCATGTACCAGTCGACGATCTTCGGAACGTCGGTGCGGCCGCGCGCGCCGCCGAAGGCGGTGCCGCGCCACACCCGGCCGGTGACGAGTTGAAACGGCCGCGTCGCGATTTCCTGCCCTGCGGCCGCCACGCCGATGATGATGCTCTCGCCCCAGCCGCGGTGGCAGCATTCGAGCGCCTGCCGCATGACCTTGGTGTTGCCGGTGCAGTCGAAGCTGAAGTCGGCTCCACCATCCGTGAGATCGACGATAGCGCTCACCACCTTGTCGGCGCCGACCTCGTTGGGATTGACGAAGTGGGTCATGCCGAACGCCTCGGCCATGGCGCGCTTTCCGGGATTGACGTCGACGCCGATGATCCTGTTGGCGCCGACCATCTTCGCGCCCTGGATCACGTTCAGGCCGATGCCGCCGAGGCCGAACACGGCGACGTTGGCGCCGGGCCACACCTTGGCCGTGTAGATCACCGCGCCGATGCCGGTCGTCACGCCGCAACCGATGTAGCAGATCTTGTCGAACGGTGCGTCTTCCCGGACCTTCGCCACGGCGATCTCGGGTAACACGGTGAAGTTCGAGAACGTCGAGCAACCCATGTAGTGGTGGATCGGCTCGTTGCCGATTCGGAACCGGCTCGTGCCGTCCGGCATCACGCCCTTGCCCTGGGTGGCGCGGATGGAGGTGCAGAGATTGGATCGCCGCGACAGGCAGGTTTTGCACTGGCGACACTCCGGCGTGTAGAGCGGGATCACGTGATCGCCGGGTTTCACCGACGTCACGCCAGGACCGACGTCGCGGACGATCCCGGCGCCCTCGTGGCCCAGAATCGATGGAAACAATCCTTCGGAATCCTGACCGGAGAGCGTGTAGGCGTCGGTGTGACAGACGCCCGTCGCCATGATCTCGACCAGGACCTCGCCCGCGCGCGGCCCGTCGAGCTCGACCGTTTCGATCGACAACGGTTTGCCCGCTTCCCACGCGACGGCGGCTTTCGTTTTCATGGACGTCTCTCTTGCAGCTCGAGTCGATACGTCGCCAAGCGGTTATACGACCAGAAACGCGCCCGGATGGAAGTGACCATTTGCCGTCGGAGCATGGGCGACGATGGGCCTCGGCTGATGCGAACGCGCCTGGGGCAGATGCAAACTTAGGTGTGCTCGGTCTGGCTGAACCAGTCGTCCGGCACTTCGAGGCCGAGCTTGCGCTCGCGGGCCAACGCCACCACGTGGGCGCCGCCCGCGGCGAATTCGATGCCGAGCCCGATACCGGAATGGAAGTAGGTGATCTGCTCGTCGTTGTCGCGGCCCGGGAACTTGCCGACCATGATCTCGCCGATGGTCGGAAATTCCGACACGCGTTCCCGCGTTGCCTTGCCGTACACCTTTTCGTGTCCGGGCCAGATTTCGTCCATGCGCTTGAGCGACTCGTCCGACCACCAGTTTTCCCAACCGTGGATCTGCCGGTCGCGGTGCGAGTAGATCGCGACCCGCTTGCGGCCTTCGGCGTCGAGTTCGTTGCCGACGCCGGTGATGTGCATGCCGGGCTCGAGCCACTCGGTCTTGATCACCGGTTCGCGTGAATCGGTGGCGACCGCGAGGATGTCCACGCCCTTGGCGCATTCCTGCGGGGTGTCGACCGGCTTGATCTCGACACCGGCTTCCTTGCCGACCTGCTCGGCGAAGCGACGGCGGTGCTCCGGATTCGGGCTGAATACCTTGACCAGCTTGATGTCGCGGGCGAGGCAATGCGCCAACACCTGGGTGCGGGCCTGCTGTCCGGAGCCGAACAGGCCGACCACGGACGCGTTCTTGCGCGCCATGTACTTGGTGCTGATGCCGCCGGTGCCGCCGACGCGGTAGAGCTGGATCGCGCCCTCCGACAGCAGCGCCACCAGCCGCAGGTCTTCGGCGCTGTAGAGCAAGATCTGGCCGACGAAACGCTCGCCCGGCGCGGCGGCGATCTTCACCTGCCGGCGCTGGCCGTCGATGACCGGGAAGCTCACCATGTCCGAGTTGACGCGGATGGCGAGGAGCCCGAGCTTTTCGAGTCCGCCCGGCATGGTCTTGAAGCGGTACAGCCGGTCGGGTTTCGACACCGCCATGTGCAGATGGGTGCGGCTGTGGTTCACCGCACGACCGAGCGCGTTCTCGCGATACGCGTCCTCGAGCAGCTCCATGCAGTTCTTCATCGACAGGACCGACTTCACATGGTCCGCGTTCAGGATCAGCATCCCGTGGGTTCCCTCTGATGTGGTGATGTGACGGCGCGCGCCCGAGGATACTGGGGCATGCCGTTTCTTGCCTATTCGGCTTGCATCGCGGCCTTGGCGGATGCGACGACGTCGCTCGGAAGAGCGTACAGCGCCTTGACCTCGCGTTCGATGTCGGCACCGCTGACCGGCTGGACCTCGATTCGGCTGCGCTCGGCCTCGCTCAGGAAGGCCGGGTCCCTCATCGTGTCCATGAATGCGGTGCGCAGAAGGTCGAGCCGCTCCGGCGGCACGCCGGGCGGGGCCAAGTACGGACGTCCCCAGTACTGGCGCGCGAAGATCAGACGCAGCGCGCCCTGCTTGTCCTTGCTGGCGATATCGAGGATCGTCGGCACATTCGGCAGGTCGGGGTGCTTGCCGAATGAAAGCTGCAGGATGACGCGCAGCTTGTTGTCCTTGACCCAATCGGGACGCGTCGCCAGCAACGAGCTGTAGGACAGCGCGCACCGTCCCTCGACCTCGCCGCGCTCGATCGCCAGGTTGATGTCGTTGCCGCCGGGATAGCCCGAGATGATCTTGAGCTTGGTGCCGAGCAGGGCGTTGAGGATCTTCGGGAAGACGATCGAATCGTCGCCCGAGGACGAGCCGCCGACGACCATGCCGCGGGTGATCATGTCGTTGGCGTTGTTGACCGGCACGGTGTGCCAGACGCCGCAGACGCTGACCTCGTTGTTCATGCTGCCGATCCAGCCGAACTTGAGCGCGTCATAGCGCGCGGCCGGATTGCCGAACAGCGGCTCGGTCGGGATGTTGCGGTTGGGCGTGGCGATGGTCGAGCCGTCGCGCGGATAGACGTTGTAGAGCTCGTTTGCGACAGCGAGGCCGGCCGCGCCGACCTTGTTGGAGACGATCACCTTGGGCGTGCCGGGAAGATGGTTCCCCATGTGGCGCGCGAGCAGTCGGGCGTAGGTGTCGTAACCGCCGCCCGACGTGCTGCCGACCATGATCCGGAGGTCGTTCTTGGCGAAGAAGTCGTCGGCGGCGGACGCCGGTGCCGCCAGCGGCAGTCCCAGCCCGAACAAAGTCCCCAGTACGGTTGCGGCAATGTGCTTCACGGTGATTCTCCTGCAGGCGTGGATTGTCGCATGGTCGTGGCGAGGGTGCAAAATTCGCACCATGGAAACGCGTTCGGCGCTGTTGCGCCAGCGCGCGAACTCCGTCAGCCTATGGACATAAAGCGCGCAAAGACGCGCCAGCAGGGACAGCGCGCGAAAATATAAAACCGCGCCGGCAAACGGGAGGCGTCCATGATTCCGCTTCGGATCATTGCGTGCGTGCTGTCGGCATGTCTCGGCGTGGCCGCGGCAGCGCCGGCATCAGCGGCGGACGACATATCGTTCCGGGGCAAGACCGTCACCATGCTGATCCCGAGTACGGCGGGAGCGGGAACGGATCTGTCGGCACGGCTGTTCGCGCGGTATTTCACCAAGCACCTACCGGGCCAGCCGACGTTCGTCTCGACCAACATCCCGGCCGGCCACGGCGTGACCGCGCTCAATTTTCTCGCCAACCAGTCGAAGCCCGACGGCCTGACCATCGTCATGGCCTCGGATTCGCAGGCCGATCCGCTCGTCTTCCGGGTGCCGCAGGCGCGCTACGATCCGTTGAAGCTGCCGATCGTCGGCGCGGTGGCGACCAGCGACACGGTGCTGATCGCGCGTGCCGACGCGCTCCCGCGTCTCACCGATGCGTCGGCCAAGCCCGTCATCATGGGCTCAGTCGGCGGCACGCCGCGCGCCAGCATGCGCATGGCCGTGTGGGGCAGCGAGTACCTCCGCTGGCACGTGCAATGGGTCGTCGGCTATCCCGGCAGCAGCGACCTGGCACTCGCGCTCGATCGCGGCGAGATTGACATGACGACGTTCCCCGGCGCCTACCTCTCGGACAAGCTGACCGACACGGCCAAGTACAAGATTCTCTACCGCTCCGGATTCGACGGCTCGCCGTCGCAATCGGGACGCGCCGACATCGACAGCGCGCCGGCGTTCACCGAGGCAATGAACGGCAAGATCAGCGATCCTGACGTGGTCGCGGCGTTCGCCTACTGGCGCGCCCAGACCCTGTTCAAGTGGCTGGCGCTGCCGCCGGGGACGCCGGACGCAATCGTCAAGGTCTACCGCGATGCCTACGTCAGGATCGGCGACGATCCGGAGTTCAGGAAGAACGCGGTGCAGATCGCCGACAGTTTCGCGGTGCTGCCGCCGGACAAGGCCGCCGAGATGGTCTATGCGCTTGCCGGCACATCGGACAAGGCGATCGAGACAATGGCCGCGCTGATGAGCAAGCAGGGCATCAAGGCGGCAACGGGCGAGTGAACCGACAGGGGGATAACATGCGCGCCGGATTCTGTTTCACGCTGTGCTCGATGCTGGTGCTGGGCTTCGGCCTTCCGGCTCACGCTCAGGAAAGTGCCGCGATCGATGTCTCGCTCGGCGATGTGTCGCTGAACAAGGTGGCGTTCCTCGTCGCCAAGGACAACGGCATCTACAAGAAGTACGGCCTCGACATCCATCAGTTCATCACCGCCCAGGCGGCGAACCGCATCAAGCGGAGCGGCGTCACCGTGCCCTCGGAATTCATCGGCTCCGGCGACCGCGACGCCAAGGCGCCGATCTCGGTCGGCGGCGGCAGCCCGCTGATCGTCTCGATGACCACCGACGCGCGCGTCACCGAGCGCGTCATCGTCTCGACGACCGACAGCTCGGCCCGCTTTCACATCATCGCGTCGCCGGCGCTTAAGGGCGTCGACGACCTCAAGGGCAAGCGCCTCGGCTACTCGGTCTACGGCTCCGTCAGCCACCTGATGGCGCTCGCGCTGCTGCGCCAGAAGAAGTGGAGTCCCGACGACGACATCTCGCTGATGTCCGAGGGCATGGCGTTCCCGGCGCTGAAGGACGGCAAGGTCGACGCCTTCATCGGCAGCGAGATCTACTACACGATGGCCGAGAAGAACGGCGCCAAGGACCTCGTCGACCTCAGCTCCTACAACATTCCGATCGCCGGGTCGGGCGTAAACGTCGAGCGCAAGTGGCTGGCCGCCAACAAGGACACGACCTCACGCTTCCTCAAGGCGATGATCGAGGCCTACGCGAGGATGAAGGCGGACAAGGGCGTCGTCCGGGCCGCGTTGGCGAAGTGGTACAACATTTCGGATACGAAGCAGCAGGAAGACATGTACGCCCAGGTCGTCCGTACGCCGAAGAAGCCGTACCCGGCGGCCGACGGCATCAAGCTCGTCATGGAGCTATTCACGTATCACGAGCTGAAGCGCCACAAGGCGACCGACTTCTACGACGCGAGCTTCGTCGAGCAGCTCGACAAGTCGGGTTTCATCGACGGCATCTACACGAACTAGGGCTTTGTCGTGACAAGGGGGAAAAAGACAATGCGCGCCGCACGCTGGTTCACGCTTTGCTCGATGCTGCTCGGCCTCTCGGCGCTCGGCTCGTCGGCTGAGGCGCAGGAGGTGAAGCACCTCATCTACGCCGCGGTGCCCGGCATCGGCAACGACGTGCAGTTCGGCGGCGTCGGCATCCTGGTGTTCGACCGCGACCACGACCACAAGTTCGTCCGCCGCATCAAGACCTGGCCGACCTACACCCGCGAGGCGCCCGAGCCGATCAAGGGGATCGCCGCGAGCGTGGAATCCGGGCTCCTCTATGTCAGCACGACGCGGCGGCTCGCCGCGTTCGACCTCAAGACCGACAAGCTGGTGTGGCAGAAGGGCTACGATGCCGATTGCTGCGACCGCATGGCAGTCTCGCCGGACGGCAAGGTCCTCTACGTGCCGTCGTTCGGCTTTCCGAAGTGGTACGTGGTCAACGCCCACACCGGCGACGTCATCACCACGGTGACCAAGGAGGGCGAGGCCCACAACACCATCTATTCGCCGTCGGGCGACCGGGTCTATCTCGCGGCGCTGCGCTCACCGACGATGGTCGTCATCGATCCGCACACCAACAAGGTCATTCGCGAGGTCGGGCCCTTCAGCAAGCAGGTGCGCCCCTTCACCATCAACGGCAAGGAGACGATCGCCTACGTCAGCGTCAACGATCTCCTCGGCGTCGGAGTCGGCGACCTGAAGACCGGCAAGGTGCTTGCAGAGGTGTCGGTCCCCGGGTACCCGAAGGGCAAGCCGCGCGGCCACGGCACCATCAGCCACGGCGTGGCGCTGACTCACGACGAGACCGAGGTCTGGGTCGCCGACGGGCCGAACAAGGCGGCGCACATCTTCGACGCGACGGTGATGCCGCCCAAGTACAAGCAGACGCTCACGCTACGCGACGAGGTGACGTGGTTCACCTGCAGCATCGACGGCACGCTCATCTATCCGGCGAGCGGCGAGGTGGTCGACGTCAAGAGCAAGAAGATCCTTGGCGCGCTTACCGACGAGCAGGGCCGCGCGGTCGAGACCGAGAAGCTGCTCGAGGTCGACTTCGCCGGCGACCGGCCGGTGAAGGCGGGCGACCAGTTCTGCTTCGGCGAGAAACGCTAGGCCGCGCTTCGGCGTTCCGATCAAATCTCCCGGCGTCCGGATCAACCAATTCGGCCGCGCGGTCATTTGTTCCGGCGGGGCGATCATGGCCTTCGCCGCCCGTCCGTCGTACGTGTCGCGCGAAAGGCGCGGCATCCGTCCGCGCCACTCATGGGAGGCGATGATGGACGGCATTCACACGGGTTTGGACGGCGGGCTCTACGCGCGGTGTGTCACGGGGTCGCGCGGCGCCCTTTGGGACATCGAGGCGGACGTGATCCGCGGCCGCGGCTTCGCGGCCGACCAGAAGTATCTTCCCGACGGGCTGTCGCTGATCGGGGAATTCACCTCGCTGTCCGACGACGAGAAGCGCTTCGTCAGCCAGATCCAGGGCCGCACCTATGCCAACGTCTTCGGCCTGGTCGAGCGCTTCATCAACGCCAAGATGCTGGAGATCAGCCACGAGCACTGGTTCGGCGACCAGAGCAAGCTCGAAGCCCTGGTCCGCTTCAGCAGCGAGGAGCTCAAGCACCAGGCGCTGTTCCGTCGCGTCGAGGTCATGATGGGCGAAGCGCTGCCGGCCGGTTACCGCTTCGTGGTCCGGCCCGATGAGGTCGCCCACGCGGTGCTCGGCAAGTGCACCTGGGCGGTGCTGGCGCTGACCCACGACATCGAGCTCTTCACCCACCTCCATTACCGCCAGAGCATCGATCCCGATCGCCAGCTCTCGGGCCTGTTCAAGGACGTGTTCCGTCATCACTGGAAGGACGAGGCCCGGCACGTCATCCTCGGCGAGCTCGAGTGGCGGCATCACGACGCGACGTTGTCGGCCGAGGCCCGCGATGCCGCGGTGGACGACTTCATCGCGCTGGTCGGCGCCGTCGATGGCATCCTGCGCGCCCAGGCCGCGGCGGATGCCGACTATTTCGCCACGAGCTGCGGTCGTCCCGTCGGTGAGGGCGAACGCCGTGCGGTCGAGGGCCAGTTCCTCAAGGCGTATCGCTGGCAGTACATCCACTCGGGCGCGGCGCACCCGCGTTTCCGCAAGGTGCTGTCGGAGCTGGTCACCGAAGCGCAGGGCGGGCGGATCGCTGCCGCGCTGGAGACGCTGCACTAGGTCCTGTCGCGGGCGCCGTTCGGCTGTTGTCTTGCGGAACGGTTCCCGCGACACTGTTGCGAAATAAAAAACGCAACAGGGAAGCAGACATGGTCCGGACGTGGGCGACGGCCGTCGCGGCCTTGGCATTGTTGGTCGACGCGTTATTTTTGGGCGCGCACGCCGCCGCCGCCGAGCTGCCCAAATCGACCCAGGCGCATCTGACCGCGCTGCACCTCGATGCCTCGTTCATGGACGGGCTCGACCGGGAACTCGCGGTGCCGCAGGCCTGGATCGACGGCGCGAAGAAGGAAGGCAACCTTCGGCTCACCGGGTCGTGGGACAACGACCAGTTCCAGAAGCTCGTCCAGCCGTTCAACGAGCGCTATCCGTTCATCAAGATCAACTACACGCGCGGCGATCTGACGCTGCGCGCCGTGCGCCCGCTTGTCGCGCTGAAGGAAGGCCGCATCATCACCGATATCGTCACCGGCCTCGGCGACTACGTGAACGAATACATGGCGATCGGCGGCTTCGAGACCACCAAGACCTTCCCCGCCTACGACGCGGTCGCGCCCGACCTGAAGCAGAAGGACGGCCTGTGGATCGGCGCCAAGCTGCGTTATTGGTGCATGTCCTACAACACCGCCGCGCTGAAGAAATCCGACCTGCCGAAGACGTGGGACGACCTCTTCACCGATCCCGCGATGCGCGGCGGCAAGCTCGGCCTCGCCAACGAAGCGCAGTTGTGGCTGCTGCCGCTCGCCGGCCCGAAGGGGGAAGCCTGGATGACATCGGCCATCGCCAGGCTGTTCAACGACGTGAAGCCGCAGCGCCGGAAGGAAAGCGTCAACGCCCTGCAGGGGCTGGTGATCGCCGGCGAGATCAACGCGGCGCTTCCCGCCGCCGACTATCGCGTGGCGCAGTACGTCGCCAAGGGCGCGCCGATCGCCTGGCATTGCCCGGAGCCGGTGCCGTCCGCGATCTCGGAGATGGCGCTGATCAAAGGCAGCCCCAACACCAACGCCGCGCATCTGTTCGGCAACTGGCTGATCAGCAAGGAAGGGCAGGTGTCGCAGTACGTCGCCGATGGCGCGACGCCGATCCACCGCGGCATGCAGTCGAAGGAATTTCTCGCCTTCCCGCAGGAGATCGAGAACAAGCCGGTCGCGTTCCTCGCGTCCGAGCGTTACGGCGTCGAGAGCAAGGTCATGCTCGACGCTTGGAATCCGCTCTGGAACCGGGCGCAGTAGAGAGCGCGAAAAGTCCTTCGCGAGTTATGCCGCCCTTGTGCGCCGCTATGACCGCGCGAGGCAGGCCCCACGTCTTTGCTACGCCAGCGGCGTCGGACCGCGCGCTACAATGCGCTATGGACACTCTTCGAACCCTCCGCATTTCCGCCAAGTTCCTCAGCGTCTTCTGGGGCAGCCTCGGCGTCTTCTGGGCGTGCCGCTTTCTGGCGCTGTGGCCCGCCGACCTCGCCTATCGTTTGCTGCCGGTGACGGTCGCCTGCTTCGCCGCCGCGACCGTGCTGCTCGGCGCTGCCCGCTTCCTGCCGGCGCCGGCCGCGCGACGGCGTTGCGGAACCGGCTGGACGGCGCGCCTGCTGACCTGGGCCGACGAGCTCTAATCCCTTCGCCCTGTGATATGAGCGGGCGGTGGAGACTCACCGCCCGCTCGTGCTACTAGACTCCCCAGGCGCCAACAAGGCGCGACAAAACGATAAAAACGGGGAGAGGCGGTATGGGCGCACACGCGCGCGGCCGGGCATCGGGAATCGCCATCGTTGGGGTGGCTTGGGTCGCGGGGGCTTGCCTCTGCGCGACGGGAGCGCGGGCTGACGCGATCGCCGACTTCTACAAGGGCAAGCAGATGACCATGGTCATCGGCATCCCGCCGGGCGGCGGCTACGATATCTACGCCCGCCTCGTCGCCCGGCACATGTCGCGGCACATCCCCGGCGAGCCGACGTTCATCGCCCAGAACATGCCGGGCGGCGGCGAGCTCACCGCCGCCAACTACGTCGTCAACACCGCGACGCAGAACGGCACCGTCATCGGCGCCGTCGTCCGCACCGTCCCGTTCCAGCCGCTCTACGGCAACACCGCGGCGAAGTTCGACGCCATGACCGTCAACTGGCTCGGCAGCTCGAACCAGGACGTCGGGCTGTTCGTCGTCTGGCACACCGCCAAGGCCCAGTCGCTCGACGATCTGTTCAAGAACGAGGTCGTGGTGGGCGCCAATCCCGCCGGTTCCGACACCGTCACCTACGCCAACATCCTCAAGTACCTGTTCGACGCCAAGCTGAAGATCGTCAGCGGCTATCCCGGTTCCGAGGACATCGCGCTCGCCATGCAGCGCGGCGAGGTCGAGGCGACCCCGAGCTACTCGTGGGCCGGCGTGCAGCGCCACGCCGACTGGCTCGCCGACAAGAAGGTGCGGATCCTGCTCCAGAACGGCCTCAAGAAACTGGCGGACTTCCCCGACACGCCGCTGATCATGGACCTCGCGCGCAACGCCGAGGATCGCTCTATCCTCGAGCTGATCCTCGGCCAGACGACCTTCGGCCGCCCCTATTTCATGGGCCCGAACGTGCCCAAGGATCGCGTCGCCGCGATGCGCGACGCCTTCATGGCGACGATGGCGGATCAGACGTTCCTGGAAGAAGCCAGGAAGCAGAAGCTCGAAATCGATCCGATCTCGGGCACCGAGATGCAGGCGGTGATCGCGCGCGTCTACAAGACCCCGCGCGACGTCGTCGAACGGGCGAACGCGATCCGGTCGCGCTAGGGCTGTGGGCGCGCTCCCCCTTGGATGCTATTCACGCGGAACAACGATGATCAAGACACAGGGATTCCTGCACATCACCATCGGCGTCACCGACCTCGATCGCGCCACCGCGTTCTACCGCGATTTCCTCGGCTGCGAGCTGATCCGCCAAAACCGGTCGAAGACGATGTCGTTCATGAAGACCGGCGAGCAGCACTTCGTGCTGACCCACACCGGCGTGCACACGCCGCCCAATCCGCCGGGGCCGCTCGACATCGACAATACGCTATTCCACCACGCGTTCCTCGTTTCGTCCGAGGACTACGACCGGGCGCTCGCGTATTTCGAGGCGAATGGCATCGAGCACTTCGACTGCACGCCCCACGGCCACACCACGTTCCCGGGCCGGCGCCACATGTACATCATGGATCCCGACCGCAACGCGGTGGAACTCGCGACCTTTCCCGAGGACTGACGGAGCGGCGGTCGAACCAGCGGCGAAAATGTCGCCGATGGCGGCGCTTTGTGCGCGTCGGGTGACCGCTCACATCTTCGAGTAGATATCACGGAGCACGATCGCGGCCTGCGCAGTGCGCAGGAGCAGAATTTCGCGGAACATCGAGTTTACGGCGGCGCAATACTCGCCGTATTGCGCAGGTTGCACGACGGCTTGTCGGAGGAGCGCCACGTTGTTTCCTGAACGCCTTCGCGCCACGCCCGACCAGACCAAATTCCAGAGGTTGTCGATGATCTCCGGGCGTGCAGCGGCACGAGGCGCTGACGAACGAAGTATCCTTTCCTCGAGTTCCAATCCGCGAATGTTGATATCGGCTGGCACATGTGCGCCGACGTTCACGTTGCCGCGTCCCGAAGCGTAAGCGTAACACAGAGCCGGATCGACCCGGTTTAATGCTTCATCTTCCGCAATGGCCAATTTGGCGACTTCGATCAGCACGTCATCGTCTGCTGAGGCGAGATGCGCGCGCACCAGAGGCAATATCTTGAGCCGTGCATCCGTCACAAGCTCGCGCTCTGTGCGGCCTTCCCGATAGCCCTGAAGGAAGGCCTCCGTAATGGCCGAGTAGTCCGTGGGAAATTTCTCACGGAGCGCCTTCAGCGCCAGCAGACCGCTGCTGAGCACCTGTCCGATCTGATCTGCGTCGACGTTTACGCCGAATCCTGATGCGGCAAACTCAGTGCCCTCGGCGACGTTCGTAACAACCTTTGCCGCCACGAGTTCATCGAGCGTCGGCTTCCATATGGTGCTGGCGGGCACGTACACGGCGCGTGCGGCGAACGTCGCATCGAAGCCGGCTTCCTGAAAGTATTTCCGCTCGCGGTTCTGGTACGTCTCAAAGGCGGAGGGAGGGGTTCCGGGGAACGCAGGGCTATGGAAGCCGATTTCGGCGCCTCGGCGTATCCAGCGCTCACTGCCCGCTGCGTATGCGATCGTGCAGGCCGACAGACATTGCGACGCAACGTACGTGGTCAGGCCCCGCTTGCGGATCTCGACATACAGCTTGTCCGCCTCGCCGAGTCGCCCGCCGACGCTGTTGAGGTGAACAACGTGCACATTTGGCGCGGTTTTCAACAGTGCCAGGAAATCGCGCGTCAGCCCATACTTGAAGCCGCCGGCGACCTCGATCTCGGTTGCGTCACGCATGAGTCGGATCGCATAAGGCGGCATTCGTGGGTCATCGAGAAACGCCATTGCGTACATTTCTCGGCCCTGCGGACCGACGACGAACGCGATGTTGTTGATAATCGCGAGGGTAGACAACACCGTCATGGCCTTGGCGGCCGTTGCCCATCCTGTCCGCCGTCCCACCTTTCTGCGGTCTGATGCATATCGGCTCGCGGAACGCCAGACGCCGCCGATCTGCCACACCCTGATTCCGAGCATTGCCGTCCAGAAAACGGCAAAACCCCAAAATATTTTCAGAGGGTCATATGCGCCGTTCAGATCGAACAGGCGGTTCACAGCCGGAGCAAGGCTTACTGCTACGAAGCTGCCGAAAACGTCGATGATCCAGTAGGAGATGACTAGCGGCAGCTCGCCCCGCCAGTGGCGAACGACGAAGTTCCAACGCGCAAAGGCGCTTGGCGAAGATGGCGAAGGGTCAAACGGGAGTGGCTCGCCCGTCGACCCGGAACTCGCGTACACAGGCTCCCCCACGCTGGTGAACGCGTTTTGCCCTTATTGGTACGGTGCGCTTTTGGCGGATTGACTTTGGCTCAACTCGGGAGCCGTTTCGAGAGAATTTCGTTGCAGATGCGTGGTGGCGTCAGATCCCCGCGTACCACTCGTAGCCCTGGTCCTCCCAGTAACCGCCGCGGCCGCCGCCGACCTGCGCGAAGCTGTCGACCAGGTCGATGCGCATGATGTACTTCGCCATCTTGTAGCCGAGCTGGCGCTCGTTGCGCAGCCGCAGCGGCGCGCCGTACGGGATCTCCAGCGGCTTGTCGTTCATCTCGTAGGCGAGAATCGTCTGCGGATGATAGGCGTCCTCGAGATCGGCGCTCTCGTAGTATTTTGTACCGGAAAGATCCATCGGATCGGCGCAGAAAAACATCACGTAGCGCGCTTCGGGCTTTACCCGCACCTCATGGAGCAGGGCGGAGAGCTGCGCGCCCTTCCACTTTCCGATGCAGCTCCAGCCTTCGACGCAGTCGTGGCGCGTGATCTGCGTCCGCGACGGCAACGACCGAATGTCGGCGAGCGAAAGCCGCATCGGTTGCTCGATGAGGCCGCCGACGTCGAGTTTCCAGTCTGCGAAGCCGTTCCGCGCCAGCGCCTGGTATGTGGCGTCGTCCGGATCGTGGGTGCCGTTGCTGCGGAACGCGGGAGAGATGTCGGCGTCGGAGAATTCCGCCACCATCGTCGCGCGCCCGGTGATCGCCCGCTGAACGGCTTTCGTCAGCGCCTCAGCGCTGTCGAGAACGCGGACGACGGTGGTGTTCTGCGACAGCTTGTCGCAGCCGCTGAGCAGCAGCGCGGCCGATCCGCCGGCGAGGCCGGCGAGAAAGCGGCGGCGGCCGAGCTGTCGGCGATCGGTCATGGCCGCCTCGCTTTTTCGCGAGCTCTGTCAATGTCGTACCAGCCGGTGATCATCGCGCGCATGTTGTTCCACAGGCCGGAGAGCAGAACCATGACGATGTGGATCGCCACAAACGCAAGCAGGGTGAAGGCGCAGATGAAATGGATTGTGCGCGCCGATTGGCGGCCGCCGAACAGCGCGGGAAGCCACGGGTAGCCGGCATCGATGCGCGGCGACATCGACAGCCCGGCGAGAATGAGGATCGGCAGCAGAACGAACAGCACCACGAGGTAGCTGATCTTCTGGAGGACGTTGTAGCGCTTCGCCTCTTCACCCTTGGGGAATCGCAGCCGCACGTGGTCCCAGATCGAGCGGCCGATGTGGCGGAGATCCCATCGCGTCGGAACGAGATCGCGGCGAATGTGACCGCCGAACAGCGCATAAAGGAGATAGACCGCGCCGTTGATGACGAAGAGCCAGGCGAAGAAGAAGTGCCAGCGTCGTCCCATCGCGAGCCATTGCTCGCTTGGCAGTGTCGCCCAGGCGGGAAACCCTCGTGTTCCGGGAAACCCGCCCGAGAGGCCGAGCACGCCGGTCGTGTTGAAGGTATGGCCGAATACCGTCGTGATGCCGGTTCCGCCATCGGCCCCAATGGCGAGGACCGGAGCATCGAACTGCGATCGATCGCCCCAGTAGAGAGCGGGATGGGCATTGAAGATCTGCAGGCCGCTCATCAGCAGCACGGTCACGCAGACGACGTTGATCCAGTGGGTCACGCGAACGATCAGGGAATGTCGATACACGCGACTCCCGCCGCGCGGCTCGCCCGGTCCGGCCACATGTCCCTCGGAATGGAGCGCCGTCGTCATGCGCTCTCCGCAGTCGGAGCTGGAGCCGGCGGTACCGCCGGCCCGTCACGGCGAATAAACGCACGACGGGCGCGGCGGTTTCCTCGACATTGGGTGGTCGGCGCTGTGGCTGGGTTTTGCCTGTGCTTCCGCGGACTTGTCCGGACCTCGCGCCCGCTGGTCCCGGCTCCATCTCCGTACTAAGCTTCCCCCGCCGAATGCCCCGCGGCGAACGATGGGGCCGGCACCCAGGGGAGGGACTCATGCGCGCAATCGGCAAACTGCTGGCGGGCGTCGCCGTCGCGGCACTCGCGGTCTCCGCCGCCCAGGCGGCAACCGTCACCGGCACGGTGACGGGAGCGGACGGGAAGCCCGCGATGGGCGTCTTCGTCGCCGCCCGAGATACCAGGACGACGCGCACCATCTACGTGCTCACGGACGCGCAGGGCCGCTATCGCATCGCCGATCTCCCGGCGGCCACCTACGACGTCGGAATCAAGGGCGTCGGGCTCGAGGCCGCGCCGCGCAGCGGCGTCGCGCTCAAGGCGGACGCCAACGCCTCCTATGACTTCGCCATCAAGAAGCGGCCGGTAACGTGGGCCGAGCTCACGACGTACCAGGGTCGCATGCTGCTGCCCAAGAACGCCGAGCACAACCTCAGTCACAGCGACAAGTTCTTCGTCACCTGCTTCCAGTCGTGTCACTCGTTCCAGAACCGGATGGCGCCCAAGGACGGCCTGCTCGACAAGGACGGCTGGCGCTCGATGGTGCAGTACATGAGCGACACCATGTTCGCGGGCGAATCGCGCGCGCTCACCGGCAAGGAGAAGGACGACTTCGCCAGCTATCTCGCGCTGATGTTCGGTCCGGATTCACCCAAGCCCGACTCGCCCGAAAAAATGCCGGAGTACGCCAAGCTCGTGCGGACCTTCGGCGCGGAGTCGATGAACATCGTCTACGTCGAGTACGACATGCCGGCGCCGAAGGGCATGGGTCCGTGGAGCGCGATGGAGGATCGCGACGGCAAGTTCTGGATTCCCTACTACGGCAAGGGCAACGAGGTGATCCGGCTCGACGCCGACACGGGCAAAATGGACCACTTCGCGCTGCCGTTCGAGCAGACCGCGGGAATCCATTCGGTCATTCCCTCGGCCGACGGCACCGTGTGGTTCGTCGAGAACAGTTTAAACAAGATCGCCCACCTCGATCCCAAGACCAAGGACATCAAGGAATACAAAATTCCGAAGATGGCCGACGGCCGGAGTCCCAACGCCCACACCATCCGCGTCGACGAGAGCGGCCGCGTGTGGACCAGCGGCGGGCCGGTCATCACCCGCTTCGATCCGAAGAGCGGCGAGTTCAAGCATTGGGACGTGCCGGGGACCTACGCCAACACGGTGGGCCGCAACGGCGACCAGTGGTTCACCTCGTTCCGCATCGGCGGGCCGATCGCCCGCGTCTCGAAGGACGATGCGCTCGCGGTGTTCCTGCCGCCGACCAACGGCAAGCCGCAGCGCCTCGACCTCGACAAGGGCGGTAACGTCTGGTTCAGCGAGCGCCAGGGTAACAAGGTCGGCGTGTTCGATCCGAAGGCGATCACCTTCAAGGAGTTCCCGCTGCCGGGGCCCGAGGCGAGCCCCTATGCGCTCGGCATCGATCGCGACGGCATGGTCTGGTACTCGTCCCACGAGCAGGACACCGTCGGCCGCTTCGATCCGAAGACCGAGAAGACCGTCGAGTACCCGTATCCGCACCCCGAGGCCTCGATGCGCGAGTTCTACCTCGATACCAAGGGGCGCATGTGGTACGCGAGCTCGGCCAACAACACCATCGGCTACTTCACCACCGCGTCGGCCGCGAAGTAACGGAATCGCTTCAGATCCAGACGTGCGTTGCGCGCGACTTTCTCGAAGTCGCGCGCAAGTCTTTCACGTGTTCTCCGCAGCCGCCTCTCCGCGCTTCGTGGCGACAATTCACGGGCGGATCGGTCCGGCACTGCTATCATCCATGGCTGTGCATTGAGCGGCAACGAGCATAGCGGCAGTCCCATGGCGAGCACTTCGATTCCAAAGCCTGCGTCGGTCCGCGCCTACGACCCGCGCGCTCCGCATCTCCTGAGCTTTCACGACGCCGCGGCGAAGTTCGCCACCGGCGCCGATACGCCACTCGCCTACTGGGAGCGGTGCGCGGCCCGCATCGCCGAGCGCGAGCCGTCGGTGCAGGCGTTCGCTCATGCCATGCTGGATGCGGCGCGCACGGTGGCCGAGGCGGCGACGCGTCGCTATAAGGACGGTCGCCCTCTGTCGCCGATCGACGGTCTGCCGATCGCGGTGAAGGACATCTTCGAGACCCGCGACGCGCCGACCGCGTGGGGCGTCGCGGCGTTCGCCAAACATCCGCCGTTCCGCGATTCGGCGGTGGTGCGCGCGCTCCGCGCGCGGGGTGCGGCGATCGCCGCCAAAACCCACCTGCCGGAGCTCGGCTTCGGCGCCCCCCCCGCCACCTGCAATCCGTGGGACCTCGCCCGCTCGCCCGGCGGCTCGTCGTCGGGATCGGCGGCGTCGGTCGGCGCCGGCATGCTGCCGGTCGCGATCGGAACCCAGGGACGCGGCTCGCTGACGCGCCCCGCCAGCTACTGCGGCGTCTACGGCTACAAGCCGAGTCACGGCGCGATCCATCGCGGCGGCGACGGCGGTGGCCAGGAGACCAACACCCACGTCGGCGCGCTGGCCGGATCGCTCGCCGATGCGTGGATCGTCGCGCGGCAACTCTCGGAGGAGGCCGGTCCGCATCCGGGATCGTTTGGGCTTGAGGGGCCATTCGATTGTCCCGAGGCGCGCAAGCCCGCCCGGCTCGTCCGCCTCGAAGGGCCCGGCTGGGAGCAGACCGATGCCGGTGCGCGCGCCGCCTACGAGGCGCTGCTCGCCGCACTCGCGCGCGCAGGAATCCCTGTCATCGATGCGGCCGAATGCCCCGAGACCAAGGCGCTCGCCGATGATCTCAAGAGCGCATCGGTCGCGCTCGCCGACATCGCCGACTACGAATCACGCTGGCCGCTGGTGATGTATTTGCAGCGCGCGCAGGAACTTGGGCAGAGCGTGGTGTCGCCGTCGGCGGTGAAGAAGGGTCTCGCGCGCGCCGACATTCCGCGCGAGCGCTATCACGACGCGCTGCGGTTCCGGAGCGCGTTCCAGGCCAAGCTCGAAGCGTGCCGCCGCGATGGCCTGCTGTTCATCTCGCCGTCGGCGACCGACGCGGCGCCCGCCGATCGCAATTCGACCGGCTCGTCGGTCTACCAGTGGGCATCGTCGGTGGCGGGCAATCCCGTCGTCAGCCTGCCGTTCATGGTCACCGACGGTCTGCCGTACGGCCTCCAGGTGCAGGGCTTCCGCGGCCGCGATG
Organism: Alphaproteobacteria bacterium; assembly: GCA_035493495.1. Classification (GTDB taxonomy): domain Bacteria; phylum Pseudomonadota; class Alphaproteobacteria; order SMXQ01; family SMXQ01; genus DATJIG01. The sequence goes on from DATJIG010000183.1 coordinate 20,877, forward strand.
CCGAGCTGATCGCCCATTGCCGCTGGCTTGACGAGGCGTTCAAGCGCGGCGCGTTCTAGGTCGCGCGGCGGCTCGGCCTCGGCCGCGAGATGAGTTTCTAAAGCGCGACCTTCGCTCCGCCTATTGGGCCCGGAGCTATTTCCCGGTCATCAGCGCGCGCGCCTTCGCGACCACCTCGGGCGGCGACTGGTACAGCTCCTGAATCAGCTTCTGGACGTTCGCGCCCGACACCGGCGCGATCTCGATCTTCGCCCGCTCGGCGCTGGCGAGGAACGCCGGATCCGTCATCGTTTCGTCGAAGGCGGTCCTGAGAGCGGCGACGCGCTCCTGCGGCACGCCCTCGGGCGCGAAGTAGAGCCGGAGAATGTCGTATTTCGTGAAGATGAAGCGCAGCACCTCGCGATCGAACTCGGACTCGACCAGGTCGAGGGCGAAGGGAACGTCCTTGAGCGCGGGGCTCCGCTCCATCCCGAACTGCAACAGGATGCGGATCTTGCCCTCCTTGACGAGGTCGCTGTAGGTCGACATCAGGCTCGAGTAGCCGTGGCCCGACATGCCTTCGACCTCGCCGCGCTGGACCGCTAGCATGACGTCGGCGCTGCCGGGATAACCGGTGACGATCTTGAACTTCGTCTTGAAGATGGCGTTGAACAGGTTGGCCGTCGTCGAGTGCTCGGTGCTCGGGCCGGACGACCCGACGACCAGCTCCATCGTCTTGAGATCGGAGAACTTGGTGACCTTCGACGTGTACCAGTCGATCACCAGGTAGAGGTCGCGCGACGCGCTGCCGATCCAGTTCAGCTTGGTGGCGTCGAACTGCGCCTTTTCGCCGTTCGCCGACAGGATGTGCAGCAGCCCCTCGAACGGAATGATGTTCTGCGGCGCGCCGATGGCGGTGCCGTCCTTGGGTGCGACGTTCGCGACGTAGTTGGTTTGGGTCAGGCTGCCGGCACCGACGATGTTCTTCGGGATGATCGTCGGCTTGCCGGGAATATGGTCGCCGATGTGGCGGCCGACGACGCGGGCGTATAGATCGTAGCCGCCGCCGGCATCGGAACCGATGTAGAGGACGACCTGCTTGCCGCGATAGAAGTCGGCGACCGGATCGGCCGCGGCGGGAGCCGCCGCCGCGAACAAGACCGTCAGTGCCAAAGCGGTCACGCGCAATCTCGTACCAACGGACATCTCATTGCCTCCGTCGTTGACGCGTTCGCCTTCAGCCGGCGTCCATCCCCTCGGCCGGCTCGAGCGACGTGCGGAACGTCATCCCGTCGACGACGACGCCGCCATTCACCTCGCGCGCGACCGACTCGATCAGCGGACGTTCTCCGCCGGTGGTCAGCCACAGGCGGAACAGGTGCCGCTTGCGATCGGCGTCGGGCCAATCCTCGAAATCGGTGCGGGCGTGCAGCGTCACGTGGCAGTTGACGTAAGTGATGTCGCCGGGCTGGAGGTCGAGATCGAGCGACAGCTCGGACGCGAGTTCCAGATAGAGCGCCATCGCCTCGTTCTGCGCGGCGGTCAATTTCGGTACGCCCGGCAGAGCCTGCGCCTGCTCGATCTTCAGGCCCGCGCTGCGGCCGGTGAAATAGCCGTCCTTCACGCTGAAGATCGGCTGGCGGATGTAGGGCTTGGTCTCTCCCGCCGGGATTTCGCCGTTGCGGGTGCGGAAGAACTCGAAGGTGAGCTCCTGCACCAGGTCGGGGCGCCGCCGCAGCATTTCGTTGTAGGCGGTGACGGAGCTCGCGATGCGGTGGGCGCCGCCCGATTTCGCCGCGCGGTAGCAGCACAACGACAGGATGTCGGTGCGGTCGGTGTGGAACTCGAGCGCGTTGGCGTTCATGTAGCCGCGCACGTCGGAATTCTTGCCCGCCAGATCCATGACGTGACCGAGCAGATGGCCGCGCCCGTTCTGCGACTTGGCGCGTCCCATGTAGTGGCCGAGCCCCCAGAATGCGGTCGCCACCTGCAGCCGCGTGCGGCCCGCCACCGGCAAGCCGCGGATCAGCGCCATGCCGCGGCCGTCCTGGATCTCGGATTTGATCTCCGCCAGCGCCGACGACAGCTTGGGGAGCGGAAAGTTGTCGCGATTGACGTGCATCAGCTCGATGCCGCGCGCTTCCACCTGAGCGACCACGGCGTGGATCTCCGCCACCTCGGCATCGGACAGCCGGTAGACCCAGGCATCGGTGCCTTCGAGATCGTCGGGGTACCAGCCCGCGGGATCCTCGACGGGGCGCAGGATTTCGGCCGGTGTGCGCGCGTGCGCGCCGGGAGTCCATGGATTGGCCGTCATATGCACGCCCCTGATCTGGTGTTCGAGTCTTGCGTCGGTGATCCGAACGGAACGCCACTTACACACGCGTACATCGAAGCGGGAGCTACTGCCGGGCGAGCGGTCCCCTGATCAGCGCGCCGGGATACGCGCCGGTGTGCTCGTTGTTGCGGAGCACGACCTGCCCGCCGACGATGGTGGCGAGGATGCCGTTCGCCTTCTGCTTGAGGCGCATCGCCCCGCCTGGAAGATCGCGCTCGACGGTCGGGATCTGCGCGCCGACGGTCTCGGGATCGAACACCACGATGTCGGCGACGTTGCCGCGGCGAATCAGCCCGCGATCCTTGAAGCCCCAGAACGACGCGACGTCGTGGGTCATCTTGCGCACCGCCTGCTCGAGCGTGAAGGCCTGCCGCTCGCGCACCCAGTAGGCCAGCATGTTGGTCTGCAGCGAGGAGTCCATGATCTGCGAGACATGGGCGCCCGAATCCGAGAACGTCACCGCGGTGCGCGGATGGCGCATCATGAACAGGACGATCTCCCAGTCCTCGTTGAACAGGGGCTGGAGGAAGAACATCTTGAGGTGCTTCTCCAGCGCCATGTCGATGACGACGTCGATCGGCTCGCGTCCGGTCTCGCGTGCGATCGCGGCCACGCTGCGGAACGGCGGCGTCATCCGCTCCAGCGGATAGATCCAGTCGTAGTCGACCTGGGTGCGGACCTCCGACGCCACGCCCTCCTCGGGCCGGCGGGCGTAGTCCAGCGCCGCGGCGACCAGGCGCTTCCGCGTCTCGGGATCGCGCAGCGCCGCCTCTTGCTCCGTGAGCGGACGCTGCCTGAGCTCGCGCCACAGCGGCGCCTTGTCGTACGGCAACCTCGATTCGAAGGAGAGGAGTGTGCAGGCCCAGCGGCTGTGGCCCTGCACCAGCGCGCGCCCGCCACCATCGACGATGGCATCGGCGCAGTCGTAGTACTCGCGCCAGTGGTGCGGGTTCACGCGCTGGTAGTTGCCGGCGAACGTGAACGGGACCTTGCTCTCGATCGCGAGTTTGGTGACGCGGTCGAAATAGTCGTTGATCTGCTCCTTGGGCAGGGTGATGTCTTCGCGGGTGAGCTCGAAGATTCCCGCACCTTCCTCGGCCATCACGCCGACCAGTTGCCGCACTTCATCCCAGCTCGCGAGTCGGCTCGCGACCGGCCCGCCGTCGGGCGTCCGGTGGTTGGTCGAGCGCGAGGTGCTGAGGCCCATCGCCCCGGCATGGAGGCCTGCGCGCAACTCGCGCTTCATCGCTTCGACCTGCTCGGGCTTCGCCTGCTCGCTGAAGGCGCGCTCGCCCATGACGAACGTGCGGAGCGCCGAATGGCCGAGATAGGTGGCGTAGTTGATGCCCTTGGGAAGCGAGTCGAGGACGTCGAGGTATTCCGCGAAATGCCGCCACGTCCACTTGGTGATGCCGGCCTTCATCGCCGCGGGAGAGATGTCCTCGGCGCGCTCGAGATTGCGCAGCACGAGGTCCTTGTTCTGTTCGGCGCAGGGCGCGATGGTGAAGCCGCAGTTGCCCATCACCACCGAGGTGACGCCGTGCCAGCACGAACTGGTGCCGAGCGGATCCCAGAAGATCTGCGCATCCATGTGGGTGTGGGCGTCGATGAAGCCCGGCGCGACGACGTGACCTTCGGCGTCGAGCGTTTCCCGGGCGTCTCCCGATACCTTGCCGAGGGCGACGATCCGTCCGTCGGCGATGCCGACGTCCGCCTGGAAGCGAGGTAAGCCGGTCCCGTCGACGACGGTCCCATTACGGATGACCAGATCGAACGCCATCGGTGTCTCCCTGTCCGGACGCCATGCGCGATGGCTGGCGGTCTCTTATCCGGCTCCGTGTCCGGGCCGGTGTTTGTACCGATGGTACGCAATCGCATCCCGCAGGGCGAGTCGAAGTCTCGGAGGGGAAAAACGTTAGGCGGGCTGGTGGGCCCGGAGCGGGTGCCGGGGAAGTGGCGGCCCGCGCTCCTGCCGCCGTTTACTCAGCCGCCGCGGCGCGCGCAGCCTGATTGCCGATTCCCGTTCCGGCGGCCACGCAATTCCCACTAGTATCAAGCAGCACCGTCCGATGTCGTCATGGATGGAAAGCAAAAACAACGATTCACGGGGACGTCGCCGACGATAGGCGGCCCAGGCGGGCGAGGGAGAACCAGATGGCGTTCGATATCGTCATTCGCGGTGGGACAGTCGTTGACGGCTCGGGTCTGCCCGGATACCGCGCGGACGTCGGCATCGTCGGAGATCGGATCGCGGCGATCGGTGGTCTCGCCGGCCAAGCCGCGGCGGAGAGGATCGACGCCGAAGGGTACATCGTCGCGCCAGGGTTCATCGACGGACACGCCCATTATGATGCCCAGGTGTTCTGGGATCCCATCGGCAGCAATGATTGCTGGCACGGCGTTACCACCGCGGTCATGGGCAACTGCGGCTTCACGCTGGCGCCCTGCGCCGAGAAGGAGAAGCGCCTCGTCTTCACCAACCTCGAAATGGCGGAGGAGATTTCGCCGGCGGCGATGGAAGCAGGCATTCCATGGTCGTGGGAGACATTCCCGGAGTTCCTCGATACCGTCGAGCAGCTGCCCAAGGGGATCAATTACGCGACCTACGTCGGCCACTCGGCGCTGCGCACGTACGTGATGGGCGAGCGCGCATTCGGCGAGACCGCGCCTGCCGACGATCTCGCCGCCATGAAGCGCGAGGTCGAAACTGCGATGCGCGCCGGCGCGGTCGGCTTCAGCACAACCGTCTCGGCCAATCACCGCACCGCCGATGGCCGTCCGGTCGCCAGCCGGTTCGCCGAATGGTCGGAGATCCGGTCGCTGGTCGAGGCCATGGGCGCCCTCGGCACGGGCGTCTTTGAACTGTCGCGGGGCGGTGCCGGCCTTGATCGCGAGTCGCGCCGCACCGAGATCGCGCGGCTCAAGGCGCTGGCGATCGAGACCCGCGTCCCATGCACCTTTGGTGGCGCGTGGTCGACGCGCGCCAATCCGAACTCCTGGCGCGAGCAGTTCGCCATGGTCGACGAGGTCACGGCCTCCGGTGGCAGGATGCTGGTCCAGGCCACCGCCGGCTGGAACGGATCCCTGCGCTCATTTGAAACCTTCATGCCCTACGACAATGCGCCGGTGTGGCGGGATTTCCGTAAACTTCCGCTCGCCGAGCAGGAGAAACGACTCCGCGATTCGGCCATGCGCGCGAGGCTCGTGGAGGTTGCGCACAGCCACAAGCGCGAGACCGATCCATCACTCAATAACATGCTGCTGCGCGACGTCGACTGGAACTGGATCTTCCCGATGTACGCGGCGCTGCCGCCGTACCGCTCGGTCGCCGAGATCGCCGCCGAGCGCAACGCCGATCCGGTCGAAACCATGATCGACCTCGCGCTCGAAAAGCACCTCAAGCTGTTCTTCATCGCGCCGACCAACTGCGAGGATCAGGAGTATGTTCTCGCCATGTTGCGGCATCCCAACACCGCCGTGACCTTCGGCGATTCGGGCGCTCATGTCGCCACCATCGTCAACCCGGTACAGGCGGACCTGCTCGGCACCTGGGTTCGCGGAAAGCAGGCGATGACGCTTGAGGCGGCGGTGCGCAAGATCACGTTCGACATCGCGGCCTTCTGGGGCCTCGACCGGCGCGGCCTGCTGCGCGAGGGGTGGTACGGCGATGTGGCGATCTTCGATCCGGAGACGATTGCACCCGACATGCCGGAACTCGTCCGTGACCTCCCGACCGGCGCCGAGCGGATCCTGCAGAAGGCGGTCGGCATCAAGGCGACGATCGTCAACGGCAAGATTTTCATGCGCGACAACGAGCACACCGGCGCATTCGCCGGGAAACTGGTGCGCGGCGCGCTGGCCCGCAATTAAAGCGTGGAGAAATCCAAGACGCGCTCGAGCGCGCAACAAGACCCCGAACGCTGGTGATTTAAGAGGGAACGGTTCACAGACGACCGGGAGGCAGTCATGAGGTCAATCACCTTGTTCCTCACCGTTGCGGCGGCGACCGCCGCGGCGCTTGTTCCGCCCTCTCGGGCGGCGGACTTCTACAGCGGCAAGACGCTCACCGTATACGTCACCTCCGGCACTGGAGGCTCCGTCGACCTGATGGCGCGGCTCGGGACGCGGCATCTCGCCAAGCACATCCCCGGTCGGCCCTCGGTCGTGACCAAGAACAAGGACGGCGCCGGCGGCATCACCGGGGCCAACTATCTCTTCAACACCGCGCCGCGCGACGGCACCGAGATCGCCACCGCGCTGATGACGGTGCCGTTCGAGCCGCTCTATTACGGCGACCGCTCCGTGGCGAGATTCGATCCGCTCAAGTTCAACTGGATTGCCAGTCCCGCGAAGTTCGTCTCGATCGCGCTGGCGTGGCACACCTCGCCGATCAAGAAGGCCGAGGACCTGCTGACGCGGGAGATGATCGTCGGCTCGAGCGGGGCCGGTAGCGCGAGCACCATCGATTCGTTCGTAATGCGCAACGTTCTCGGGTTCAAGTTCCGCGTCATTCTCGGTTATCCGAGCGGCTCGGACATCGATCTGTCGATGCTGCGCGGGGAGACCGAGGGCCGCGCCAGCGACGCGTGGGCCGCGATCACCAGCCGTCACTACGACTGGCTGCGCGACGGGAAAATCCGCCTGCTGTACCAGATGGGCCTCGAGAAGCACCCGGGCATTCCCGCCGACGTTCCCCTCGGCATCGATTTCGCCAAGACGCCCGAGGATCGTGCGGTGCTGAAGCTGCGCATGGCGGCGTTCGAGATCGGCTACCCCATCTTCGCCCCACCCAACACGCCCGGCGAGGTCGTAGCCATCCTCCGCAAGGCTTACGATGAGACGTTCGCCGACCCGGAGTTCCTCGCCGACGCCAAGCAGGCGAAGGTCGAGGTCGGCCCTATCACCGGCCAGAAGATCACCGAGATTCTCGAGGATGCCTACTCGGCGCCGGCCGAGATCAAGTCGCGGTTGATTGCCGCGTCCCAGCCGCCCGAGAAACTCGAAATGGCCAAGACCGTCACCTCAAGGTCGGCCATTTCGGAAATCGCCGCGAAAGGTAATTCCATAACCTTCGATGCCGATGGCAAGCCGGCGCACGCCCGGATCGCGAAGGAGACGAAGGTCACAGTCGGAGGAAAGTCGGCCAACGCATCCGACCTCAAGGTCGGCATGGCCTGTGAGATCGAGTACTACGGAGATCGCGGGCAGGCGAAGCAGATCGCCTGCCGCTGACGCGCGGCGTCGCGCCTAGAGGCGGTGGGCAGGCGCATTGCCGAACAGCGCCTGGCCTGCGAACTCGAAGTTCGACGAATGGGCCTGGCCTTGGGCGGTCACCGTGTGCATGTCGCGGAACCGCCGCTCAAACGGGCTGCTCTCGAAGATTGCGTTGGTGCCGGCCGCGTGAAAGGCGAAGTCGACCACCTCGCGCGAGCGATGCATCGCTGAGGTGATCGCGATGCGGAGCCGGGCGCGGACGTCGAGCGGCACGTCGGCGGTTTTCCGCGCTACGTCCCAGTACTCGCGCAGCCGGTCGATCAAGTAGGAGCGGGCAGCCTCGATCTGCCAGGTTGCCTGCGCCACCTCCGACTGGACGACCGCACTCTCGGCGAGCGGCGCAGTACGGCCGCTGGTGACCTTTTTCGTCGCCAGAGTCATGAACGCCGCGAGGGACGCCCTGGCGATGCCGAGGCCGACGCCGGCAAAGCCCATCCCGTAGAGCGTGAGCAGGGGCACGTTGTAGATCGGCCCGTCATGGGTGCGATCGGCGGGTGAATCGCGCCACGTCGTGTACTTGGCCGGAACGAACAGGTCCTTGACCTCGTAATCGTTGCTGCCCGTGCCGCGCAGGCCCATGACGTTCCACACGTCGTGGATCACGGCCTTGGATTTTGGAAACAGCATGGTGCGCATCACCGGCCGACCCTTATCGTCCGTTTTCGGCGTCCCGTCCGGGTTGCACAGCGTCGAATGACCGCCGAGCCAAGTCGCGTTGGGGCTGCCGCTGGCGAACCGCCACCGACCGGTGACGCGAAAGCCGCCGTCGACGGCGACCGCCTTGGCCCCCGACGGCGGCCCCCAGGCCAGAACCGCGTCGCGGGGGCCGAAGATTTCGCGCGCGATTTCGGGCGCGAGGAAACCGGCAGCATGAGTGCAGCCGAGACCCTGCCCGAGACACCAGCCGACGCTCGCATCCGCGGCGGAAACGGCCTCGATGACCTCCATGAACGCGATCGGATCGGCTTCTCCACCACCGATCTCGCGCGGAAGCAGCATGTGGAACAGCCGGGCACCGTGCAGCGCCGCCATGATGTCCGTCGGCACC
>DATJIG010000184.1:0-24640 GCA_035493495.1 Alphaproteobacteria bacterium
GAGGTCGAGACTCCGGCGCTCCAGGTCTCGCCGGGACTGGAGGTCCATCTGCGGGCCTTCGCGACCCGGCTTGAAGAACCGTTCGGCCAGGGTGCCCGCACGCTTTATCTCCACACCTCGCCCGAGTTCGCCATGAAGAAGCTCCTGGCGGCGGGCGAGCCGAGGATTTTTCAGTTCGCGCGCACCTATCGCAACGGCGAGCGCTCGGCGACCCATCATCCGGAGTTCACCATGCTCGAATGGTACCGGGCGCGCGCCTCGTGGCGGGAAACTGCCGAGGATTGCCGCCGGTTCGTCGTCGCGGTGTGGAACGCGCTGCCCGTGTCGCTGCGCGCGGCGCCGATGACCTGGCAGGGCCGCGCCTGCGATCCGTCCCGCGACTGGGAGTATCTGTCGGTTGCCGAGGCGTTCGCACGCCACGCGGGGATCGATCTCACGGCGTGCCTGGCACCCGATCCGCTCGATCCCGATCCCACGCTGTTCCGCAGGGCCGCGGCGGCCGCCGGGCACCACCTCCCTGAAACGGGCGAATGGGACGATCTCTTCTTTCACGTGTTCCTCGCCGCGATCGAGCCGAGGCTCGGAACGCCCGTACCCACGGTGCTGCACGACTGGCCGGCGGCGATGGCGGCGCTTGCGCGGATTTCCGATGCCGACCCGCGGTTCGCCGAGCGCTTTGAGGTCTACGTCGGCGGCCTCGAGCTTGCCAACGGCTTCACCGAGCTCACGGACCCGCGCGAGCAGCGCGCGCGGTTCGAAGCCGAGCAGGCGAAGAAGGAGCGGCTGTACGGCGAGCGCTTCCCGATCGACGAGGACTTTCTCGCAGCACTCGCGCACATGCCGCCATCGGCGGGCGTCGCGCTCGGCTTCGACCGGCTCGTCATGCTGGCGACCGGCGCCGAGCGGATCGAGGACGTGCTGTGGGCGCCGGTGGCGGGCGCCTGAGCGTCAGATCAGCACGACGGCTGCGACGATCGCGGCGACGACGATCGCCACGCCGAACAGCCAGGCCGCCGGCACGTAGAGCCACGGGTGGTCGTGGACGCGCTTCCACAGCCAGAGCGAGGCGATCGCGCTGGCGATGACGCCGACCAGCGTCGCGCCGTACTTGGCGAATGCGCCGGGATGGAAGCGCGATTCGAGATAGGCGACCCAGAACACGGTCGCCAGCGCGAACAGCGCCATGTAGCTGAGCGCCGCCCAGATCGTGAAGCAGACGGTGACGAACAGCCTCACGGCGCGGGTCGAGCCGCCGTGAGGATGGGCGCTCACGCGCCGGCGCCCTCAAGGGCGGCTTCGATCGCCGTGTTGAAGGCGCGGACAGCGGCGCCGGGGCCACCCTCGAAATTCCACACGCCGGCGGAGACGGCGAGGAAATCGGCGCCGGCTTGCACCAGCGTGGCGCAGTTGTCGACCTTGATACCGCCGATCGCCACGCACGGCACGACGAACAGCTCCGACCACCATTCGAGGATCTCGGGTTCGGGACGACCCTCGGCGACCTTCGTCGTGGTCGGGAAGAACGCGCCGAAGGCGACGTAATCGGCGCCCTCTTCGCCGGCTTCCATGGCGCGGTGGCGCGAGTCGTAGGCGGACGAGCCGACAATCAGATCGTTGCCGACGATGCGGCGCGCCTCGGCGACGCTCGGATCGTCCTTGCCGACATGGACGCCGTCGCAGCCGGTCTCGGCCGCGAGGCTCGGGTTGTCGTTGAGGATGAAGGCGACGCCGCGCGATTGCGCGACCGGCTTCAGCGCGTCGATGGCGCGGCGGAGGGTCGCCTCGTCGACGTCCTTGAGGCGGAGTTGCACCGACGCGACGTCACCGCCGTCGAGCGCGGCCTTCAGAGTGTCGGCGAAGCGGGCGGGTTCGATGACCGGCGGCGTGATGAGATACAGCCGGCAGCGCTCGTGGGGAATGGTCACGTGAGTTGGAGCCTAGTGCTCGGCGCTGTCGTAGGGACGGCGCGCCTCAAGGATTTCGAGGCGATTGCCGCCCGGATCGAAGACGAAGAAGCGGTCCTGATGGAACCCGCGCTCCCTGGAATAGGCGGGCTCGGCGTCCTCGATGCGGACTCCGGCCGCCTCGAAACGGCGGCGCGCCGCGACGAGATCGGACACCTGGAAGCCGAGATGGTTGCGCATGGCCTTGTTAGACTGGCCCTCGGCGTTGCGCGCAACACCGAGGTGCAACTCGGCATACGGGTTTTCCGACACGCAGTAATGCTGCCCGGCGGGGCCGAGGCTGTCGGGCTTCTTCAGCGGTCGCAAGCCCAGCAGCTCGCCGTAGAAGACCTTCGCCTCCGCCTCTTTCTCCGGAGGCACCTGGACGTTCAGGTGATCGATGCACGTGATCAGCGACATGCAGGCCCCCCGTTGCGAGTGATCTACGCCTTGCCCTGATAGATCTGGATCATCGTATCGAGCATCTTGAGCGCGTCCTCGCGCGGCCGCTGGAAGGTGTTGCGGCCGATGATCGAGCCGTTGCCGCCGCCGTCACGGATCGCGCGAGCCTCGTTGTAGAGACCCTCCAGATCCTTGGCCTCGCCGCCGGAGAAGACGACGAGGCGGCGGCCGTTGAAGCACGACTGGACGACATGGCGGATGCGCTCGGCCAGCGTGCCGATCGGAATCTTGCGCTCCTCGTAGACCTTCTTCGCTGCGGCGAGCTCGAGGTGGGCCGTGGGCAGCTTGACCTTGATGATGTGGGCGCCCAACAGCGCTGCCATGTGCGCGGCGTAGGCGCAGATGTCGATCGCCGTCTCGCCATCCTTGGACAGATTGCCGCCGCGCGGATACGACCACACGACCGCGGCGAGGCCGGCGGCCTTCGCCTCCTCGATCAGTGCGCGCACTTCCTCGAACTGGTCGTAGGCGACATCGGAGCCCGGATAGATCGTGAAGCCGATCGCCGAGCAGCCGAGGCGCAGGGCGTCATTCACCGACGCGGTCACGGCCTGGTCGGGATCTTCCTTGGCGCGCGACAGCGAGTTGGCGCTGTTCATCTTGAGGATGGTCGGAATCGCGCCGGCAAACGTGTCGGCGCCGGCCTCCATCATCCCGAGCGGGGTCGCGTAAGCCGAGAGTCCGGCGTCGATCGCGAGCTGGAAGTGGTAGTGCGGGTCGTAGCCGTCGGGATTCGGCGCGAACGAGCGGGCCGGGCCGTGCTCGAAGCCCTGGTCGACGGGAAGGATCACCAGCTTGCCGGAGCCGCCGAGGCGGCCCTGCATCAGGATGCGGGCGAGGTTCGCCTTGGTGCCGGGGTTGTCGCTCTCGTAGTTGTCGAGAATTTTCTTAACGCGCTGAGTGATCTTCATGGCCGATTGGCTCCCCTGAAAGGGCGGATTCCGCTGCCGCGGCGAGTGGGCGCGGGGATTTGGGTCGCGGTTCTCTTAGCCGAGCGGCCGGACCTTTGCAACGACGCGGCGGGTGACGAAAACCAGGCAACCAGCGCGCCGAAATCAGAATTTTGCGTCAACTCGAACGCTTCCGCCGGCGGGTCGACGAGCGCCACTCCGACCCGCTCGGCGATTGCCGCCAGTCGCGCCCGCGCCTTGGCGTTGCCGGAGAAGGCACAGGCCTCGACCCGGGCGCGGATCGCCGCCAGCACGGCGCCTGGGGCATCGGCGCAGTCGAGAACGAAGCGCGCGTCGCCCGGCCCGGCGCCGCTCTCGCGGCGGGTGATCGCGGTCAGCGCCTTGAACCACACCGGTCCGGCGAACAGGCCGGCGCCCGGCGGGCTGATGAGGGTGACGATGCTGCGCGCGGCCGCCGCCGCGCGGCAGGCGGTCAGCGCGTCCGCGACGTTGCGCACCAGCACCGCACGTGTGGCTCGCCTTGGCATCTTAACTTTCCGAAACGATTGCAACGAGCATTGTCGAATTGGCCGCGCGACGGGGCAAGCGAAAGCACGCTTGCCACCGCCTTCGTTGCGGTGCGATATGCGTCAGCGTATGGTGTTGCCGCCGTGACGAGCGGCGTTTTACGGACGTAGTGTATGACCCAAGCCGAGTTGCGCGAGCAGGCCGAAGATGCCGATGCCGTCCGCGAACGGCTCGGCACCGCGCTTCTCCGCCTCGACGAGGCGGCAACAGCCGCGGCGGAGCGCATCCGTCGCCTCGAAACCGAGCAGGAACGACTCGAAACCGACCTCGCGACGATCCGCGATGCCGCCGCGAAGACCGGCCGGCTCGAGGCCGTCATCGTCGCCGCCGAGGCCGACCGCGAGCGGCTCACGGCCGAGCGCGACGCGGCCATCGCCGACACCCGCCGCACGTCCGCCGAGCTTGCCCAGGCGCGCGAAGAGCGCGACCGCGCGCTGGCGAATGTCGAGACGTTGAAGCGCGACACGGCGCGCCTCGAGAGCGACCTTTCCGGCCGTGATGCCGAGCGCGATGCGGCTCTGCGCGAGCGCGACGCTGCGCTGGCCGACGCTGAAATGTCGAAGCAGGAGATCGCGGGTCTGCGCGCCGAGCTCGCCGCGCGCGGAGAGGAACTCGCGAGCGCCATCGCCGGGCAGGAGAAGCTGTCGGCGGACCTGATGACCGCCGCCGAGGAAGGCGCTCGCGCCGCCGCGCTCCTAGCCGAGCACGAGCAGGTGCACGCGCAGATGACCGAGGAACTCGCCGCCGCGGCCGAGACCCGCAAGACGGTTGAGCTCGAGATCGCGGCGCTTGCCGACACGAACGCGGTGCTGGAAGACGAAGTGGTGCGCGCCCGCGCATCGGCCGAAGCGCTTACAACGGAACGCGATGCACTTGCGGCCGAACGCGACGTGGTCACGACCGAACGCAACGCGCTTGCGATCGAACGCGGCGCGCTGACGATGGAACGCGACACGCTTGCGACGGACCGGGATGGCCTCGCAGCGGAGCGCGACGCGCTCACCGCGGAACGCGATGCACTTGTGGCCGAACGTGACACCCTGGATGAGGCGGGCGCCGCGGCGGTGGAGCAGCTCGACGCCGTGCATGCGGAACTGCTGGCGCTCGGCATCGCGCTCGGCGAGGCCCGCGCGCAGCTTGCGGAGACAGCGCGCGATCAGGAAATCGTCGAACGGCTCGCGGCGGCCGCCGCCGCCGCGTCCGACGAGCGCGACGCGCTGCTTTCCGACATCGCGGCGCTGCGCGCCCGCGAAAGCGACTCGATGACGCAGCTCTCGGCGATCACCGCGGCCGTCGAGACCATAAAGAGTGAGCGCGACGATCTCGTGCAGCGGCTCATTTCGGCTGAGGGCGAGATCAGCTCCACGCGCAACGAGGTTGGGCGGACCCAGGCGGCGCTCGCCGAGATCTCCACGTCGCGCGACGAGCTCGGCGCCGAAGTCGGGGCGTTGCGGGCCGAGATCGCCGGCCTTCGTGCCTCCCTCGCGCGCACCCAGGCCGCGAACGAGAACGAAGTTGCCCGCCGCCGCGCTCTGGCGCAACGCGTCGACGCGGCGCTCGGCCACCTCAAGGGATTGGTGGAGGGCTGATGGCTCAGGTTTCGGTGACGATCAACGGCCGCGTCTACGACATCAACTGTGACGACGGACAGGAAGAGCACGTCGCGGGCCTCGCGGGCTACGTCGACGATCGCGTTGCAGATCTCGCACGTTCAATGGGGCAGATCGGCGACGCGCGGCTTCTGGTGATGGCCTCGCTCCTCATTTCCGACGAACTGGTGGAAGCGGCACGCGAGATCCAGGGACTGAAGTCACGCAGCGAAGCGGAAGTGGAAGAGCGGGTGATGGCGCGCGAAAGCGATGGCATCGACGCATTGTCGTCGCAGCTCGAAGAGCTTGCCGCCCGGCTGGAACGTGCCTAGATTCGTTCGCAGGACGGACGCTGCCCTGTGCGTTAGGCCGCTTTGATCCCTGGGGCCAATAGCCACCTCGAGGGAGCTGTGCCTGTCCGGACCGTGGTCCGGTCATACGGCGCCCACCTGCGCAAGCAGGCCACAGAGGATGAGCATCTGGTCGACGGCTGTGGTGGCTCCGTCCGCTTCATTATCCGCCTCGGCGCAGTCCGCCGCGTCACGGGTGCCGTCGCGTGAGCTCCTCCCAACCTGATCCGCAATCAACCGACTCGCTGGCGCGCCGCAAGGACCACGCGCGGATGCTCGCGCGCACCGCGCGGGCGAGCGCGTACCTGGCGACTCCGGGCGCAGGGAATCTTTTGCGCGACCGCTTCTTCGCCGAACTCCTGCCGCAGCTCCCCGTGTCCTCGATCGTCTCCGCCTACATGCCGATCCGCGACGAGATCGATGCGAGGCCGCTGATGGAGCGATTGTTCGAGCGCGGTCTCACGGTCGCGGTGCCGGCGCTCGCAGGCGCAGGTGCGCCGCTGACGTTCCGCCGCTGGGAGCCGTTCATGACACTCGTGCCGGGGCAACTCGACGTCCCGGAGCCGACGCGCGAGGCGCCGCCGGTCGAGCCTGATCTCGTCCTGGTGCCGCTGCTCGCGTTCGACCGCGCCGGGAACCGGCTGGGGTATGGCCGCGGCTACTACGACCGGACGCTCGCAGCCCTGCGCAAGACTCGCCGTGTCACGGCGGTCGGGCTCGCCTTTGCCGCGCAGGAAATGCTATCGGTTCCAGCCGGCGACGGCGATCAGCGGCTCGACTGGGTGCTCACCGAGACGGCCTTGATCCACCCGCGCGCCGAGTGTGACCCCGCAACGGACAGATAACGGAAAAGGCCAAGGGTGCGCGTCCTCTTCCTCGGCGATGTGATGGGAGAAGCAGGCCGGCGGGCCGTGCTGCGCCACGTCCCGCGCCTGCGCGAGGACCTCGGGCTCGACTTCGTCGTTTGCAACGGCGAGAACTCGGCGGGCGGTTTCGGCATTACCGAGAAGATCTGCGAGACTTTTTTCGACGCGGGCGTCGACGTCATCACGACGGGCAACCATGCCTGGGACCAGCGCGAGATACTGACCTATATCGACCGCGAGCCGCGCTTGCTGCGGCCCTGCAACTATCCGCCCGGGACTCCGGGCCGCGGCGCCGGGCTCTATGCTACGACTACCGGCAAGCAGGTGCTGGTGATCCAGGCGATGACGCGTCTGTTCATGGACCCGCTCGACGATCCGTTCCGCGCCGTCGACGAAGCATTGGCGTCGCATCGCCTGATCGAAACCGTCGACTTCATCCTGCTCGATATTCACGGCGAGGCGACCAGCGAAAAGCAGGCGTTGGCCTGGGCCTGCGACGGTCGGCTGTCGGCGGCGGTTGGGTCGCATTCCCACGTGCCGACGGCGGATGCCCGTATCCTGCCGGCGGGCACGGCCTACCAGACCGACGCCGGCATGTGCGGCGACTACGACTCGATCATCGGCATGAAGGCGCCGGCTGCTGTAAATCGTTTCCTCACCAAGATGCGCACCGAGCGTCTCGAGCCCGCCGATGGTGACGCGACTCTGTGCGGCGTGTTCATCGAGACCAGCGACTCGACCGGGCTGGCCAAGCGCTGCAGCCCGGTGCGGATCGGTGGCCGCCTGATCCAGATGGTTCCGGAGCCGCTTCGCTCGGCTTGAGGCCGTCACGTGAGCGGACATTGCTCGTCGGCAGGCTTATGCTTTGCCGCACAAGATATGGTATAAAGCGCCGTTTTTCTCCCCGACCGTAGAGGCAGTCTGGAATGGCCGGTCATTCCCAATTCAAGAACATCATGCACCGCAAGGGTGCGCAGGACGCCAAGCGCGCCAAGATGTTCACCAAGCTGATCCGCGATATCACGGTGGCCGCGCGCGCCAACCCTGACCCCAACGCGAACACCAAGCTCCGCGCCGGCATCATGGCCGCGCGCGAGGTCAACATGCCGAAGGACACGATCGAGCGCGCGATCAAGCGCGGCGCCGGTGGTGAGGACGGCGGCAACTTCGAAGAAGTCCGCTACGAGGGCTACGGCCCGGGCGGTGCCGCGATCATTGTCGAGGCGCTGACCGACAATCGCAACCGCACCGCGGGCGAAGTCCGTACGCTGTTCGCCAAGCACGGCGGGACGCTCGGCGAGACCAACTCGGTCAGCTTCATGTTCGAGCGCGTGGGTCTCATTCTCTACCCAGCCAAGACGGCGTCTGCCGACGCGATGTTCGAGGCGGCACTTGACGCCGGCGCCGGCAACGTCGAATCGGGCGACACCGGTCACGAGGTCACCTGCGCGATCGACGATTACGGCGCGGTGCAGGCGGCGCTCGAGAAGAAGTTTGGAGCCCCCGAGCGCGGTGGCCTCGTGTGGCGGCCCCTGAACACGGTGTCGGTCGGCGGTGATTCCGCCGAGTCGCTGCTGAAGCTGATCGATGCGCTCGACGACAACGACGACGTGCGCAACGTGACCTCGAACTTCGAGGTTCCCGACGAGGTGCTGGCGCGGTTGAGCGCCTGATGAGGATCTCTGGCGTGCCATCTGCGGTGCCAGAAAGAGGGCGATGAGGGTTCTGGGGCTCGACCCGGGGTTGACGCGCACCGGCTGGGGCGTGATCGAGATCGATGGCAATCGGCTCGTCTACGTCGCCGACGGCGTGGTGGCGAGTGCCGCCACGCGTCCGCTGGCCGAACGTCTTGCGATCCTGTTCGACGGCATCGCCGCGGTCATCTCCGAGCACGCGCCGGCGGAAGCCGCCGTCGAGGAGACGTTCGTCAATTCCAACGGACAGTCGACATTGAAGCTCGGGCACGCGCGCGGCGTGGCATTGCTCGCCCCGGCGCGTGCCGGGCTTCCGGTCGCGGAGTACGCGGCGCGACTCGTCAAGAAATCCATCGTCGGCACTGGGCGTGCGGAGAAGACCCAGGTCGAACACATGGTGCGCTGCCTTCTGCCGGGCGCGCGAATCGCCGGCGCAGACGCCGCCGACGCGCTCGCCGTCGCCATCTGTCATGCGCATCACCGCCGCCTCAACGCCATGCTCTCCGGTGCGGGCGCGGTGCGCGCCGCGGCCGTCCGATGATCGCCAAGCTCACCGGAATCATCGATTCGATCGGCGACGGCTTTGTCGTCGTCGATGTGGGCGGCGTCGGGTATCTCGTGTTCTGCGCGAGCCGCACGCTGGCGCGCCTGCCGGCGCGCGGTGGATCGGCGAGCCTGCTCATCGAGACCCACGTGCGCGAGGATCACATCCATCTCTACGGCTTCGCCGACGATGCCGAGCGCGCCTGGTTTCGCCTGCTCACCACGGTGCAGGGCGTCGGCGCCAGAATCGGACTCGCGATCCTGTCGGTGCTCGGACCCGACGATCTCGCCCGCGCCATCGCGGCCCAGGACAAGACATCGGTCGCGCGCGCCAACGGCGTCGGCGCCAAGCTTGCCCAGCGCATCGTCTCCGAGCTCAAGGACAAGGTGCCGGGCCTCGATTCCCTGCCCACGGCTCCTGCCGGAGCGGGCGAGGCGACGGCGAACGGCGCCGGCGCCGCGAGCGACGCGGTGTCGGCTCTGGTCAACCTCGGCTACCGCCGGCTCGATGCCTTCGGCGCTGTCGTCAGCGCACAGAAGGCGCTCGGGCCTGAGGCCGCCGTCGCCGATCTCATTCGCGCCGGGCTCAAGGAACTCAGCGCCGGAGGCAGGGCCTGATGGCGCGTCTGCCGAAAAACGATCTGCCGAAGAACGGTCAGCAGCGCGTCGTTGACCCCAAGACCACGGGCGACGACGTGGCCGAGCGCGCGCTCAGGCCCGAGCGACTTACCGACTTCACCGGCCAGGCGCAGGTGCGCGAGAACCTCGCCGTGTTCATCAAGGCCGCCGCCGCGCGCGGCGAGGCGATGGATCACGTGCTGTTCTCGGGCCCGCCCGGCCTCGGCAAGACGACACTCGCGCGCATCATCGCCCGCGAGTTGGGCGTCGGTTTCCACGCGACCTCGGGCCCGATTATTTCGAAGGGCGGCGATCTCGCGGCCCTGCTCACCAACCTTCAGCCGCGCGATGTGTTGTTCATCGACGAGATCCACCGCCTGCAGCCGGCGGTCGAGGAGATCCTCTATCCGGCGATGGAGGATTTTGAACTCGACCTGATCATCGGCGAGGGACCGGCGGCGCGCAGCGTGCGCATCGACCTGCCGGAGTTCACGCTGGTGGCGGCGACGACGCGCACTGGCCTGCTGGCGACGCCGCTGCGCGACCGCTTCGGCATTCCGCTGCGGCTTGGTTTCTATACCCACGGCGAGCTCGAGGCGATCGTCACCCGCGCCGCGCGGCTTCTGAACTTCGATCTCGCGCCCGACGGTGCCCGCGAGATCGCCTGTCGCGCCCGCGGCACGCCGCGCATCGCGACCCGTCTGCTGCGCCGCGTGCGCGACTTCGCGGCGGTCGCCGAAAGTTCGGTGATCACCCGCGCGATCGCCGACCAGGCGTTGCGGCGACTCGACGTCGACGCACAGGGACTCGACGAGATGGATCGCCGCTACCTGCGCCTGCTCGCGGAATCCCACGGTGGCGGGCCGGTCGGCGTCGAGACGATCGCCGCGGCGCTGGCCGAGGAGCGCGACGCCATCGAGGAAGTGGTCGAGCCATACCTGTTGCAGCAGGGGCTGATCGCGCGCACACCGCGCGGCCGGGTCATCACCGAGGCGGCATGGATCCACATCGGCCTGAAGCCGCCGAAGAGCGCGCGGACGCAGCTCGAGCTGCTGTCGGGAACGGACGATGAGTGACGGCGCCACCTTCGTGCACAGCGTCCGCGTCTACTACGAGGACACGGACGCCGGCGGTGTCGTGTACTACGCAAACTATCTCAAGTTCGCGGAGCGCGGGCGAACCGAAGCGCTGCGCGCGATCGGAGTCGAACAGCGAGACTTCGCCGCAAGCGAGGGCGTTCAATTTGTCGTGCGCCGCGTCGAAGCCGACTTCCACGCCCCGGCGCGACTGGACGATGATCTTGAAGTTGTCACACGGACCGTGGATATAGGCGGGGCATCGCTGACGATGGATCAGGCGATCCGCCGCGGCGATGAGACGCTCGTCACCTTGCGGGTGAACATCTGCTCCGTGGGAGCAGGGGGGCCGCGCGCCGGACGGCCGGTCCGGCTTCCGCCCCAGATCGCGAGCCGATTCGGCGGCAAAGCGGGCGCGAGTCCCGCCATTGGCCCCCGGACGGCCACCGTTTCGCCACAAATTTCAAAGACAAAGCGAGTTTAGAGAAGCGATGGAAGACCAAGCGATTCAAGCCGTCGGGCTTGGCGGTGCCGCCGCCGCCCATGTGTCCATTTGGCACCTCTTCATCCAGGCCGATTGGGTGGTGAAGACGGTGATGGTGGCGTTGCTCATGGCGTCGTTCTGGTGCTGGGCCATCATCTTCGAAAAGAGCCGCCGTCTGCGTCAGCTCGATGCCGCGGCGACGGAGTTCGAGGACAGCTTCTGGAGCGGCCAAGGCACGCTCGAGGACCTTTACGACCGGATTGGCGGACGCCCCGACGATCCGATGGAAAGCCTGTTCTCCGCGGCGATGCGGGAGTGGCGCCGCTCCACCACCAAGGGATTGGTCGCGACCGAGTCGGCGCGTCACGCGCTGCGAGATCGCGTCGAGCGCGTGATGGTGACGACGATGGGCCGCGAGATGGAGCGGCTCGAGCACCGCATGATCTTCCTCGCCTCGGTCGGATCGACGGCACCGTTCATCGGCCTGTTCGGCACGGTGTGGGGCATCATGAACAGCTTCACCTCGATCGCGGTGTCGAAGAACACCTCGCTTGCCGTCGTCGCCCCAGGCATTGCCGAGGCGCTGTTCGCCACCGCGATCGGCCTGGTCGCAGCCATTCCGGCGGTGATCGCCTACAACAAGATCTCGGGCGACATCGGTCGCTACTCGGGCCGCCTCGAAGCCTTCATCGGCGATTTCATCGCCATCCTGTCGCGTCAGCTCCAGGAGAAGGCGTGACATGGGCGTTCAGTTGAACACCGGCGGAGGCCGCGGCGGCCGGTACGGCCGGTCGCGCGCGCGGCCGATGAGCGACATCAACGTGACGCCGCTTGTCGACGTCATGCTGGTTCTGCTGATCATCTTCATGGTGACCGCGCCGCTGCTCACCGTCGGCGTTCCGGTGGACCTGCCGAAGACCGATGCGCGTCCGATCAGCGGTCAGGATGAGCCGCTGGTGGTGTCGGTCAACAACTCGGGCAAGGTCTATCTCCAGGAAACCGAGATCCAGCTTTCAGATCTCGTGCCCCGGTTGCAGGCCATCACCAACAACAAGCCCGATACCAGGATCTTCGTGCGCGGTGACAAGAACGTCGCCTACGGCCGCATCATGGAAGTGATGGGAACGGTGTCGTCGGCCGGCTTCAACCGTGTCGCGTTGATCGCCGAGCTGCCGGGCAGCAAGCCGGCACCGAGCGCCCCGCGCGGGAAGAGCACGAGGGGCTGACGCCATGCGCCGCAGCATGGTCCTGTCGGCGGTACTGCATCTCGCGGTGATCGTCCTCATCCTCGTCGGCTTGCCGCACTTCATGCGCGACATCCCCGAGGACACGCCGATCCCGGTCGAGATCGTGACTATCGCCGACAAGACGACAGCCCCGCCTCAGGAAAAGCCGCCCGAGCCGCCGCGTCCGAAGCCGCCGGAGCCTCCGCAGGAGGCGAAGCCCGCGCCGAAGCCGCCGGAGCCGAAGCCGACTCCTCCGCAGCCCACGCCGCCTCAGCAACAGGCCGAGGCGAAGCCCGAGCCTGTGCCGGAGAAGGTGCCGGAGCCCAAGGCCGAGCCGCTTCCCGACAAGAAGCCCGAGCCTGCCAAGGCGCCGGAGCCGCCGAAGCCGCAACAGCGCTTCGCCGATGCCAAGCCGCAGAAGAAGCCGGCGCCGTCGCGCGACGACTTCGTCTCAAATCTGCTCAAGGATGTCGCGCCGAAGAAGCAGACGAGCGACACGCCTACGCCGACCCCGACCAAGAATCCGACGCCGCCGGCGCCGACGCCGCCCAAGGCCCAGGCAATCGACGATCAGCTCACGATGTCGGAGATCGACGCGATCCGCCGCCAGTACATCGACTGCTGGAGCCCGCCCGCCGGCGCGCGTAACGCGCGCGATCTGGTTGTGACGATCCGCATCGAACTCAATCCCGACGGCTCCGTGCGCCGCGCTGATTACGCCGACACCAGCCAGATGGGCGATCCATTCTACCGCGCCGCTGCCGAAAGCGCCTTGCGCGCGGTGCTCAATCCGCGCTGCAATCCGCTGAAGAATCTTCCGGTCAAGAAGTACGACGTGTGGAAATCGGTCATCATCGACTTCAATCCCCGCGATATGCTCGGCTAATTCCCGCCTGCGCCCATCCTTCCCGCCAGACACACCCATAAGAAAGTGCTGACGATGACGCCATTGATGCTTACGACGTTCCGTCGCCGTGCCGCAATGCTTGCGGCGGCATTCGCCCTCGTGCTGCTTGCGTTCGCGCCCGCGAACGCGGAGCTCAGGATCGACGTCAACGCCGGACGCATCCAGCCGATGCCGATCGCCGTGGTGCCGTTCCAGGGCGATTCCCCGCGCGAGACGCAGGTCGGGAGCGACGTCGCGCGAGTCGTGGCCGCGGATCTCGAACGCTCCGGATTGTTCAAGCCGCTCGATCAGGGCTCGTTCATCCAGACGCCCGCATCCCTGAAGGCCGGCCCGCGCTTCGGCGACTGGCGCGTCATCGGCGCCCAGGCGCTGGTGTCGGGACTGTCGCAGGTTCAGACCGACGGCAAGGTGCGCGTCGAGTTCCGGCTGTGGGACGTATTCGCCGAACAGTACCTCGTCGGACGCGCGTACTTCTCGCGCCCCGAGGACTGGCGTCGCGTCGCTCACATCATCGCTGACGCGGTCTACAAGCGGATCACCGGCGAGGACGGTTACTTCGATACCCGCATCGTCTACGTCGCGGAATCCGGCCCGCGCCAGAATCGCGTGAAGCGGCTCGCGATTATGGACCAGGACGGCGAGAACCACCGTTTCCTGACCTCGGGCAACGCGCTGGTGCTGACGCCGCGCTTCTCCCCGTCGACCCAGGAGATCACGTATCTCTCGTATGTCGGCGGCCGGCCGCGCGTGTACCTCTACAACATCGACACCGGGCAGCAGGAAGTGCTCGGCGATTTCCCCGGCATGACGTTCGCGCCGCGGTTCTCGCCCGACGGCAACCGCGTCATCATGTCGTCGGAGCAGGGCGGCAACACCGACATCTACATCATGGACCTGCGCACGCGCGGCGTGCGGCGTCTCACCAACGATCCGGCGATCGACACCGCCCCATCGTTCTCGCCTGACGGACAGCGGGTCACATTCGAGTCCGATCGCGGCGGCTCGCAGCAGATCTACACGATGAACGCCGACGGTTCGGGCGTGCAGCGCATTAGCCGCGGCGACGGCACGTACGGCACGCCGGTGTGGTCGCCGCGCGGCGACCTCATCGCGTTCACAAAGCAGCACGGCGGCGCCTTCTACATCGGCGTGATGCGCACCGACGGCACCGGCGAGCGGCTGCTCGCCAACGGCTTCCTGGTCGAGGGACCGACGTGGGCGCCGAACGGTCGCGTTCTGATGTATTTCCGCCAAACGCCGTCCGACGACCGTGGCCGTGGCGCCACGTCCAAGCTCTATACCATCGACATCACGGGCTATAACGAGCGGCAGGTCGTAACCCCGATGGATGCGTCCGATCCGGCCTGGTCTCCCTTGATTCCCTGAGGGTTGGACGGTATAGTTAGCGAACCGGGACTGGCGTCAGACATGAGGGAAGCGCGGCTCTGCGCCCCTCAAAATCTGCCGCACGTTTCGATAATGGGGGTGGTGTCCGGGATGTCCGCGACGTATAACCCTCAGCCCCGCCGGGCCGGGGAACACGGCCGGGGGTCGTGCCGCATAGAATAATCCGAGCGTCTACGTCGTTGTCCGCAGTCCAGACTCCAAACAAGGGGATTAAAAAGATGTCGTTGCGACTCCTGAGCGCTTTCGCCGCGCTCCTCCTCCTCGCCGCGTGCTCGAGCACTCCGAGCGATCAGGGCACCGGTAACAACGCCGGTAACACCAGCAATTCGTCGTCCACGTCGGGCATTGTCCCGGGCACCCAGGACGACCTGAAGCAGAACGTCGGAGACCGTGTGTTCTTCGACTACAACAAGTGGAACGTCCGCGCCGACCAGCGTGCGACGCTCGACCGTCAGGCCGAGTGGCTGAAGCGCTTTCCGCAGGTCACCGTGACGGTTGAAGGCCACGCCGACGAGCGCGGTACCCGCGAATACAACCTCGCGCTCGGCGCGAAGCGCGCCGCTGCCGCGAAGAATTACCTCGTCGCCGCCGGCATCAACCCGAACCGGATCGACACGATCTCCTACGGCAAGGAGCGTCCGGAGGCCCAGGGCTCGAACGAAGAGGCTTGGAGGCAGAACCGTCGCGCCGTCACCGTGGTCAAGCAGCCGCGGGTTGGGAGCTGAGGACAGACATCTGCGCACGGCGCTCGGAAAACAAGGCGCCTGTCGGGAAATCCCCGGCGGGCGCCTTTCTTCTTGGGCCCGATTTTGCCCGTATCTGCGTTGAATCATCGCCGGATCGTTGACGCTGGCCCGCCGGCGAGCCGCGCCTTAAATTCGCCCTGATACGGTCGGAGATACCAAGGGGCCCGGCCCGTTCGGCGACAGGCCCGTGCAGGGTCGTCAAGCGCGCCGCCGCGCGATGGTCCCAGCCGCCATCACCAGGACTGCGAACAGCGGTATTCCCATGAGCTACGATCGGATCACAAAACTCTTCGCCGGCGCGGCGATCGCCGCGCTCCTCGCCTGCGGCGTGATCGCGCCCGCGGCCGCGCAATCGCCTGATGACGTGCGCACGCTGCTCGACCGCGTCGACCGTCTGCAGCGCGATGTCACCACGCTGCAGCGCCAGGTCTACCAGGGCGGCGGGTCGAGCGGGCGCCCGGCGAGCGGATCGAGTGCGCCCGGCGGCGGCTCGGCGACGAACGTCGAATTGAGCCTGCAGGAGCTCGAGGAGCAGCTCCAGACTCTCCGCGGACAGCTTGAGGAAGCGAACTTCCAGACGAAGTCGGTCAGCGACCGCCTCGACAAGCTGTCGTCCGACGTCGACTACCGCCTCAGCGCCATCGAGCAGAAGACCGGTGGGTCGGGCGGCGCGCCGCCCACGCCGATCGCGCCGCGGCCGCAGGCTTCGAATCCGCCGTCGGCCGTCGTCACGCCGGTCAACCCCGGCAATCCGCCGAGTGGGAATGCAGGGCAGGGCCGATCGCTCGGTCAGATATCCGAAGATGGCATGGCGACAATGAACTCGCCGGCAGAGGGTTCGAGGCCGCTATCGTCCGATGAGATCGGCGGAGCGCCGGCTCAGCGACAGGCGCAGCCGCAGCAGCAGCAGGCGGCGCTGCCGCCTGGCGCGCCGAAGGACCAGTACGCGTATGCGTTCAGTCTGATCAACCAGAACGACTATCCGGGCGCCGAGCGCGCGCTGAAGGAATTTCTTTCACAGCACCCGGATGACCCGCTGGCGAGCAGCGCGCAGTACTGGCTCGGGCGCACCTACTACGTTCGCAACGATTTCCCCGACGCGGTGCGTGCGTTCGCGGAAGGCTACCAGAAGTATCCCCAGAGCCCGCGGGGGGCCGAGAACCTGCTCTATCTCGGCCGCAGCCTCGCCGGCATGAAACGGAACAAGGACGCGTGCGACTCCTACGCCCGTCTTCTACGCGAGTATCCGAAGGCCAGCGACGCCGTAAAAGGCAGCGTCCAGACCGAACGGAAGAAGCTCGCCTGCGGCTGAGCCGCCCCGCCGTGACCGAGGCGGCTCGTGGCGATGCGCGCGCGGTCGACGCGACGACGTTCGCGGCGGCGCTCGGCGCGCTCGGACCGTTCGAGCCCGATCCCGTGCTGGCCGTCGCGGTGTCGGGCGGCGCCGACAGCATGGCGCTCGCTTTGCTCGCCGACGTGTGGGCGCGCAAGCGCGGCGGCCATGTCGTGGCGCTCACCGTCGATCATGGGCTGCGGCGCGAATCGGCCGACGAGGCGCGCGCCGTCGGGCGCTGGATGGCTGAGCACGGCATCGCTCACGTCGTGCTGACCTGGCGTCACGATTCCGACGAGACCGACGGCCTCGCCAATCTCCAGGCCCGCGCCCGCGCCGCGCGCTACCGGTTGATGACCGGCTGGTGCCTAGCCCACGGCGTGCTGCACCTGCTGCTTGCCCATCACCGCGACGATCAGGCCGAGACGCTGCTCCTGCGCCTCGGGCGCGGCAGCGGCGTTGACGGCCTCGCCGCCATGGCGCCGATCGCCGAGACCCACGGCGTCCGCCTGTTGCGGCCGCTGCTCGCCATTCCGCGGGCAAGCCTCGAGGCAACCTTGCGGCGCGCCGGCCAGGACTGGGTAGAGGACTCGTCTAACAGCAACCGGAGCTTCGCGCGGGTGCGACTGCGGGCGTTGGCGCCGGTGCTGGCGGGCGAGGGGATGACCAACGAGCGCCTCGGTGCCACCGCCGCGCGGCTCAGGCGCGCGCGTGAGACGCTCGAACTCGTCACCGGCGAGTTCCTCGCCCGGGCCGCGACGCCGTTCGAGGAAGGCTATGTCCGGCTCGATGCCGCATCGCTGCGGACTGCTCCCGAGGAGATCGCGCTGCGCGTCGTCGCCCGCATCGTCGCGGCGGTCGGCGGTCTCGCCTATGTTCCGCGTCGCGAGGGAAGCGAAGCGTTGCTGGGCCGGCTGGTCGCCGGCGACCGCGCTCCGGGGGCGGGCAAGGCAGATACCGTGCTCGGGACCTTGGGCGGCGTGATGGCGGTGCGCACGCGCGCGGGTGAGCTCCTGTTCGTGCGGGAGCCTGCCGCCATCGGAGCCCCGGCGCCGGTCACGGGACCGGGCGAATACGAGTGGGACGGCCGTTTCCGCATCCGGGTCCGGTTGAGCACCCGGGGCCGTGTCCTGGCCATTGGGGCGCTTGGCGAGGCCTCGGCGCGGCGTCTGGTGGGGGAAGGCGGCCCTGATGGCCTCTGGCTGGACCGGCTGCCCCGCCGGGTGCGGGGGACGCTGCCGGCATTAACCGACCGGTCGGGTCGGGTGGTCGCGCTGCCGACCTTCGGCTATGGACGCCCGGATGGCGGGACTGGGACCGTCGGACACGGAAAACGGGAGATTTCGGCCTATTTTGCTCCCTCGCTGCCGCTGGTCGGCCCCGGCTTTTTGGCTGGTTCCCAGGCGGGCTTCATGCTTGTTTAAGCCCGGGGGCGACACTATCTAAGTTAAGAATTTCACCGCGCCCCCCTGGGCGCGCCGGCTGCGGGGGCCGTCCATCAGCTCCGCGAACGGGGCCACATCACGTGAACTTAGGCAAGAATCTCGCGCTTTGGGTGATCATCGGCCTTCTGCTGGTCGCTCTCTTCAACATTTTCCAGGGTCCGGGCAGTCGCGGCCCGCAACAGAAGCTGGCGTATTCCGACTTCATCGCCGAGGTCGATCGCGGGCAGGTTGCTTCGGTCAACATCCAGGGCCAGACCATCTCCGGTCACTTCAGCGACGGCCGCGCGTTTTCGACCTACGCGCCGCAGGACCCCGGCCTCGTCTCCACCCTCAAGAACAAGGGCGTGCGGATTTCGGCCGCGCCGAGCGAGGAGAACTCGCCGTCGCTGCTCAATGTCCTGTTGTCCTGGTTCCCGATGCTGCTCCTGATCGGCGTCTGGGTATTCTTCATGCGCCAGATGCAGGCCGGTGGCGGCAAGGCCATGGGCTTCGGCAAATCGCGCGCGAGATTGCTGACCGAGAAGGTCGGCCGCGTGACGTTCGACGACGTCGCCGGCATCGACGAAGCGAAGCAGGAGCTCGAGGAGGTCGTCGACTTCCTCAAGGACCCGCACAAGTTCCAGCGCCTCGGCGGCAAGATTCCGAAGGGCGTGCTGCTGGTCGGTCCTCCGGGCACCGGTAAGACGCTGCTGGCCCGCGCCATCGCCGGCGAAGCCAACGTGCCGTTCTTCACCATCTCGGGCTCAGACTTCGTCGAGATGTTTGTCGGCGTCGGCGCGAGCCGCGTCCGCGACATGTTCGAGCAGGGCAAGAAGAACGCGCCGTGCATCATCTTCATCGACGAAATCGACGCGGTCGGCCGTCATCGCGGCGCCGGCCTCGGCGGCGGCAACGACGAGCGCGAGCAGACGCTCAATCAGTTGCTGGTCGAGATGGACGGGTTCGAGGCCAACGAGGGCGTCATCCTGATCGCGGCGACCAACCGTCCCGACGTGCTCGATCCGGCGCTCCTGCGTCCGGGCCGCTTCGACCGTCAGGTCGTGGTGCCGAATCCCGATGTCGCCGGCCGCGAGAAGATCCTCAAGGTTCACATGAAGAAGGTGCCGCTGGCGCCGGACGTGGATGCGCGCGTCATCGCCCGCGGCACGCCGGGCTTCTCCGGCGCCGACCTCGCCAACCTGGTCAACGAGGCCGCGTTGCTCGCCGCCCGTCGCGGCAAGCGCCTGGTGACGATGTCCGAGTTCGAGGCCGCCAAGGACAAGGTCCTGATGGGCTCCGAGCGCCGCTCGATGGTGATGACGGAGGAGGAGAAGCGCCTCACCGCGTACCACGAAGCAGGTCACGCGCTCGTCGCCTGGTTCTCGCCATATCACGATCCGCTTCACAAGGTGACGATCATCCCGCGCGGCCGCGCGCTGGGCGTGACCATGTCGTTGCCCGAACGCGACCGCTACGGCTACGCCCGCAAGGAGCTGCAGTCGAAGCTCGCCATGATGTTCGGCGGCCGCGTCGCCGAGGAGCTGATTTTCGGCCCCGATGACGTGACCACCGGCGCCTCCGACGACATCCGTCAGGCGACGAATCTCGCCCGCCGGATGGTGACGGAGTGGGGTATGAGTGAGAAGCTCGGGCCGCTGCGCTTCAGCGAGAACGAGGAAGAGATTTTCCTCGGCCACTCGGTGACCCAGCGCAAGAACGTTTCCGAGGCGACCGCCCGTCTGATCGACGAAGAGGTGAAGCGCTTCATCGAGGAGGCGGAGACCCGCACCCGCGCCATCCTCACCGAGCACAAGGAAGACCTGCATCGTCTGGCAAAGGCGCTGCTCGAGTACGAGACGCTGTCGTTCGACGATATCAAGGCCGTGCTTGCCGGCGAACCGATCGTCCGCCGCGAGGAGGACGAGCCTCCGTCGCCCACCGGGCGTCGCGCCTCGGTCCCGACCGCCGGCCGGTCCGATCCCAAGGGCCGTCCGCCGGGCAATCTCTCACCCGAGCCGCAGCCGGGTAGCTGACCTAAACGTTCGATGCTGACGACGATGACTGCGCCGGATTCGAGAGCGCTACCAAGCGCTCTCGATCCGGCGGTTTCGCTTTATGTGCGCCCCCTCGGCATCGCCTGGGGGCCGATCCCCGACAGTCCTGAGGCCCTGCCGTTCGCCGGCGGGCGCGCCTGGTTCTCCTGGGTCGAGCTCGCGATTCGCGACCGTGACACCGTCACCCGCCACCGGGTGCCGGTCGCGGCGCTGCGCCGCTGGGCCGCCGAGGTCGGCCACGAGCACGACCTGCGCATCGAATCCTTCCTCGCCGCCTATGGCGAGTCGCTGGCGCCGTTCGCCGGCCTGTCGCTCGATCAGCCGCGGCTGATGGGCGTCGTCAACGTCACTCCCGACAGCTTCTCCGATGGCGGCGATTACGCGACGGCCGAAACCGCAATCGCCCGCGCCCGCGAGCTGGTCGCGGGCGGTGCCGACCTCCTCGACATCGGCGGTGAATCGACTCGTCCCGGCGCCGGTACCGTGCCGGCACCCGAGGAAAGCGCCCGCGTCGTCCCGGTGATCCGCGCGTTGTCCGGCGAATGCCTGGTATCGGTCGATACCCGCAAGTCACCCGTTATCTCGGCGGCTGTCGCCGCCGGTGCCCGCATCGTCAACGACGTCAGCGCTGCAACTTACGATGAGGCGACGCTCGCCGCGACGGTGAAGGGCGGTGCCGCGATCGTGCTGATGCACGCGCTCGGCGATCCCAAAACGATGCAGGTCGCGCCAAGCTACAGAGATCCGGCGCTCGACGTTTTCGACTTTCTCGAGAGCCGTGTCGCCGCGGCGGTGAGCGCCGGCATCCCGCGCCACGCGATCATGGTCGATCCCGGCGTCGGCTTCGGCAAGACGCTCGACCACAACCTCGCTCTTCTGAACCAGCTCGCGCTCTACAAGGGGCTCGGCGTCGGCGTGCTGCTCGGCGTCTCGCGCAAGAGCTTCATCGGCCGCGTCTCCGGCGCCGAGCGCCCCAAGGAGCGCCTGCCGGGCTCGCTCGCGGTCATGCTGCATGGCCTCGATCAAGGCGCCGACATGCTCCGTGTCCACGATGTCGCCGAGAGCGCGCAGGCGATCGCGCTGTGGCGCGCCGTTCGTCACGTGTAGACACTCACAAGATGTGGTATAAACTTACGATTCCCCGGGAAGGGAAAGGGTAGGAGGCCCAAAATGACCAAGCAGCCTACTCATGCCATTGATCGTCTCTTGGATATTGCCAAATCGGCGAAGATGACGCCTGAGCAGCAAGAAGAGCAGCGTCGCAGCTTCGCCTACGGCAACACCAAGATAGAAAATGATCGAATCACGCGTGAGACTATTGACCGGCAAGCTGACGATCTGAAGGCGAGCGAAAGCTAAACTTTTGCCGTATCTGTGTGACTGATCCGATAACAGAACGCCACAGTGAAGCTCTTACTCCGGAGCTAATCACTGACCCCACAGCTAAAGCAGAGCGTGAAGCCCGAAACGGGCTTCAGCAATTTGACACTGCCATAAAGCTTATCGAGGAATGGACGAGCGGCGCTCGTCCATTCCGCTTACGGCCTTCACTCGTATTGCAATTACATCGTGTCGCGCTTGATGGTCTCAGTGCTTACGCTGGCAACTGGCGTCCGGCGGGCGTTCGCATCGAGGGAAGCGCGCATGAACCCGTTGGCGCTCATCTCGTGCCGGAACGCATCGAGTCAATGTGCGACTACGTCAATGACCATTGGGGGGACCGAACCGCAATCCATTTGGCTGCGTACCTTTTGTGGCGGCTAAATTGGATTCATCCGTTCGACGACGGGAACGGCCGGACCGCGCGGGCGGTATCGTACGTCGTACTTTGCATTCGGCTGGGCTACAAGGTGCCGGGAACCCGTACAATTCCTGACCAGATATCTGAAAACAAGCAGCCTTATTATCTTGCGCTTGAGGCAGCCGACAAAGCTGACCGCACCGGAAGCGTAGACGTGTCGCAGCTAGAGGAATATGTGAAGAGTCTGTTGGCCGAGCAGCTTCTATCCGTTGTTCGGGACGCTAGCGGTTCGTCTTAGGTATTCGAAATGGCTCGCTCGCTTTTCGGCACTGACGGCATCCGCGGCACCGCGAATCTGGCGCCGATGACCGCCGACATCGCGCTTGCGGTCGGACGCGCGGCGGGTGCCGAGTTCACCCGCGGCGGTCACCGTCACCGCGTCGTCATCGGCAAGGACACGCGGCTGTCGGGCTACATGATCGAGCCGGCGTTGACCGCGGGCTTCATCTCCGTCGGCATGGACGTCTTCCTGCTCGGTCCGCTGCCGACGCCCGCCGTCGCCATGCTGACCCGCAGCATGCGCGCCGATCTCGGCGTCGTCATCTCGGCGTCGCATAACCCCTATCAGGACAACGGCATCAAGCTGTTCGGCCCCGACGGCTTCAAGCTGTCGGATGAGGTCGAGGCGCGCATCGAAGAGCGCATGCAGGGCTACGATGGGCTCGCCGAGCCCTCGCACCTCGGCCGCGCCCAGCGCCTCGACGACGCGATCGGCCGCTACATCGAATCGGTCAAGAGCAGCTTCCCCAAGGGTCTGACGCTCGACGGCCTCAAGGTCGTCGTCGATTGCGCCCATGGCGCGGCCTACAAGGTGGCGCCGCTCGTGCTGCGCGAACTCGGCGCCGAGGTGATCGCGCTCGGGGTCGATCCCAACGGCTTCAACATCAACCACGACTGCGGCTCCACCACGCCGGCGGCGATGCAGCAGGCGGTGCGCGCGCATGGCGCGGATTTCGGCCTGGCACTCGATGGCGACGCCGATCGCGTGGTGATGGCCGACGAGACCGGCTCGCTCCTCGACGGCGACCAGTTGATGGCGCTGATCGCGTCGGTGTGGAAGCGCTCCGGCCGCCTCAGGGGCGATGCGATTGTCGCCACGGTGATGTCGAATCTCGGACTTGAGCGCTATCTCTCGGGCCTCGGCGTGTCGCTGGTGCGCACCAACGTCGGCGACCGCTACGTGACCGAGAAGATGCGCGAGTCGGGCATCAACGTCGGCGGCGAGCAGTCCGGGCACATCGTGCTGTCGGACTACGCCACCACCGGCGACGGCCTGATCGCGGCGCTGCAGGTGCTGGCCGCCTGCGTCGAGGCGGGCAAGCCCGCGAGCACCGTTGCCCGGCTGTTTACGCCGGTGCCGCAACTCCTCAAGAACGTGCGCGCGGAACCGTCGGCGCTCGAGGCCCAGGCGGTGCTTCGCGCCGTCCGCGAGGCCGAGGTCCAGCTCGGAAAGCGGGGGCGTCTTCTGGTCCGCCCGTCGGGAACCGAGCCGCTGGTCCGCGTCATGGCCGAGGGTGACGATCAGGCGGTCGTCGCCGCGGCCGTCGACCGCGTCGTCGCGGCGATCGCCGCGCTCGAACGGGTCTAGCGCCCAATGGACGATTCATTGCCGCATCGCGGCCGCGTGCTGGTCGTTGCCGGCTCGGATTCCGGCGGCGGCGCCGGCATCCAGGCCGACATCAAGACGGTGACCGCGCTCGGCGGCTATGCCGCGACGGCAATCACCGCGCTCACCGCGCAAAATACGCTCGGCGTCGACGCGATCGAGATCGTGCCCGCGGATTTCGTCGTGCGCCAGATGGAGCTGGTGTTCGACGACATCGGTGCCGACGCGATCAAGACCGGAATGTTGCCGACCGCCGCAATTGTCGACAGCGTGTGCGATGTCATCGAGACCTGGGCCGAGCCGGTGCCGCTCGTGGTCGACCCGGTGATGGTCGCGAAGGGGGGCGCGCAGCTCCTGGCGACAGATGCCGTCGATGTTCTCAGACGCCGTCTGATCTATCTCGCCGACGTGATCACCCCGAACGTGCCCGAGGCTGAAGTTCTCACCGGGCTCTCGATCAAGGACGAGCAGGCGATGGCGCACGCCGCGACGATGCTGCTGACCCTCGGCAGCGAGTGGGTGCTGCTCAAGGGAGGGCACCTCGAAGGGCCGGAGGTCGTCGACATTCTCGTCTCGCAGTCCGGAATGCGCATCTTCCGCTCGCAGCGGATTCCGACGCGGTCCACCCACGGCACCGGATGCACGCTGGCATCGGCGATCGCGACCGGGCTCGCGCAGGGGCTCAGCGTTCCCGATGCCGTCGCGCGCGCCCGCGCGTACGTGCTGGCGGCGATTGCCGCGGCTCCCGGCTTCGGCGAAGGGCACGGCCCGATGTGGCATGGCCACACGGTGCGCAATTTCCCCGTTCCGCGCGGATAACTCCTAACAAATCGTGAACGCGCGCATGGCTGCCGCGCGTCGCTTTTCTGTCGCGTTTCTGTTGACCCCGCGGCGTCGATCCATATACTCCGCCGCGGGACACGCCCCCCCAACGGGGCGCAACTATTCTGGAAGGAATAGCGCCATGATGCCGACACATCGGCCGCGCAACGCCGCTTTCTCCTCTGGCCCCTGCGCCAAATTTCCCGGTTGG
>DATJIG010000185.1:0-3360 GCA_035493495.1 Alphaproteobacteria bacterium
CGCCGTAGGTCACCGACACGAATCGCGGGCCCAGGGGCGCGAGCCGGCGGATCGACGCCCACAGCGTCTCCTCCATCGCCGCAGTCTTGGGCGGGAAGAACTCGAACGAGACGGAGATCTGGCCGTCGGACAGGCGGCGCAGCGCGTCGAGCGAGGTTGGACCGATCATTGGGAACGCGCCTCGGAACGGGTGGAATGATGGCGGCCGAGCGCCGCGTCCGCGCGATCGCCGGACCATACGCTGACGGTCAGCGGCGCGCCGGGCACACGCTCGGGCGCCGAGGGAACGAGGCCCGCGGCGATGAACCACGAGTCGACCTCGTCGTCGGAGAATCCGAGCCGCCTGTGCGCGTGCTCGGCGCGGAGATATTCGAGTTCGTGCGGGGCGAAGTCGGCGATCATCAGCCGTCCGCCGGGCCGGAGCACGCGCGCCGCCTCGCGGATCACCGCGGCAGGATCGTCGGCGTAGTGCAGCACCTGATGCAGCACGGCCGCATCGACCGAATGGTCGGCGAGCGGCAGGCTGTACATGTCGCCATGGCGGACCTCGCAGTTGGCGAGCCCCGCTGCCTCGAGATTGGTGCGCGCCAGCGCCAGCATCTCGCGCGACATGTCGATGCCGATACCGTGGCCGATGGTGGGACCGAACAGCGCCAAAATCTTTCCCGTACCGGTGCCGATGTCGACGAACTCGTCGATGCGGGTCGCGCGCGCATCGGCCGCGCGCAACAACGCGGCCTCGACCTCGCGCTCATCGGCGTAAAGACGCCGAAGCTCGTCCCAGCGCTCGGCGTTCTTGCGGAAATACGCCGCGGCGGCATCGGCACGCGCCTTCTTCACCCGCGCAAGCCGCGCGCGATCGAGCCTCAGCCCGTCGTCCTCGGTCGGCAGCAGCGCCAGCAGCGACCGCGCGAGCTGCGCCGTCGGCTCGCCGCGCGCCAGGCGGTAGAACGCCCAGGTGCCCTCACGGACGCGCTCGAGCAGTCCCGCCTCGACCATCAGCTTGAGGTGGCGCGACACCCGTGGCTGGCTCTGGCCGAGGATCTCGGTCAGCTCGGTGACCGTGAGCTCGCCCTGGGCGAGCAACGCGATCAGCCGGAGCCGGGTGGGCTCGGCCGCCGCTTTCAGACCCGCCAAAAAATCCTCGATCGCGCTCATGTTGTTCCGCAGTGGAGCCGTGGTGCGGCCGTTGGCCCGCCGCCAAACTATCTATCACTATATAAAGATATCGTTATATAAAAGCCAGCCGTTCCGCAAGGGGCGCGGGTTGGCCCCCCTACCCCTCTCGTCCGCCCGGCCGCTTCCCAGTCCCGACAAAGTTTCGCGATGCTCACGGCAAGTCGAGGTTCGCTTCGCTATTTTTGCAACAGGTGCCACGCCGCTGGGGGTAAGTGCTTCGACCATCTAGTGGTTTTGGCCCCGGTGTGGTACTTGGCCTAGGCTCGAAGCGCCCGAAATGGTTAACGCGGCGCATCGTGCCAGCGGACCGCCAAGGCTCTGCTTTTACGGTGTTTTCACCGGCGTTCAGTAAAACCCGAGACGGCGGCATAAAGCGCCCGCGCGGCCCTGCGTGATTGGGCTGCAGACAGAAGACGGGGGAAAGATGTTGGAGCGTTCGTTCGGTCGGCTGGTCGGGCTCGGGGCCCTCGCCGCCCTTCTCATGCTCGGGGCGTGCGCGACCGCGCCGCAGGATCCGGAGTTGCGCGCCGAGTTCGAGGCCGAGAACGATCCCATCGAGCCCGTCAACCGCGCCATTTTCGGCTTCAACGAAGTCGTCGACGGGGTCCTCATCAAGCCGGCCGCGTTGATCTATCGCGGCGTCGTGCCCGAGCCCGCGCGCAACGGCGTGCGCAACGTGCTCGACAATCTGCGCTCGCCGATCGTGCTCGCCAACGACCTGCTGCAGGGCGACTTCAATCGCGCCGGCAGCACCGTCGCGCGCTTCGTCATCAACTCGACCGTCGGCGTCCTCGGCATCTTCGACGTCGCGACCGGCTGGGGCTTCCCGGCTCACAGCCAGGACTTCGGCCACACCTTCGCGTCGTGGGGCATAGGTGAAGGCCCTTATATCGTGCTGCCGCTCCTCGGTCCGTCCAATCCGCGCGACACCACCGGTCTCGCCGCCGAATGGTTCTCCGATCCGTTCAATCTGTGGATGCACAACACCGATCGCGACTGGGTGGTGTGGACCCGCACCGGTGTGAACGGCATCGATCTGCGCGCGCGCAACATCGAGACGATCGACGAACTGCAGAAGACCTCGATTGACTTCTACGCCGCCGTC
Source organism: Alphaproteobacteria bacterium (assembly GCA_035493495.1). Classification (GTDB taxonomy): domain Bacteria; phylum Pseudomonadota; class Alphaproteobacteria; order SMXQ01; family SMXQ01; genus DATJIG01. Next base: position 2,285 of record DATJIG010000185.1, read on the forward strand.
CGTAGCCTCTATCGCCAACGCCGCGCCGCCGAGATTCAGAGCTCGCAACCGACCCAGCCGGCTCCGAGTCCGTTGGGCGGAGCGAGTACGGGGCCCTCGTCCAGCGAAGCGGCGCAACTCCCCACCCAGTAACACCGTTTGGAGACGACGATGCTCCTTTTCCGGACTCTCCGCGCCGGCGCTGTCGCGCTGGCCGCTCTCGTCCTCGTCGCCGGCGCCGCTCACGCCCAGGCGCCGAGCGCCAAGGACTTCGTGCAGAAGATGGGCGACTCGGCGATCAAGCAGCTCACCGACAAGACGCTGCCCGACAATGAGCGGGTAAAGCGCATGCGCCAGCTCCTGCGCGACAGCTTCGATGAGGCCGCGGTGTCGCGGTTCGTGCTCGGCCCGTACTGGAACCGCGCGACGCCCGACCAGCGGACCGAGTTCCAGAAGCTCTATGAAGTCGTCGTCGCCCACAACTACGCCGGCCTGTTCAAGAAATACTCGGGCCAGACGTTCCAGGTGCAGAGTGACCGCGCCCTCGACAGCAACACGGCGGTCGTCTATGCGCAGATCAACCAGACCAACGGCGCGCCGCCGATTCCGGTCGAGATGCAGGTCGACCGCAACGACGACAAGTGGCGCGCAACCGACATCAAGGTCGACGGCGTCAGCATGCCGCAGACCCACCGCAAGGAGTACAGCTCGGTCATGAGCCGCAGCGGCATCGACGGTCTGCTCTCGGCGATGCGCGCCAAGGCCAAGGAACTCGAGGCGGCCGAGCCGTCGGAATAGCTCGCTCATCGCGTTCCTCTCTCGAAAGGCCCGGTCCGACGACCGGGCCTTTTTCATTCGCGGATCATCGACCGTTCGCGTCCGTCGCCGTCGCGCCAACCTGAAAGCCCGAAGCCCTCCCGCCTTTCTTAAGGGCGGGAGGGCTGGTGAGGGGCCGAGTGCGCCCACTTTGCCAGGCGGACGCACTCCGTCGTCGGCGGCCTCGGCAGAAGCCGCCTTTGTCGTCCCCGGTGAGGGTCAGTAGGGTGCCACGCTGCGTTGAAAGCGTGGCCGAGCCTACCGATGCTGCCTCGGTCGCG
>DATJIG010000186.1:0-4315 GCA_035493495.1 Alphaproteobacteria bacterium
GCGCCCCACCACGTCGTCCCAGCCGTTGACCGTCTGCGAGCGGAACAGCCGCAGCGTCGGATACCACGGGCTGTCCTCGCGGCGTTCGAGCCAGCGCCAGTCGGGCGGCACCGGCAGCATCACCCAGCCCGGCTTCGCCAGCGAGCCGGCGAGGTGGATGATCGAGGTGCAGACCGAGAGCACGAGGTCCATCTGGGTGGTCAACGCTGCGGTGTGATCGAAGTCGATCAGCTCGTCGCTGTGGGCGCGGAGCTGCGGCAGCTGGCCGAGCGTGTCGCGGTCGGCGTCGCGGATGTCCTTCTGCAGCACGTGCCATTCGAAGCGCGAGTCGCTCACCAGGGGCGCCAGACGCGCGAGCGTCATCGAGCGGATGCGATCCGACTTCAGCGCCGGGTTGCCGGTCCAGGCGATGCCGATGCGCGGCTTCGCCCGCGGGCCGAGCCGGTCGCGCCAGCGCGCGAGCGCCTCGGGCGACGGGCTGAGATACGGAACGCGGCCCGGGATCGTCGCGAGGTCGGTGTGGAACGCCAGCGGCAGGCTCATGATCGGGCAGTGGACGTCGAACGCGGGCAGCGGCTCGTCGGTGGTGATCACCGCGGTCGCGCCGGCGAGGCTCCTGAGCAGCGGCTCGAGCGGCGGCTGCACCTGCACGATGACGCGCGCGCCGCGTTCGGCGAGCAGCGTCGCGTAACGGCAGAACTGAAGAGTGTCGCCGAATCCCTGCTCGGAGTAGATCAGGATCGTCTTGCCGGCGATGTCGGTTTCGCCGCGCCAGACCGGCTGCACGAAGTTCCGCCGGTAGGGCGCGAAGTCGGGCTTCTGCCAGCGCAGTTCGTAGTCGACCCAGCCGCGCGCGAAGTCGCCCTTGTAGAGCTCGATCAGGCCGCGGTTCCAGCGCGCCACCGCATCCTCGGGCCGCAGCCGCAGCGCCTCCTCGTAATGGTGCATGGCTTCGTCGCTGCGTCCCAGGCGATGCAGCGCGGTGCCGCGGTTGGTCTCGGCCTCGACATTGCCCGGATCGCTGGCGATCGCCTGGTCGTAGAACGCGAGCGCCTCGTCGTTGCGGCCGAGTGCGCTCAGCGCCCCGCCGCAGTTGATCAGCGCCTTCGGGTGTCCGGGCGCCAGGTCGAGCACGCGGCGATAGCAGGCGAGCGCGTCTTCGTGGCGCTCGAGCTCGGTCAGGGTCGCGCCGAGATTGTAGTGAGCCTCGGCGTAACCCGGCGCCAGCGCGATGGCGCGGCGGTAGCTGGCGATCGCCTCGTCGGGGCGGGCGAGGCGCGTCAGGATCGAGCCGAGGTTGGCCTGGATCTGCGGATCGTTCGGGCTCGCCGTCGCCGCGCGCTCGAGCGTCGCCAGTGCCTCGTCGAGTCGACCTTCCATGAAGCGGACGCCCGACAGGATCTTGAGGGCGTCGATGCGCCCGGGCTGCTCGCTCAGCGCGAGCTCGCACAGCCGCGCCGCCTGGTCGAACTGGCCGGACTGCGCCGCCCGGAGGGCGAGGGGAAGGGGATCGGTGGTGTTCATGGGTTCAGGTAAGGGTGCGGGGGCGGGGCGTCAACTCAAAGTCTTTCGATCCAGCATCGTGTCGTCGGTTCGAATGTCTCGTGTTGGTGGCGGACAAGCGCATGAACTCACGTGGCACGGCGGCATCGATCTTGGGTTTCCGGTGCCAGACAGCCTGAAGGATTTACGAACAGGTCGCCCGTAGTAATCGTATCGGTTCGGATCGACGCCTATCAGCCATGAATCGTACCGACGTAGCATTTAGTGTAGGCATGATGCTGTGAAAAGTGACGCAGTAGGCGCCCTCGCTTCGCCGTTGACGCGGTGTTTGTCCGCCTACCGATTCATCGCCTCGCGCACGCGATCGACGATCGGCTTTGGCGTCGCGTAGGCGTTGTTGCGGATGATCTCCTCGACGCCCCTGGCCGGCGACGAGCTCGATCTCCATCTTGCCTTTCTCGGCGTCGGCCAAGGGCGCCGTGTCCTTGACCGGGGCGTCGCGCAGCGCCTCGGTGCGCCCCGCCGCCGTCGGCGTACCCGATGCCAAGTACACGGTGACTGACATGAGCGGCATGACGGCCATCGCCGTCAACCACCCCCGTCGCGCTACTCGACGATTTCCTTTGCCTTCATCGCCAGGGGTTTCGGCGTCGCCAGCACCTTGGCGACGATCGCCTGCATGTCCTCGCCGCGCACCGGATCGACCTCGATCTTCATCTGCGCCGCGTCCTTGAGGAACCCGGGGTCTTTCATCGTCGCATCGAAGGCGTCGCGCAGCGCCTTGACGCGCTCGGCGGGAACGCCCGGCGTCGTCGCCAGCGGCCGGCCGAGGTGAGCGCCGGAGACCGCGAGCTCGATGATCTGCCGGTCCTCGTCGTTGGCGGCAAGCGAGCTCAGCGCGGGGATCGCGTCGGGCATGTCCTTCGGCTTCGGGCCGGCCCAGGCGATGATCTTGATGGTGCCGTCCCGGAGCCAGTCGGGACGCGTCGACTTCCAGCTCGACCAGGTGTTGTTGCGGCCCTCGACCTCGCCCTTCTCCATGGCGAGGTTGATGGCGTTGCCGCCCTCGTAGCCGGTAACGATCTTGAATTTCGTGCCGAGGAACGCGTTCATCACCGCGGGATAGACATAGGTGATCGCGCCGCGCCCCGAGGCGCCAACGACGACCTCGCGCTTCTTCGCATCGTCGACCGAGTTGACGTTGGCGGTGTGCCACATGGTCATGGTCTCGACCGTCGGTGAGATCGAGCCGATCCAGAAGAACTTGTTGGCGTCGAACTGCACGCCTTTGCCATCGACCGCCTGCAGCATCGGGAAGTTGTTGGCGATCATGCCGATCGCGGTGCCGTCCTTCGGCGCGACGGCGTAAAGGAAGTTCGCCATCTTGAGGCCGCCGGCGCCGGTCATGTTCTGCGGCACCACGGTCGGGTTGCCCGGGATGTGCGACCCGATCCAGCGCGCGCTCAGGCGCGCATGCTGGTCATATTCGCCGCCGACGCCGACGCCGATGAACACGTCGACCTTCTTGCCCTTGTAGAAGTCGGACACCGACTGCGCGTGAGCGGTTGCGGCCAGTGCGGCCGATACAAGCGCGGCCAGGCCGAGATGACGGATTCTCATGACGTCCCCCGTGAAAGGAATTTTGGTTGGTGTTAGCGTTTGACGAGCTGAAGGCCCTTGGGCAAGGCGGCCAGGACCTCGGCCATGGTGGTGGCTTCGCGGACGCGGCGCTCGCCCTGCATCAGCCGGAATGGCCGGCCGCGCGACGATTTGGTCTTGATGATGGAGTAGAGAGGCTCGGCGGCAGCATGGCGGAAGACCGAGAATGCGGCGAAGCCCGGCTCGACGTCGAGCGCATAGGCTTTCCATTCGCCGGCGCTGACCCGACGGCTGTAGACGCTGAGCAACTGGTTCATCTCCGCCCGGGTGAAGCAGACGAGGCGGGGCTGACGACGGTAGTCCGCGAGGCGGACGGGTTCGGTCATCGCGATACGGGCGCTCTGTTACTGACTGCAGCGGGCCTGGCGGCACTCCCGGGCCCAGCCCAGGGCCAAGTTTCGCCCATTGTGCCACCCCCGTCCAGAGCGTGGGCGGCCGCAATGCGGCCGAGGGTGCCGCCGGACCCTCATGGCTAAAACGTCCGAGCCCGACACGAGTTTCGGCGGGGTTTATACGCTCCGTCGAGCGCGCATAAGCCGGTCGGACAGGGTGTCCGCCGTGCTTTCCATGGGGCCCCGTTTGGGGTACCCATACAGCCGCCCGGCGGCGCCCCGAAAACGGGGTCCGGAGCCCCCGGACCGGTTTCCAAGCGACGCCCGGCTGTCGCTGTTTTCACGAGGAAAGTGCGAGTCGATGAGTTCGCCGTTGGACAGCCTGATCGAGGAAGTTGACGAGGACCTGCGCCGCGATAAAGCGGTTGCGCTGTTCCGGCGCTTCGGCCCGTACCTGATCGCGCTCGCGCTTGGCGTCATCATCGCGGTCGCGGGCGTCATGGCGTGGCGCCAGTACAAGACCGAGCGCGACATGGAGCGCGCGACGACCTACGCGGCGGCGATCGACGCCATCAACCGTGGCGATACGGAGCAGGCGTCGAGCCTCCTCGGCCAGGTCACCGGGAAGGGCGCGGCGTCGGGCTACGGGGCGCTCGCACGGCTGCAGGACGCCGCGCTCAAGGCGCGCGCCGGCGACAGTGCAGGCGCGGCGACGGTCTATGACGGCATCGCTGCGGACACTGGCGTCGATCCGCTGTTCCGCGACCTCGCCCAGGTGCTGTCGGCGCTCACCGTCTTCGACACGGCCGATCCGGCGCAAC
>DATJIG010000187.1:0-4790 GCA_035493495.1 Alphaproteobacteria bacterium
CCCCGCCGGCTCCCGGCACCAACCCTCAGGGACCGAATGCAAGACGCCCTGGTCTGGAACGAAGGCGTCGGCGCCGGCGCGTGTCCGCATCGCGGCGGGTAACCGTCGCGGCGCGAGGCACCGAAGCTCGAGTCACTACTCCGCTCCCCCGCCTCACAGGGCGGAGGGGGCGGAGACGGGCTCCCGAAAACGGGATTTCGCGCTCCGGCCCGCTCGGCCGCCGTCGATTGTCTCACGACCGGCCTCCGTGTAACGTGCGGCCGCGCGCATTTCCGAGGTTTGGGCCAAGCATGTTCATCGAGACCGGTTACACCGTATTCCGCAACGCCGTCCCGCAACTCCTCTGCCGGTACATCGCCGAGGAATACAACCTCATGCTCAACAACGGCTACCTCGCCTACGACGACAAGCAGGTGGAGAAGGCCTACTACGCCTACGCGCTGCCGCAGAGCGAAGCGCTGCTCACGATGCTGCTGCCGACGGTCGCCAAGGAGACCGGCACCAGTCTGCTGCCGACCTACTCGTACTCGCGCGTCTACCTGCCCGGCGCCTGGCTCAAGAAGCACACCGACCGCCCGGCGTGCGAGGTCAGCGCGACGCTGGCGCTCGCCCAGAAGACCTCGAAGCCGTGGCCGATCTACGTGCAGTCGAAGGACGGCCAGACCGTGGAGGTGATCCTCGAGCCCGGCGACATGCTGATCTACGCGGGCATGGACATGCCGCACTGGCGCGACCCGTTCGAGGGCGAGTGGCAGTTGCAGGCGTTCATGCACTACGTCCGCAAGGACGGGCCGTATGCCGACCGCATCTTCGACACCCGCGACAAGCTCGGCGCGCCCAAGGTCATCAAGGGCGCCCAGCAGGCCGAGCAATAGGCCGAGCAATAGGCCGAGCAATAGACACGACCGCCGTGTTGGCGCGCACCGTCGCGCGGCGCTAAGCTTCCCCGGACAGTCGCCGCACGGTCGGCCGAAGGAAGAGGAATCCGCCCATGGCAGTCGCTACGGAAACGAAATTCAACGTCGGCGGCGTGCTGCTCGACCAGCCGTTCAAGATCCGCCGCCTCGGCCACTTCGGCATCAACCTGTTCAAGATGACCGAGGGCCTGCACTTCTACAAAGACCTGCTCGGCTTCAAGATCGTCGACATCCGCGATCCGACTCACGGCGGCAAGACGGCGCTCCCCGACGAGTACAAGGCGTTCGGCGACTGCAGTGGCTATTTCTTCCGTTACGCCCACGATCACCACGCCTTCGTCATCTACAACCACCGCTTCCGCAAGGCGACCGACACCCGCGGCCGCGTGAAGGACGGCGTGACCATCAACCAGATCACTTGGCAGATCGGCAGCCTCGCCGAGACCGTCCACGCCAACGACTGGTTCAAGTCGCGCGGCGAGAAGGTGGTGCGCAACGGCCGCGACATGCCGGGGTCCAACTGGCACACCTACCTGATGGACCCGGACATGCACCAGAACGAGCTCTACTGGGGCATCGAGCAGATCGGCTGGGACGGCTATTCGAAGCCGTGGGCGATGCACTACCGCGAATTCAACAAGACCCCGGATCTGCCGCAGATGAGCGAGCACGCCGAGGTCGATGAGGCGATCGCCAAGGGCATCGACCTTCTGGGCGGCTATCGCGACACGGACAACATGCCGGCCACGTACGACGTCCAGGGCGTGCTGCTCGGACGGCCGTTCAAGATCGTCAAGCACGGGCCGATCAATCTGTTCGTCGAGGACCTCGACAAGTCGCTCGCCTGGTATCGCGATACCTTGGGCTTCATCCTTACCGAGGAAACCAGCTACCAGGGCCACCGCTGCCTGTTCCTGCGCAACAATACCGAGCACCACTCGCTTGCGCTGTTCCCGATGGCGTTGCGCAAGGCGCTGGGCCTGCGCGATGACTCGACGACGTTCTCGTTCGGACTCCAGCTCGGCAACTACCAGCAGTTGCTCGACGCGATCGCGTTCCTGAAGTCGCACGGCGTCACCATGCGCGAGCTGCCGCAGGAGCTGACGCCGGGCATGGACCACACCATTCTGGCCCACGATCCCGACGGCGGCGCGGTCCAGCTCTACTGGTCGATGGAGCAGATCGGCTGGGACGGCAAGCCGCGGGCGGCGAGCCAGCGGCGCAAGGTCGTCGCCGGTGCCTGGCCGAAGGCGCTCGAGGCGAACAGCGACAGCTTCACCGGGGAGCCGCTGCTCGGACCGTGGACGTGATGCAGACCTGACAAGGCGTTAGACGACGGGACCGGACCCCGAACGTTCCGGGCAAGAGCGGGCAACAGACCCGCATCGGGGAGACGATCGATGCGATTTGGGATGGCAGCCGTTATGGCGGCGCTTGCAGTCGGCACCACCGCACATGCCGACAGGGCGGCCCGTGCCGCCGAGCCGTTCGCCGGCCAGACGGTCTACATGAGCTCGTCGACCGATCCCGGCGGCGGCTTCGACGTCTATGTGCGGCTGCTCGCACGCCACGTCGGCCGCCACATCGCCGGCAACCCGACGATCGTGCCGCAGAACCGTCCGGGCGGCGGCGGGCTGGTGCTCGCCAACACGCTCTACAACACCGCGGCCAAGGACGGCACCCAGGTGGGCCTGATCCCGGCCTACGTGCTGCTCGAGGAGCGCTGGAAGAATCCGCAGGCGAAGTTCGATCCGACCAAGTTCGTCTGGATCGGCAACATGAACCGCGAGGTCGATCACTGCTCGGTGTGGCACACCACGGGGATCACGTCGCCGGCCGGTTTCTTCGACCGTGAGGTGATCCTCGGCGCCTCGGGCGTCAGCGGCGGTTCGTACATCATGCCGATCCTGATGAACGAGGAGCTCGGCACCAAATTCCGGCCGATCCTCGGCTTCGAGTCCAACGCCAACCGCACGCTGGCGATGGAGCGCGGCGAGATCATGGGCCAGTGCGGCACCTATCTCTCGTCGATCAAGAACAGCTCGATGCACGAGGTCGAATCCGGACGCCTCAAGATCATCTGGCAGATGGGCCTCGAGAAGCATCCCGACTTCGCCAATGTGCCGCTCGCCATCGACTACGCGAAAACGCCCGAGGCACGGCAGATGCTGGAGATGTTCTTTGCCTCGGCCACCGCCGGCCGCGCCTTCGCCGTGCCGCCCGGCGTCCCGGAGGAGCGCGTCGCCGCGCTGCGCGCGGGCTTCGATGCGACGATGAAGGATCCGGCGTTCCTCGCCGAGGCCGAGCGCACCAAGATCGAGGTCCGCCCGGCAAGCGTCGCCGAGATGGAACCGGCGCTGCACAAGATGCTCGGCGCCTCGCCCGAGGTCATCGCCAAGGCGTCGACGATCCTCGAGAACGCGCGCAACCGCGGCAGGAAGCAGGAAGAGGAGTTGAAGGCGAAGGGGGCGACGAAGTGACCGCGATCGATCTCGACGGCCGCGTCGTCATCGTCACCGGCGCCTCGCGCGGCCTCGGTCGCGCCATGGCCCAGTCGCTGGCCGAGAGCGGCGCCAAGGTCGTCGTCGCCGCGCCCGAGGCCGAGATCGATCGGCTCGGCGACGCGGTGGGCGAGATCGACGCCGCGACCGAGCCGGGCACGGCCTACGCCGTCACCGCCGACATCACCGTTCCCGCCGACTGCGAGCGTCTGGTCAAGGCGACAATCCGCCATTTCGGCGGGCTGCATGTGCTGATCAACAACGCGCGTCGTCTGCACCGCGGGCCGGGACTGCCACCCGAAGGCAACTCGCTGCCGGTGTACGAGACCGATCCCGCGATCTGGCGCGAGACCATCACGGTCAACGTCAACGGCACCTTCAACATGACCCGGGCCGTGTTGCCGACCCTGATGCAGCAAAAGTGGGGCCGCATCATCAACATCACGACGTCGCTCGGCACCATGCAGCGGCGCCACAACTCGCCCTATGGCGTGACCAAGGCGGCGCTCGAGGCGGCGACCCTGATCTGGGCCCAGGATTTGGCCGGCACCGGGGTGACGGTGAACTCGCTGATTCCCGGCGGTTCATGCGACTCCGATCCCGACCGGCCGCCGGCGCCGCACCTGCTGCCGGTGACGATCATGAACCCCGTCGTGGTGTGGCTCGCGTCGCCGCTGTCCGACGGTCACACCGGCGAGCGCTTCGTCGGCAAGCTCTGGGATGCGAGCAAGTCGCCGGAAGAGGCCGCCAGGGGCGCGCTCGAGCCGCCGGTGCTGCGGACTCCGGACAAATGAAGCGTATCGTCGTGGAAAAGAAGAGGGGAGATATCATGACCGCACGTTTCACATCCGCACTACTGCTTGCCTCGGTCGCGCTGTGCGGCCCGGGCGCGGCTCAGGCGCAGGAGTACTTCAAGGGCAACAGCATCACCATCAACGTCGCGGGAACCGCGGGTGGACTGTTCGACATCATGTCGCGGACGCTGGCCGACCACTACGGCAAGTATCTGCCCGGCAACCCGACTATCCTGGTCAAGGATCAGCCGGGCGGCGGCGGCATCGTCGCCGGCAACTCGCTCTACAACGTGGCGCCGAAAGACGGCACGGTGCTCGCCTACGTCGGGCCGATCGCCATGGAGCCGCTGCTCAACCCCGACGCCGGCCGCGCCAAATTCGACGCGACGAAGTTCACGTGGATCGGCAGCCTCGGCACGTCGCACTCGGTGCTGGTCAACTGGAACGCCTCGCCGATCAAGTCGGCCGACGACCTGTTCACCAAGGAGATGATCGTCGCCGGCACCGGCGCGGGCGCGACGACCGACATCTACCCGAAGGTGCTGAACGACGTGCTCGGCACCAAGTTCAAGCTGATC
>DATJIG010000188.1:0-17265 GCA_035493495.1 Alphaproteobacteria bacterium
CCGTCCTCGATGCGCTTCAGCGCCTCGTCGATCTTGCCGATGAGCTTGCGCGCGCGATCGCGCGTCCGAAGCTCGATCGAGGCATCGGTCTCGGCCGACGCGCGGTCCGCGAGGTCGGGCTCGCGGATGCCGCCCTCCTCCTGGAGGTGATGGAGCGTCTCCGACGATTCCTCGAGCAGCTCCTCCTTCCACTTGAGGAGCTTGCGGCGGAAATATTCCCGCTGCTTCGGATTCATGAACGGTTCTTTTTCAGTCGGCTTGTAGCCGGCCGGAAGCACAACTGACGACATAGATTGAGAGCCTCGATAGGAGCCCGTTTGGCCCGCTAAGACCTTGAAGCGGCGCGGGAGTATATGGACGGAGGGGGTGGATCGCAAGGCGCGCAACAATGCGTAAGCCAAGCGAACCTTTGCCTGAATTTTATTTCGCCTCAGGGCCAAATTCGCGACGCCGGGCTTTGTCCCGCGAGCCGGAATATCCCATGAAATACAGGGTGTTACTTGCGTTCTTCGTATTTCGCGAGTTCGACCGCGGCGCGGAGCTCGATCTCGTCAAGAATCTCGCCGAGGCCGGAATCCGCCAGCTGAGCGCGGCGGGCCCCGATCATGGTCTTGAGCCGGGTGAGCTGCGAACGGGACAGCGCGCCGATCAAAAGACCGTGACGAAGCTCGTCGAGCTCGCCGAGGATGTCCTCGGCACGACGACGCATGGCCTTGCGGCGCTCGTCGCCCTTCACCTCCTGCAACGAGAGCAGCGCATCGACGCCGGTCATCGGCGCTGTCATCGACAGCTTCGATGCCTGCGCCGAAGGTTCGCCCGCCAGTGCGCGCGCGAAATCGCCGGTGCCGCCATCAACGCGGCTGGTGCGACGAGGTGCGGTTGTCCCGACCGCGCGGGTATCGGTGATTTTCATACCGTGCCCTTGGAGCGCACGGCGCTCCTGATGTGCCGGCCAAACCTGCGCTCACAAGCTTAACAACGGCTTAAGCATATTTGCGCCCGCAACGGGCGCGCGATCGCGCACACCAGCGAACGCACCGGCAAGTTTTGCCGCGACCGGCACGGCCTGCCGGTGCGCGCTCCTCCCACCGCCCTGCCCTCTCCCGGAATTCCGCGTCTATACAGGTACTTAGCCGGGAGGCCGCGCTGGCACGCGGCTGGCAATAAGGGTTGCGGAGCAAACAGAACCGTATCCGTACCGCCATGACACCGATTGCCGCTCTTCTTTATGTCCGTGTCCGCGCCGTGGCCCGCGTGGCCGCCGCCGCCGTGCTCGCGACGCTGGTCGCGCTGCCGGCGTATGCCAACTCGCGAATCAAGGACATCGCCGACTTCGAGGGCGTGCGCGACAACATGCTGGTCGGCTATGGCCTGGTCGTCGGCCTCAACGGCACCGGCGACACCCTCACCAACTCCCCGTTCACCAAGCAGAGCCTGATCGGCATGCTGGAACGGCTCGGCATCAACGTCCGCAACGACACCCTCAAGACGGCGAATGTCGCCGCGGTGATGGTGACCTCGACGCTGCCGGCGTTCGCTCGCGGCGGCACTCGCGTCGACGTCTCGGTCAGCGCGCTCGGCGACGCCAAGAGCCTCCAGGGCGGCACCCTGCTGGTCACACCGCTGGTCGGCGCCGACGGCGAGGTCTATGCGGTCGCACAGGGCACGGCGTCAGTCTCGGGCTTCGTCGCCCAGGGCGCCGCCACCACCGTCACCAAGAACGTGCCGACCACCGCGCGGATCGCCAACGGCGCGATCGTCGAGCGCGAGATCGGCTTCGAGCTCGCTTCGCTGCAGAGCGTGCGCATCAGCCTGCGCAACCCGGACTTCACCACCGCCAACCGCGTCGCCCAGGCCGTCAACGGCTTCCTCGGCGCCGGCGCCGCGCTGACGCTGGATCCGGCGACGGTCAACATCACCGTTCCGGCCAAGTACCGCGGCAACGTGCCGGCGCTCCTCACCGACATCGAGCAGCTCCGCGTCGTGCCCGACCAGACCGCGCGCGTCGTCGTCGACGAGCAGTCGGGCGTGATCGTCATGGGCGAGGCGGTGCGCATCTCCACCGTCGCGATCGCCCAGGGCAATCTCACCATCCGCATCACCGAGACGCCGCAGGTGTCACAACCGACTCCGTTCTCGACCGGCGGCACCACCGTGACCGTGCCGCGCACCCAGGTGCAGGTCGACGACAGCCAGGACAAGAAGCTTGCGGTGCTGTCGTCGGGCGTCACCCTGCAGGAACTCGTCAACGGCCTCAACGCGATGGGCATCGGCCCGCGCGACATGATTTCGATCCTTCAGGCGATCAAGGCCGCCGGCGCGCTGCAGGCCGAGATCGAGGTGATGTGATGAGCACCGTCTCGCTCCGCGATCCGCTCGCTTCGATGTCGTCTCCGACCGCGACCGCGCCGACGACGCCGGCCAAGGCCGCGAACGCGGCCGCCGCGCGCAAGACCGCGAACGAATTCGAGTCTTACTTCCTGTCGCAGTTCGTCGACCGGATGTTCCAAGGCATTCCCAAGGACTCGCTCACCGGCAACGGCCACGGCGAGGACATTTTCCGCAGCATGCTTTCCCAGGAGTACGGCAAGGCGCTCGCCGGCCGCGGCGGGGCGGGTATTGCCGATCAGGTGTACCGCGAAATCATGAAGACCCAGGAGATCCACTAATGTCCGCTGTCGTCCCTCTCGTCGAGGACGTCATCGACGTCACCCAGAGGCTGACCACGCTCCTCGAGCGCGAGATCGAGCTCCTGAAGAATCTCAGGCCGCAGGACATCCGTGACCTGCAGCAGGACAAGACCACGCTGGCCGTGACCTACGAGCGCCAGATCCGCGAGCTGCGCACGAAACCCGCGCTGCTCGCGGGCACCGACTCCAAGCTCAAGGATCGGCTGCGCCAGGCGACGATGCGGTTCCAGATCGTGCTGGCCGAGAACGAACGCGCGATCCGCGCGGTCAAGACCGTCAGCGAGCGCCTGATGCGCGCGGTCGTCGCCGCGGTCGCCGATCGCAAGTCGGGATCACCGGCCTACACCCGCGCCGGGATGATCACCGGCGGAGCGGCGACGGCCAAGGCCGTGTCGCTCGCGGTCAACCGGCAGCTCTAGGACATTCGCGCAGCGGAGCGACGGACATGAGCTTCTCCCTGTTCCCGGTGGCGATGCGTGGCGCGGTTTCGGCCATGCAGACGATGCAGACGGCGCTGGCGGTCACCTCCGCCAACATCGCCAATGCCAACACCGAGGGCTACACGAAGAAGACGACGAACATCTCGACCCTGACGGTCGACGGTGTCGGCGCCGGCGTGAAGGTCGATTCGGTGACGCGCAGCGTCAACGAGTTCCTCGCCCGCGAGCTGCGCGACCAGATGTCGGCGACCAACGCCGCCGGAGTTACCAACCAATACTACCAGAACATGCAGAACATGTTCGGCACCCCGGACTCCTCGGGGTCGCTGTCGATGCTTCTGACCGACCTGCAGAACAACCTCACGGCGCTGTCGCTCGACCCGCAGTCTCCGGCCGCGCAGCAGAAAGTCGTTCTGTCGGCCCAGGCGATCACCGCGAACCTCAACCAGAGCTCGCAAAAGATCCAGGACCTGCGCAACCAGGCAAACCTCGGGATCGCCGACAGCGTCACCGCGGTGAACTCGGCGCTCGACAAGATCGCCGATCTCAACCAGCAGATCTCGCGCGCGACCCACCTCGGCCAGCCGACCGGCGACCTCGAGGATGAGCGCGACCGCCAGCTCGCCATCGTGTCCCAGAACATGGACATCGGCACCTACAAGGACGAGGACGGCCAGCTCGTGGTGTTCACCGGCTCCGGCGAGACGCTGGTCGACCGAGCCATGGCATCGCACCTGAGCTACACCCCGTCGTCGTCGATGAACGCGACGGTCACCTATCCGGGCGGCGGCGCCAGCGCGATCACCGTGCACGGCCGCGACATCACGACAAGCATCAAGTCGGGCAAGCTCGCCGCCTTGGTCGACATGCGCGACAACACGCTGCCGAACCTCGGCCAGCAGTTCGACGCGCTCGCCCAGCAGCTCATGGATCAGATGAACACGATCCATAACCAGGGCACCTCCTTCCCGCCGCCCAACACCCTGACCGGCACGCGCGCGCTCAGTGGGCCGACCGCGGTCAACATGACCGGCACCGCCCGAATCGCGGTGGTCGACGCCAACGGCAACCTGGTGGGCTCGGCGCTCGACCTCGACTTCTCCGCCCTCTCGGCCGACGTCGGCGGCACGCCGACGCTCGCCCAGATCCGCGACGCCATCAACGGCGTGTATTCGGGCGCAGCGCAACCGATCCCCGGCCTCGGCGGGGCGACCGCCTCGATCGACTCGAGCGGCCATCTCGTCATCGCCGCCAACTCCGGCACGAATGGCATCGCCATCAACGAGATGAACTCGGCCGAGTCGACGACCGGCTTTGGCTTCTCGCACTACTTCGGGCTCAACGACATGTTCGTGGGCACGACCAACGGCGGCCTCGCCGGCAGCATCGCGGTGCGCTCCGACATCGTCGCCAACCCCGCCAACCTCGCCCGCGGCACGCTCGCCACCGGCACGGTCAGCGCCGGCAGCTCGGTGATCGGCAGCGGCGACAACACCAACATCAATGCGCTCGCCGACCGAATGGCGGCGACGGTCTCCTTCGCGCCCGCGGGCGGCCTGCCGGCGCTCGGCACCACCCTGGACGGCTATGCCGCGAGCATCCTGTCGAACAACGCCCAGGCCGCGGCGCACGCGACCGACAACAACACCTTCCTCTCCGGCACCTACAACGACACCAAGAACAAGATGGGCAACGACACCGGTGTCAGCGTCGACGAGGAATTGAGCAACCTGATGATCTACCAGAATTCCTACGCGGCGTCGGCGCGACTCGTCACGGTCGTGAGCGACACGCTCAAGGAACTGATCGACATCGTGAGGTAAGTCATGACACGGATCGCCGACCTCTCGCAGAACCAGCTCATCGCAGCCTTCGTCGCCGACACGCAGGCGCGCATCCAGAACACGCAGATCCAGGTTTCAACCGGGCAGAAGGCGCAGCGCTACGCCGGCATCGCCGACGACGCGGCGACGCTGGTCAACCTCGAATCGACCGACGCGCGGACGCAACAGTACATCGCCAACAACGGCGTCGTGACCTCGCGCCTCAACGCGATGGACAGCTCGCTGTCGCAGCTCACCAACATCGCGACCCAGCTCAAGACGCTGCTGGTCAACGCCAACAACGCGAGCGACGCGTCGCAGATGGCGATCAACCAGCAGGCCCAGAACCTATTGAACCAGACCGCCGGCATCCTCAACGTCAAGTTCGGCGACAGCTATCTGTTCAGCGGTACGCGGACCGACGTCCCGCCCGTCAATCTGAGCGCGCCCGGCTACACGGCGCCCGGCCCGACGTATCCGTCCACTCCCGACACCGGCTACTACCAGGGCAACTCGACTCAGCTCGTCACCCGCGCCGCCGACAACTTCAACGTCGCCTACGGCGTGACCGCGAACCAGGGCGGTTTCGAGGAGCTGATCCGCTCGCTCCAGCTCGCGGCGACCGCCTCGACCAGCCCGACCATCGACCACACGCGTCTGCAGGATGCGCTCGACGTCCTCAACAAGGCGATCGGCGATCTGCCCAATATCCGCGCCGGCATTGGCGCGTCGCAGAACGCGGTCGATCAGGCGACGTCGCAGCACAACACGATGGCGACGTACATGGAACAGACGATCACCAACATCAAGGCGGTCGACGTTCCCAGCGCTCTCACCCAGCTCTCGAGCGACCAGACCGTGCTGCAGGCGGCCTACATGACAACGGTCCGCCTGAGCAATCTCAGTCTCACGCAGTACATGCGTTGAACCATTTAGTCCCGGCAATAAGGAGATCCTCCATGCTGTCCCACACCGCCCACGCCGTGAGCCCGACGCCGCCCGTGGTACCCCCCGTCCCGGCGAAGGCCGAGCCGCAGCTGGTCGTCGAATCGCGCTTCGGCACGATCGTGGTCGACGGCGCGAGCCGCGTCACGTTCCCGCAGGGCCTGCTCGGGTTCTCCGACTTCCACGCCTTCGGCCTGGCGGCGCTGCCCGACGGCAGGCATCCGCAGTTCCGGGTCCTGCAGTCGCTCGAGGACGCCTCGCTCGCGTTCCTCGTCGCGCCGCTCAACGTCGACTCGGGCGCGATCTCGACCGAGGACCTGACCGAGGCCTGCACCACGCTCGGCATCGTCCGCGAGGATCTCGCGGTGCTGCTGATCGTCACCGTGCGCCGCGAGGACAACGCCGCCCAGGTGTCGGTCAACCTCCGCGCCCCGGTGTTCGTCGACTCTTGCCGCCGCGTCGCCCGGCAGTACGTCCTGCCGAACGCGCGCTACGCCATCCGCCATCCGCTCTAACGCTCGCGTCCAAGAGGCTCTCATGTCGATCGTCGGCACGCTCTCCGCTCCCCGTCAGGACGGCGTCGCGCTCGGTCCCTCGCTCACCCGTCTCGCGCTCGGTCTGATCGTCGAGACAGCCGACGGAAAATCCGCGTCCGCCGCACCGGCGTCGCCCGCCGCACCGGCGCCTGCGATCCCGCTCGAGACCGGCGTCGACTTCACGACGCTGTTCGCGGTCCGCTACGCCGCGGCGCTGCGCGCCGTCGAGCGCCGCCGCGAGCCCAAAGACCAGCGCCCCAGGAAGGAAGGTTCGTCGTGGTAACCCCGATTTTCGGCACGCGCTCGAAGCAGCCCGCCGGCTCGTCGCAGGCGGAAGCGCCGGACGTCGTCATCCTGTGCGGCGGACTCGGCACGCGTCTGCGCGAGGAAACCGAGTTCAAGCCGAAGCCGATGGTCGAGATCGGCAACAGGCCGATCCTGTGGCACATCATGAAGCACTACGGCGCCTACGGCGCGAGCTCGTTCGTGCTGACGCTGGGCTACAAGGGCGACGTCATCCGCGACTATTTCCTCAACTACCGCGGCCACAACTCCGACTTCGCCATCGACCTCGAGTCGGGCAACGTCGAGACCCTGTCGAACGGCTTCGATGAGGATTGGCGCGTGACGCTGGCGGAGACCGGCCGCGACACGCTGACCGGCTCGCGCATCCGCCGCGCGTTGCGTTACGTCAAGGGCAACACCTTCTTCGCGACCTACGGCGACGGCGTCGCCGACGTCGATCTCGGCGCGCTGCTCGCCCATCACCGGCGCTCCGGCAAGCTCGCCACGGTGACGGCGGTGCATCCGTCGTCGCGCTACGGCGAACTCGCGATCGAGGGCGGCATGGTCCGCACCTTCCACGAAAAGCCGCAGACCACCCAGGGCTGGATCAACGGTGGCTTCCTCGTGTTCGAGAAGCAGGCGTTCGACCGCGTGCCGCCCGCGCTCGACGACGTCAGCCTCGAGCAGGGCGTGCTCGAATCACTCGCCGCCGACGGCCAGCTCGCCGTCTATCAGCACCCGGGTTTCTGGCAATGCATGGACACCTACCGCGAGATGCAGCTCCTGAACGAGCTGTGGTCGTCGGGATCAGCGCCGTGGAAGAGCTGGACCGATCATCCGCGGCACCCGGAGGAAGCCGGCTCATGGCGGGCGCGCGCGTGAAAGCCTCGTTCTGGAGCGGCAAAAAGGTCTTCGTCACCGGCCACACCGGCTTCATGGGCGGCTGGCTGACGCTGGCGCTCGCCCGCATGGGCGCCAGGGTGTCGGGCTACGCGCTGACGCCGCCGACCGAGCCCAACCTGTTCACCGCCGGCCGTGTGGACGCGGCGTGCCGCACGACCATCGGCGATGTGCGCGACCTCGACTCGCTCGCGGGCGCGGTCGCCGCGTGCGAGCCCGACGTGGTGTTCCACCTCGCGGCCCAGCCGCTGGTGCGCTACGCCTTCGCCAACCCGGTCGAGACCTACGGCACCAACGTCATGGGCACGGTCAACCTGATCGAAGCGGTGCGCCGTGTCCGCTCGCCCGCCGCCATCGTCGCCGTCACCACCGACAAGGTGTACGAGAACCGTGAGTGGACGTGGGGCTACCGCGAGACCGACGTCATCGGTGGCCGCGAGCCCTACGGCAACTCGAAGGCCTGCGCCGAGTTCGTCGTCGACGCCTATCGCCGCTCCTACTTCACCGACGGCCGCACCGGCATCGCCACGGTCCGCGCCGGCAACATCATCGGCGGCGGCGACTGGGCGTTGGACCGGCTGGTGCCGGACGCGGTTCGCGCCTTCGCCGACGGCAAGTCGCTCAGGATCCGCAACCCGAACGCGGTGCGCCCGTTCCAGCACGTGCTCGATCCGGTGCGCGGCATGATCATGCTCGCCGAACGTCTCGCTCACTCGCCCGACTCCTTCACCGGCGGCTGGAACTTCGGCCCGGCCGAAAGCGACACCCGTTCGGCCGCGTGGATAGCCGACCGCTGCGCCCGGCTGTGGGGCCCGACCGCCCGCTGGCAGTCGGAAGCCGTCGCCAACGCGCCGCATGAAGCCCACCTCCTCGTCCTGTCGTCGGCCCAGGCGCACACGCGCCTCGGCTGGACGCCGACCTGGGACTCGGATGCGGCGACCGTGCGCGCCGTGAATTGGTATCGGGCCTACTACGACCGCGCCGACGTCGCCGCGCTGACCCAATCGCAGATCAACGAACACGAGGCGGCAAACGCCTCGGCAGTGGAGATCCGTCATGACCGCTCTGCGTCGCCCGCAGCCTGACCATCGCTCGTCGTGCCGCTTCTGCGGCACCGCGCTCGACCGCAGCTTCGTCGACCTCGGCGTGCAGCCGCCGTCGAACTACTACGTCCGTCCCGAGGATGCCGGCAACGCCGAGCGCTTCTACCCGCTCCACGCGTACGTCTGCGAAAGCTGCCTGCTCGTCCAGCTCGAGGCGTTCCAGACTCCCGACCAGTTGTTCGGAGACTACGCCTACTTCTCGTCATACTCGGAGTCCTGGGTGCGTCACGCCGAGCGCTACGCCGAAGCGATGATGAAGCGCCTCGATCTCGGCAAGTCGTCGCTGGTGGTCGAGATCGCGTCGAACGACGGCTACCTGCTCCAGCACTTCAAGAATCGCGGCGTGCCGGTGCTGGGTGTCGAGCCGGCGGCCAACGTCGCCAAGGTCGCCGAGAAGAAGGGCATCACCTCGCTGGTGAAGTTCTTCGGCGTCGAGACCGCGAAGGAGATGCTCAAGGCCGGCCAGGCCGCCGACCTGCTGCTCGGCAACAACGTGCTCGCGCACGTGCCCGACCTCAACGACTTCGTCGCCGGCATGGCGATCCTGCTGAAGCCCGAGGGCACGCTGACGATGGAGTTCCCGCATCTCCTCCAGCTCGTCGCCAACGTTCAGTTCGATACCATCTATCACGAGCACTTCTCGTATTTCTCGCTGCACACCGTCGAGAAGGTGTTCGCGCGCCACGGCATCGAGCTGTTCGACGTCGAGGAGCTGTCGACCCACGGCGGCTCGCTGCGAATCTTCGGCCGCCACAAGGCCAAAGGTGGAGCCATCGGCACCGCGATCGGCGCGGTCAAGGCCAAGGAGCGCGCGGCCGGGCTCGATCACATCGACGGCTACGCCGGCTTCGCCAAGACCGTGGCGCGCACCAAGCGCGCGCTGCTGTCGTTCCTGATCGAGGCCAAGGCCGAGGGCAAGCGCGTCGTCGGTTACGGCGCGCCCGCCAAGGGGAACACGCTCCTCAACTACTGCGGCGTGCGCACCGACTTCCTCGACTACACGGTCGACGCGAGCCCGCACAAGCAGGGCCTGATGCTGCCCGGCACCCGCATTCCGATCTTCGCGCCCGAGCGCATCATGCAGACCAAGCCCGACTACGTGCTGATCCTGCCGTGGAACATCGCCGACGAGATCACCCGGCAGATGTCCGGCATCAAGGCCTGGGGCGGCAAGTTCGTTGTCCCCGTGCCCGAGGCCCGCGTCATCGGCTGAGATCATCGAACTGCCTCCGCCCGCCCATGGACGGGACGGTGGGGAAAAATCGCCGCGCCCTCCGTCGCGGCGATTTTTTTTGGGACCGCGCTGGATCTTGTTTCGCCATGCGCGCACGTCCGCAGGCATTCTGTCTGCGTCATGGTCGGCGCCCCTCTTTTAAAACGGACCGCTCTCGCGGTCCTTGGGGCCGACCATGACGGAAAAATCTGGATGCCCGCCTTCGCGGGCATGACGACGAAAAGAAAAGTCCCCTCACCCCGACCCTCTCCCTTTAGGGAGAGGGAGGAGGCCTTACGCCCGGCGCCGCTTCGGCATGCGCTCGAGGACGTCGCGGAGCTGCTCGGCGACGTAGGCGATCTCGGCTTCCTCGACGCCGTCGCCGCACGGCAGGTTGATGCCGCGCGGGCTGAGGTCGTAGCTCACGGTGTTGGCCTTCTGCGCGCGCGCGCGGTCGGGCGAATCGGCGAACGCCGGCAGCGAGCTCAAGGGATGGAAGAACGGCCTCGTGTCGATGCCGCGGGCATCGAGCGCCGCCATCACCTCGGCCTTGTCGAGCCCGACGTCGCCATCCCAGATCACCGTCACCATCCAGTAGGTGTTGAAGGTGTCGGGCCCTTCGGAGTTGACCGTGAGGTACGGCACGTTCGCCAGCGCGTCGCGGTAATAGCGGAAGCGGCGGCGCTTCGCCGTCACCAGCTCCGGCAGGCGCTCGAGCTGGGCGATGCCCATGGCCGCCTGCATCGCCGTCATCTTGTACTTGTAGGCGACCTCGGAGTTGAAGAACGCGACGTCGCCCGGTCGCCGCCCGTGGTCGCGCAGAACCTGCATGCGAGCGTAGAGCGCGGGATCGTCGGTGACGACCATACCGCCCTCGCCCGTCGTCATGGTCTTCGAGCCGTGAAAGCTGAACGTTCCGGTCTCACCGAAAGATCCGGCGCGACGGCCA
Source organism: Alphaproteobacteria bacterium (assembly GCA_035493495.1). Lineage (GTDB taxonomy): Bacteria > Pseudomonadota > Alphaproteobacteria > SMXQ01 > SMXQ01 > DATJIG01. Next base: position 10,885 of record DATJIG010000188.1, read on the forward strand.
TGCTGCGATGAGCCGATCGCCTCGGCCGAATCCTCGATGACGCGGATACCGCGGCGCTCGGCGATAGCGCGGATCGCCGCCATGTCCGGCAGATTGCCATAGAGGTCGACCGGGATCACCGCCTTGGTCCTGGGCGTGATCGCGCGCTCGAAGCTCTCGGCCGACAGACACCAGCTCTCGGGGTCGACGTCGGCGAACACCGGCGTCGCGCCGAGATAGACGACGGGCGCCGCCGTGGCGATCCAGGTGATCTCCGGAACGATGACCTCGTCGCCGGGGCCGACGCCCATGGCGGCGAGCGAGAGATGTAGCCCCGCTGTGCACGAGGGCAGCGAGATCGCGTGCCCGACACCGATGTAGTCAGCGAACGCCTTCTCGAAGCGGTCCTGAAACAGGTTGGCGTTCTGGAACCACGCGGTGCGCGCGGCTTCCGCCACGTAGGCGACCTCGAGGTCGGTGATCGACGGTCCGGAAATGGCGATGCGTTTGCGCGTCACGGAGCGACCTTGCGTTTGGGAATGTCGAGTTCGGTGATGGGGATGTCGAGTTCGACGACCGACGGCGTGCCGCGATGCGGCCGCGCGGGAATTCCGGTGACGACGGTGTTGGGCGGCACGTCGTGGGTGACGACCGCGCCGGCCCCGACCACCGCACCCGCGCCGATGGTGAGGCGCGGCAGCACGGTGGCGTTCGAGCCGATGGTCGCCGCGGTCCCGACGGTCACGCAGCCGGCGAGCACGGCGCCCGGCATGACGTGGACGCCGTCCTCGAGCACGCATTCATGATCGACCTGGGCGCCGGTGTTGACGATGCACTGGCGGCCGAGGCGCGCGCATTCGGACACCGCGGCCATGGCGAGGATCTGGCACCCGTCGCCCACTCGCGCCGTGTCGGCGACCCAGGCGCGGGCGTGAACGAGGGTGAGCGTAGCCATCCCGCGCGCCTCGAGCCGCGCCGCAATCTCGATGCGGTCGCGGCCGCGGTCACCGCCGATGGCGATCACGAAGGTACGCACCGACGGCGAGGCGGCAAGCCAGCGATCGAGGCTCGCCTCGCCCCAGATCATCGGCACATCGGCGAACGGACGCGCGACGTTGGGATTGCGGTCGTAGACGGCGGCGATGCCGAAGCCCTGGGCGGCCAGAATCGGCCGCAGGACCTTGGCCTGCCCGGTTCCGCCCCAGAGAAGCACCGCCTCCATCGCGTCAGTCCTTGATGCAGCGGAGATAGCCGCCGGGCGACGACGAGATCAGCAGCTTGGCGTTGACGAAGGCGTCGCGCTCGAAGCGGTTGCACTCGTTGAGATACGCGTCGGCGGCGGTCGCCGGATTGTCGCCCGGGCCCCACGGCCGCGGACGGTGCGCCTGGGCCGGAATCTGCTCGACGACGGTGTCGGCGACGATCAGGAACTGGCCCTTGGTCACAAGTGGCCCATAGAGGCGGAGCTCGTCGAGGACGTGCTGGTGGGTGTGATTGGAGTCGAGGATCACCATCACCGACGCGCCGTTCGGGATCAGCTTGCGGACGCGGGCGAGCGTGGAACCTTCGATCGACGAACCCTCGATCAGATCGATACGGCGGCTCATCGGGTGGCTCTCGATCGAGTCGCGGTTGTGCGGGCGGATGTCGATGTCGACACCGACGACCCGGCCCTTGCCGATCAGCTCAAGGATTGAAGCGTAGAGGATCAGCGAGCCGCCGCGCGCGACGCCGGTCTCGACGACAACGTCGGGCTTCGTCTCCCAGATCACTTCCTGGACGGCGATGACGTCGGGCGGCATCTGGATGATCGGCACCCCGAGCCAGCTCCACTGGTACGACCAGTTGTGGCGGTCCGACCCGATCAACACGTCGAGCGCCTTGCCGGCGAGGTCGCGGTCGAGCGCCATGCCGGCGGCATGGGCGCGCTTGTCGCTCTCGAACTGGGCGCGGTCGTCGGCGACGACCGGTTGCGGAGCGGCCTTATGGGCGGTGGCGGGCATGATTCACCTGATTCCGTGATGGATGGCCACCTGCTCCAGCATTTCCTGGAACTGGTGGAGAAAGCGGGGTTCGTCGCACAAGGGCGAGGCGCGCAGCACCTCGCGCAGGCCCTGGCGCATGGCGCGGAGCCGCGGCACGTCGTTCGCGAGTGCAATCGCGCGGGCGACGAAGTCGTCGATCGTGAAGGTGCAGAGCTCCTCGAGCCCACACTGCATCAGCACCGAGTAGCTGATGCGCTGGTGGAAGCTCTCACCGACCAGCGACACCACCGGCACGCCCATCCAGGTGGCGTCGCAGGTCGTGGTGCCGCCCGTCAGCGGGAACGTGTCGAGGCTGATGTCGATCTCGTTGTAGTACTCGAGATGATTCTTCCGCTCGGTCCGATTGTTGAAGAAGAACAGCCGGTCCGGCGAGACACCGTTCTTCTCGAATTCGCGGGCGATGTTGCGCACCAACGTGAGCGAATGCGCTTCGGGGCGCACGAAGAGAAACCGCGAATTCGGCACCCCGTTCATGACTCTGGCCCACGCGGCGATCACCTCGCGGTTGTATTTGTACGGGCTGTTGAGCGTACCGAATGTGATGGTGCCGGCGCGGTCGACCGGCGGCGTCGGCTTCACCGGAATGTCGGTGAACTTGCCGAAGCAGACCCACGCCTCCGGCATGACGATCGGCTCCTCGGTCATGAACGAGGGATCGGCGGGCTTGGCATACTGGTCAATCAGCACGTGATCGATCGCCTTGAGACCGCAGGTGAACGGATACCCCAGCCAGGAAATCTGCACCGGCGCCGGCTTCCACGCGACGATGGGGAGCCGGGTCGCCTCGGTGAAGCCGTTGAGCTCGAACAGGATGTCGATGCCGTCGTCGCGGATAATCTGCGCTGCCTCGCGGTCGCTCTTGTTGTCGATGAAGGTGAAGGAATCGACGTTCTGCTGGAACAGCACCTGGAGCGGGTCGCCGACCGCGCGAACGGGCGTGTAGCAGTGGAAGCTGAAGCGGGAACGGTCGTAGTGCTGCAGGATGGGTGTCATGAATCGCGCCACCGAATGGGTGCGGAGATCGGATGACAGAAAGCCGATGCGCAGCTTTTCTCCGACGGAACGCTTTCGGGGAGCGAGCTCAGTCAAGGGAGTGGCTTCAGCCACGGCCTCGACCGGCTCGCAATAGCGGCGGACCAATTCGACGAAGTTCATTACGTCGTCATGGATGCGCGCATAAACGAGAAGATCGAGAAAAATCCCCGGCAGATGCTGAATGGGAAGCAACCTGGCGCTCTGCCAGATATTCCCGAGCCGATCGATACCATCGAAGTCGCAGCTCGCCCGCAGAGTCTGCTCGACGTTTCCACCATGCATCGCCTCGTACGTCGGCAGGTCGAGGACCGCCCGGGCGTACATGTTGGCGCGATCGAGGTCGCTGAGCTGGCGATAGGCTCGCGTCAGGTTCAGATAAGCCTGGACCTGGGTGGGATCCAGACGCACCGCCTTCTGCAGGATTGGAATGGCTTCCGTGGCACGGAACATCCCGACCAGCACGCCACCCAAATTATTGAAGCCCATCGCCAGGTTCGGGTCGATCTCGATCGCCCGCTGGAACAACTCGGCAGCCTTCTCGAACTTCTCAAAGTTCAGCAGGATGGTGCCGATGTCGTTCCAGATCACTGCGTTGTCGGGAAAGGCGTCCAGGATGTCCTGGATCGTATCCATCGCCCCTTCCGTTGCCCCGCGAGCCAGGAGATTGACGGCAAGACCGAGCTCAGCGGTCCAGAGCTCGGGTTTTTGCTTCAGCATTTCGCGGAACGCGGCTCGCGCTTCCTCAGCGCGCCCCTGCCCCTTCATGACCGCGCGGAGATTGTGCCGCAGCTCCGGCGAATCGGAGGCCAAATCGACGGCTCGACCGAACAGTTCCTCGGCTTCGGCGAGGCGTCCCTGGCACTGCACGGCATAGGCAAGGTTCGAGATGCACGCCGCATCGTTGGGCACTAGGTCGAGATAACGGCGGTAGGCTGATTCGGAGCGCTGGAAATCGCGCATTCGCAGGCACAGATCGGCGAGTTCATGCCAGGGCTTGGCGGCCTTCGGAGCGAGCTCGATCGACCGCTCGAAAGCCGCAACGGCCTCCGACGGACTGTCGGCGCGAAGTGCGATGCCCAGATTGCACCAGGTTTCAGCATTGTTCGGTGCGATCGCCAGCGCCGCACGGAATTCCGCTGCGGCCTCCCCATATCGCTTCAGCGCGTTGAGCACGCTGCCGAGGTTGGAGCGGATGTTGGGATTGTTCGGCTCGAGCGCCTTCGCCTTGGCGAGAAGCTCGAGCGCGTGGTCGTTGTCGCCCTGCTGGTGGCGAACGACGCCGAGAAGCTGCAGGGCGTCGGCATAGTCGGGAGAGGCGGCAAGAGCGGCGCGATATCCGCGCTCGGCAAGCTTGAACTCGCCTTTCTCGTGCGCGGCGACCGCCTTCGTCATCGTCGCGACAATGGAGCCAGTGCCGGACGCGGTGATTTTCTTCTTCTGAGTCCTCGATGCGACCACGATGCCCTTCCCGACGCGGTAACGGAAATCTTTCCGCCTGGAACGGCGGTTCGCGCAGGGAACGGTCGCAAAGTAACCTTACTAAAGCTTTAAGCCCGGCCTTCCGACGGCTCATTCACTCGGCAAATTTTTCCGCTTCGCATCGGCAAGGGTTGCCCGCCCGCCCGACCGATCGAGATGAAATTGCCGGGCGTCATCCGCGCGGAGCCCGCAAAACGGATGCACGAATCGCGAATCGCACGGTGGCCTTTCTTTTGCATGAGACGTCTTGCCACCGGTGTCTCCGAGGGCGCGGAAACCCGCCAAATCCTTGGCCGATTCCGCAGTTTTGCGGTGCACCCTTTTTTAAACTTTGAGGCTTAAACCGGGTGCGCTCGTTCGGCAGGAAGCCGAACTCAACATCCATGTAGGAGGATCCTCTATGTCGCTTTCCATTATCTCCAACTATGCGGCCAACGTGGCCCATCGTTACCTGCAGAACACCGACACCATGGCCACCAACTCGGTTGCCAAGCTGTCGGCGGGTTCCCGCGTTCTGACCGCGAAGGACGACGCTGCGTCCCTCGCCATCGGTTCGCGTTTGGCGGCTGAAGTCGCGGGCCAGCAGCAGGCTCAGGTCAACGCGACCCAGGCCACCTCGATGCTTCAGGTCGCCGACGGCGCGATGTCCAAGGTGAACGACATTCTCGTTCGCATGAAGACCCTCGCCGTGCAGGCCGGTTCCGGCCAGCTGGGCTCCACCGAGCGCAGCATGCTGGACACCGAGTATCAGTCGCTGACCTCGGAAATCGATCGTATCGCCAACGCGACGACGTTCAACGGCGTCGCGCTGGTGAAGGGCACGAGCACGACCTCGACGACGCTCAACGGCCAGAACAGCACCAACAACCTGATCCAGGCCGCTGACGGCATCCAGAGCATCGCGTTCGACAACTCGGTCGGCAACTCGGCCGTGAAGGTCGCGTACGACTCGACCACCAACGTCCTGACCCTCACCAACCTCACCACGGGCGTGAGCCAGGGCGTCAACATCGGCTCGACGGCGATCGCTCAGAACGCCACGCAGACGGTCAACTTCTCGACCGTCGGCGCGACGATCACGCTGAACAGCGCGTTCAGCAAGAGCACCTCGATCGCTCCGACCGACACCGCCACGATCGGCGGCGGCACCAACCAGGCCGGTATCATCAACAACCTGACGCTCTCGGGCGCCACGTTCTCCACCGGCTTGGGCACCCTGAACTCGATGACCGGCACGATCAATGCCTCCACTGCGAGCGCGGCGATCTTCACGATCAGCGGCTTCACCGGCTCGGTCGACCTGTCGTCGACCGGCGCCAAGACGGTGTCCCTGTCGGACGGCTCGGGCTCGTCGTTCTCGCTCAAGTTCAACGTCACCACGGCCTTCTCCGCCAACAGCACGACCTCGGCGATCTCGATCGGCGATCTCGGCGCGTTGGCGTTCGGCCAGTCGGTGTCGTCGAACTCGACCAGCTTCTCGTTCAAGCTGGGCACCGGCACGACCGCCAACGTCGACGACGTGACCGTCACGGTCAACTCGATCAGCGTCGCGGCTCTCGGCCTGACCGGCACCTCGGTGACCGGCGCAGACAAGACCAACGCCGATGCGGCGTCGACCGCGATCAGCGCCGCTCTGAACACGCTCAACACCGCTCGCGCGGGCGTTGGCGCCGCTCAGAACCGCCTCCAGTTCGCCTCCGACAACCTCGCGACGTCGGTGCAGAACTCCGAAGCGGCCCGCAGCTCGCTGATGGACCTGGATATGGCCTCGGAAATGACCAAGTTCACCAGCGCCAAGGTGCTGGAGGACGCGGGCATCTCGATGCTTGCCCAGGCCAACCAG
>DATJIG010000189.1:0-9965 GCA_035493495.1 Alphaproteobacteria bacterium
AGGGCAGCAGCGACTGCAGCGCCGGACTCTCGAAGGTGCGCGACAGCGCATTGACGAACAGCAGCGCGTACAAGAGTCCGACGTGCGGCTGCGGCATCAGGCTGACGAGGAGGAAGCCGACGAGGACGCTGGTCTGCGCCACGTAGACCCAGCGCAGCACGAGGCGGCGGTCGAAGCGGTCAGCGACCTCGCCCGAGAACAGGGCGAAGCAAAGCGCAGGCATCAGTTGCACGAGACCGATGAGGCCGAGCGCCATCGGGCTTTCGGTGAGCGCGTAGACCTGCCAGCCGACGACCAGCGCCAGCATCTGGTTCGACATCATCGACGCCAGACGCGTGAAGAACATCAACTGGAACGGTCGGATGCGGAAAATCGAGGTCTCGCCGGCGCTCGGCGCTGTCCTGGTCTCGGTCTGTGACACGTGCCTCGTCCGCCACTCCAAATTTGTCCGCGCCGCCTCGCCCCGTCGCGGCGAGACCCACGCGGGTGCGAGAAAGCGCTGATTTCCCGGTGCTTTACCGCTGCGGGAAAATTATCGCAGAGCAGCGTCGGCTGCGTCTACTCAAAAGCTGGAATGTGTTGCAGAATTTGGCACGGTCCGCGGCAACAGCGGACGCCTCATCCGCGCTCCGCCCCCGGCGCGCACAATAGGGAGAACTCGCAATGGCGACCGTGATGGAGCCGGCGGCGACGCCGAAGATCGACCCGCTTCCCAAGCACCGCGACCTCTACTACGGCGGCAAATGGCACCCACCGATGGGCGGCTATGAACCGACGTACAACCCGGCGACTGGCGAATCGCTCGGCCACGGACCGATCGCCAATGCCGCCGACGTCGATGCCGCGGCCAAGGCTGCGCACGCCGGGTTCCTCGAATGGCGGCGGGTGAAACCGCTTGAGCGCGCGGCGCTGCTGCGCAAGATCTCGGGCGTGATCCGCGCCAATGCCGAGGAGCTGGCACTCGCCGACTGCCTCAACGGCGGCAATCCGATCAGCGCCGCGCGCGGCGACGTGCTCGGCGGCGCCCAGCGCATCGACTATATGGCGGGCCTCGTGCTCGAGCTCCAGGGCCACACCATCCCGCTCGGCGAGGGCATCCTCGACATGACGCTGCGCGAGCCGATGGGCGCCATCGGCTGCCTCGTCGCCTACAATCATCCGTTCAGCTTCGCGGCCTCGAAACTCGGCCCGGTGCTGGGCGCCGGGTGCTCGATCATCATCAAGGCGGCGCAGCAGGCGCCGCTCTCGGTGCTGCGGTTCATGGAGATGATCGATGGCATGCTGCCGCCAGGCGTCATCAACGTAGTCGCCGGCGGGGCCGAGTGCGGCCAGGCGCTGGTCGCGCACCCGCTGGTGCCGCGCATCACGCTCATCGGCAGCGTGCCGACGGGGCGCGCGGTCGCGCGCGGCGCCGCCGATCGCCTCAAGACCACCGAGCTCGAGCTCGGTGGCAAGAACGCGATGATCGTCTACCCCGACGCCGACATCAAAAAGGCGATCACCGGCGCGGTCGCCGGCATGAACTACACCTGGTGCGGCCAGTCGTGCATGTCGATGTCGCGGCTGTTCCTGCACGAAAAGATCTACGACGAGGTGCTGGCCGGCGTCATCGAATCGGTGTCGAAGATCAAGCCGGGCCTGCCGTGGGACGACAAGACCAAGATGGGCGCGGTGGTGTCGAAGCAGCAGCTCGACAAGATCATGTACTACATCGACCTCGGCCAGAAGGAAGGCGGCAAGATCGAGCTCGGCGGCAAGCGCCCGTCCGATCCGGCGCTCGCCAAGGGCAACTTCGTCGAGCCGACGATCATCACCGGCATCACGCAAGACATGCGCATCGCCAACGAGGAGATCTTCGGGCCCGTCCAGTCGGTGATCCGCTGGTCCGACGAGGAGGCGATGATCGAGCAGGTCAACCGCGTCGAGTACGGGTTGACGTCGTCGATCTACACGCAGTCGCTCTCGACCGCGCACCGTACCGCGGCCCGGATCGACGTCGGCTACATCTGGATCAACGCCTTTACCGGCCCCGCCCAGGGTACGCCCTACGGCGGCATCAAGCAGTCCGGTTACGGGCGCAACAAGGTGATCGACGAGATGCTATCCAACATGCACATCAAGAACGTGAACATCACGCTCTAGGCAGCTCGCCTCACGACGCGGATAGACGAAGGGCGGACGCGATGCGTCCGCCCTTCCTTTTTTATCGGCTACGCACCCGGAGAAGGGCGCGTGGTGCTCGTGACGTGACGTTATGGATTCCGGCGGGGCGGCGCCGCGGCGCCACCCGGCTGGCTGCTCGGGGCCGAGCCGCCGACCGAGCCGCTGCGGCTGTTGCCGCTGCTGGCGTACTGCTCCAGATTCTTGATCTGGTCCTTCGTCAGCGACGTCTGCAGCTGGTTCTTGTCCTTGCCCTTCTGCAGCATGTCGACCGGGATCACGACCTCCTTCGAACCCACGCCGAGGAAGCCGCCGACGTCCGCGGTAACCGCCTTGATCTGGTTCGAGTTGTCGCCCAGCACTTTGTCCACGCCGGCGATCTTCTTGCCGTCCGAGCCATAGATGCTCATCGACGACAGATCTTTCCGGTTGATGTTCAAACCCGCTGCGGTCGCGTTGTTGTCCTTGATCTCATGCAGCGTCTGCGTGCTCATCGAAGACGCCCCGGGCGATGAAGCCCCAGGCATGGTGGCGCTCGGCGCGCTCTTCGGCGCACTCTGCTGAGCGGCCGCTATGCCGCCCGTGCTCAGAAGCAGCGCCGCAGCGACTGCGGCAACGCCGTAATTCACTCGCATGTTGCATCTCCCTTTCGGTCATTATGAGAGGCGAAGGCTCGATCCGCTCCGTCGGAGCCAATCGAGCCATCCGCGGACATAACGGAGGGGAGAACGCGCGGTTCCGCTTTGGTAAGCGATACGTCGCGGCAAGTTCGAGGGCTTCTTGAAGCGGAGCTAGGCCCCGCGATTGGAACTTTTGCTTCGGTTCAAGCCGTCTCGGCACGTCTTATGACCACGCCGACGCGCGCCATTTGAAATCGACCTGCAACGCGTGAAATCCCGATGCAAAGCCCTGTCCCTTTTCGGACGGAAGCTCCGCTTCGCCGTTGCCATCGATCAGCGGCGAACGCGACGCTCGGCTATTAGAACGCGAAGGGCGGACGACCAGGTCGTCCGCCCTTATCGCATTAGATCTCGGGTCGCATTATGTCTTGGGCACCCAGGTCCCGGAATCGGTGGTAGCGGCGGCCGGATTTGAACCAGCGACCAAGGGATTATGATTCCCCTGCTCTACCCCTGAGCTACGCCGCCCCAACCGATTCGGGCCGATTTGGCCCGGGTTCCGCAGCGGGCTAAAGCCCTGCCCTGCCGCGGGGAAACAGGCCTATAGGGGGCCGACCGCCCTCGTGTCAAGGCTGGTCGCCGAAGGCCCCATTCTCAAGCTTTATATAGTCGTCAATTCCGCGCGATGAAGCCGCCGCCGAGCACCCGGCCGCCGTCGTAGATGACGCAGGCCTGGCCAGGCGCCACGCCGAACTCGGGTGCGGCGAAGGCGATCTGCGCCTCGCCGGCGGGGCCGAACGTAAGCTCGGCCGCCACCGGCGCCTGAGCCGAGCGGATTTTCACTTCGCCCGCGACCCTGCGGCCCGGGGTCGTCGCGCCGCCGAGCCAGCTCAAGCCGACGATGCGCGCGGTCGCCGTCGCCAGCGCCTCGCGCGGGCCGACGATGACGCGCCGCGACTCGGGCTCGAGCCGCACGACGTAGAGTCGCTCGCTCGATGCGCCGTCGATTCCGCCGACGCCAACGCCGCGGCGCTGGCCGACGGTGAAATGGATAATGCCATCGTGGCGGCCGAGGACGCGGCCGTCGACGTGGACGATGTCGCCCGGCTCGACGGCGTCGGGCCTGAGCTTGGCGACGACGTTGGCGTAGTCGCCGTTGGGCACGAAGCAGATGTCCTGGCTGTCGGGCTTGTCGGCGATCGCGATGCCGAGGCGCGCGGCGTGCGCCCGGGTCTCGGCCTTGTTGGCGGCACTCCCCAGCGGAAAGCGCAGGTAGGCGAGTTCATCGGCGCGGGTCGCGAACAGGAAGTAGCTCTGGTCGCGCGACGCATCGGCCGCGGCGTGCAACTCCGGCCCGATCGCACCGACGACGCGGCGCGCGTAGTGCCCGGTCGCGAGCGCGGCGGCGCCAAGATCGCGGGCGATGGTCAGCAGGTCGCGGAACTTCACTGTGCGGTTGCACGACACGCACGGGATCGGCGTCTCGCCGCGCGCGTAGGCCGCGGCGAACGGCTCGATCACGTCGGCCTTGAAGCGGCTCTCGAAGTCGAGGACGTAATGCGGAATTCCGAGATGGCGCGCGACGCTGCGCGCGTCCTGGATGTCGCTGCCGGCGCAGCAGGTCCCGGGCTTGCCGGTCGCGGCGCCCGAATCGTAGAGCTGGAGCGTGATGCCGACGACGTCGAATCCGGCCTCGACCAGCAGCGCCGCCACGGTCGACGAATCGACGCCGCCCGACATCGCGACCGCGACCCGCGATCCGGGCGCGACATCGGCCATGCCGAGCGCATCCAATGACGGGCGCGCGGCACGTGTCGTGTCGGTTGGCGTGACGATGTCGAGCGGTGCGGACATTCGGATAAACGGGGGGCCCCGCGCAGTCTTCTTCAGTCGGCGCGCGCGTCGCGCGTCTCGGTCGGCAGCTTGACGGTCAGCCCATCGAGCTCCTCGCTCATGATGATCTGGCAGCCGAGGCGCGAGGTGCGGGTAAGCCCGAACGCGAGGTCGAGCATGTCTTCCTCGTCCTCGGTCGCCTCCGTCAGGCGCTCGTAGTCCTCGGGGCTGACGACGACGTGGCAGGTCGAACAGGCGAGCGAGCCTTCGCACGCGCCCTCGAGGTCGATATCGTTGGCGTGGGCGATCTCCAACACCGAAAGGCCGACCGGCGCGTCCACCTCGTGGCGTGATCCGTCGCGGTCGATGAAGGTCATACGTGGCATTGGAGCTCTCGCTGGTGACTGGGCAGTGTCGATAGATGGGTAAACGCGGCCGTGACGGTCAGGCCACGCGGGCTTCGCCTTTGAGGCGCTGGGCGGCGGCGGCGATGAGGGCGCCGGCACGGTCGATGTCGGCCTCCGTGTTAAAGCGGCCGACGCCGAAACGCAAGGACGCCCGCGCCGTCGCTTCGTCGAGGCCGAGGGCCATCAGGACATAGGACGGCGCGACTTCGGCCGAGGTGCAGGCCGAGCCGGCCGACAGGGCGACCTCGGGAACCGCCTCGATCAGTTGAATGGCATCGACGCCAGGCAGCGCGATGTTGAGATTGCCGGGCAGCCGAGGTGCGCCGGCGCCGTTGATGCGCGCGCCCGGAATCGCCGCGGTGATCCGCGATGCCAGCCGGTCGCGCAGCCGCGCGACGCGCTCGGCCTCGGCCGCAAGATCCTCGCGGGCAACGGCGCAGGCCGCGCCGAAGCCGACGCACAGCGCCACCGGCAGCGTGCCCGAACGCAGACCCCTCTCCTGCCCGCCGCCATGGAACAGCGGCTGCAGCCGCACGCGCGGGCGGCGGCGGACGTAGAGCGCGCCGACGCCCATCGGCCCGTACATCTTATGGGACGAGATCGACATCGTGTCGACGTTGGTCACGTCGAGCGGGATCTTGCCGGCGGCCTGCGCCGCGTCCGAGTGCACCAGTGCTCCACGCGAGCGCGCGAGGCCGGCGATCTCGGCCAGCGGCTGGAGCACGCCGATCTCGTTGTTGGCGGCCATCACCGTGACCACTGCGGTGTCGTCGGTGATCGCGCGATCGAGCGCCGCCATGTCGACGAGCCCGTTCGGCTGCACGCCGACCGTCACCACCTCGAAGCCTTCGTCTTCCAGCGAGCGAGCCGATTCGAGGACGCACTTGTGCTCGGTCGCGATCGTCACGACGCGGTGCTTGGTGCCCTTCAAAAATCGCGCGGCACCGATAATCGCCAGATTGTTGGCCTCGGTCGCGCCGGACGTGAAGATGATCTCGCGCGGATCGGCACCGATCAGCGCCGCGACCTGGGCGCGCGCCGACTCCACCGCCTCAGCCGCCGAGCGGCCGAGCATGTGGCTCTCGGAATGCGGATTGCCGAAGCGCTCGGTCAGCCACGGCTTCATCGCATCGTAGGCGCGCGGATCGAGCGGCGTGGTCGCGTGATGATCGAGGTAGATGCCCATCACGCCACCTCGCGCCCAAAACCACCGACAGCCGAGCGGTTGGCGCGCGCGCGCGCGCGTAGCGCGGACCAGGCGGCGAGGAACGCGTCGACGTCGGCGTCCGTCGTGGTCGCGCCGAGGCTGACGCGGATCGTTGCCGCGGCGACGTCCTCGGGCACACCCATTGCCGCCAGCACGTGCGAGCGCCCGATCTTGCCGGACGAGCATGCGGCGCCCGCGCCCACCGCGATGCCGGCGAGATCGAGCGACAAAATCTGGCTCTCGGCGGGAATGCCCGGCAGCGCCAGTGCCGAGGTGTTGGCAAGGCGCGGCGCGTCGGCGCCGATGACGATGGCCTCTGGCGCGAGTATCCGCGCGTCGGCTTCGAGGCGATCGCGCAGCGCCGTCACGCGCGCGACGCTCGCGTCGGCCATCACGGCGTCAGCCGCGGCGCCAAACCCGGCAATGCCCGACAGGTTCTCCGTGCCGCCGCGGAGCCTGCGCTCCTGGCCGCCGCCCATGATCTGCGGCTTGAGATCGACGCCGGCGCGCACGATCAGCGCGCCCGATCCCTGAGGCCCACCAACCTTCGGCGACGACAGCGAAACGAGATCGCATACGGCAACGATGGGAGCGAGCGCGATGCGGCCTGGCGCCTGGGCCGCGTCGCAATGAACGAGCGCGCCAGCGTCGTGGGCGATCCGCGCGACCTCGGCGATCGGCTGAATAACGCCGGTCTCGTTGTTAGCGGCCATCACCGACACCAGGGCGGGAATCGTCCGATCAAGCATCCGGGCGAGCGCCTCGAGATCGACAATGCCGCGCCCATCCACCGGAATTTGTTCGACGTCGGTCGCTTCGGGCACCGAGACATGCTCGACCGCCGATACTAGGCGCCGCGCGACTGACGCACCCTTCAAGGCCAGACTGTTGGCTTCGGTCGCCCCCGAGGTGAACACGATCGATTCCGGCGCGACGCCGGCAAGCGACGCAATCCGTTTGCGCGCATGTTCGATGATCGCGCGCGCCGCGCGGCCCGGGGCATGGACCGACGACGGATTTGCACCGATCCCGAGCGCGGCGGCGATCGCATCTCGCGCCTCGGCGCGCAACGGAACCGCGGCATTGTGATCGAGGTAAACGCGGGACGGCATCATCAACCCTGTGGGGCGCAAGCGGTAGGCCGGCTACTCGGCGACGCGCGCCGGAGCCGCGGCAATGGTCGCACCGCCCGAGACAACGTGCATCGCGGATTGCGAGGGGCAGGCATGCTCTTCCTGGCCGGGCACCTTGCCGGCGCAGACGTCGGCCAGCGTCACCGAGGCGAGGAAGCCCTGGATCGACTTGCCGAGTGCTTCCCACAACCCGTGGGTCATGCAGCGGCTCGAAAGCCCAGTGCAGCCCATCGGCGCGCCCGGCGTGCAACGCGTGGCGCGAATCGGCTCGTCGACGGCGAGGATGATGTCGGCAATCGCCGTCGCATCGGCGCCGCGCGCGAGCAGGTAGCCGCCGCCCGGACCGCGCACGCTCTTGACGAGACCGCTGCGGCGGAGCTTGGCGAACAGCTGCTCGAGATACGAGAGCGAAATCTCCTGGCGCTTGGCGATGTCGGCGAGCGCGATGGGACGACCGCTCGAGGTCATCGCCAGGTCGGTCATCGCCATCACGGCGTAGCGTCCTTTGGTCGAAAGCTTCATGGCGCTGCCTCCGCGACCGTCAGAGCCCGGACTGGCCGCGCGCGACCCGCTCCCCAGAAACCTGCTGGGGGGGTTCGCGCTCGGCTTCCAGCTCGGCGACGCGGGCCTTCAGCACCGCGACCTCGTTGCACAAGCCTTCGATCGCGCGTGCGACCGGGTCGGGCAGATCGGTCGACGGCGTGCCGTAGGCGCAGAACTCGGAGCCGGGCACCCGGGGAGCCTCGGCGACGACAGCGGCGACCGGCTGGCTCGGTGTCTTCTCGCCGGCCGAGCGGGCGGGAATGCCGACCATGGTGGCACCGGGGGCCACGTCCTTGACGACGACCGCGTTGGCACCGATGCGCGCGCCGGCACCAACCCGCACCGGCCCCAGGATCTGGGCGCCGGCACCGACGATCACGCCGTCCTCGAGGGTCGGGTGGCGCTTTCCTTTGGCAAGCGACGTGCCGCCCAGGGTCACGCTCTGGTAGAGGGTCACGTCGTTACCGACCACAGCGGTCTCGCCGATGACGACGCCCATACCATGGTCGATGAACATCCGGCGGCCGATCATGGCGCCGGGGTGGATCTCGATGCCGGTGACGAAGCGGCCGAGCTGCGACACGAAGCGCGCCAGCGTCGTCAGGCCAAGCTGCCACAGGCCATGGGCCAGGCGGTGAAAGCCGACGGCATGGACGCCCGGGTAGCACAGCAGCACCTCGAACGCCGATCGCGCCGCCGGATCCCGGTCCATGACGGACCGCACGAAATCACGAAGCTCCTTGAACATCCTAGCCCCGCTCATGGTAATCTTACCCGCCTTCGGCGGGGCACCGCGGACCGGGTTTCCGGCCCGTTGGGCCGTCCCGCCGCCGTCCTCGCGCCGTGCCCGTCCTGGCGTCCCGTTGCCGGGACATGGCTGGGAAAGGACCCGATTCAAGGAGTGTTGAATAACCATACATTCCGCTTAGGTATGGGGTCAAGACGCGGCAGTCCCGCGGTTTTGGCCGGTTCCGGCTGCGACCCGTTTCGGCCGGAGGACGGCGGACCTGCCGGGTTTTCCCGGACCGGTTTTCTAAAGTGAGTTTCCCGGCGTGCGCCTGGCAGGCCGCGCGCCCCAACGAGGTAAAAAGATGCCCGATATTATTTTCAACGGACCGGCCGGCCGACTCGAAGGCCGCTATCAGCCTGCCAAGGCGCCCCAGCCGCCGACGGTCCTGATCCTCCACCCCCACCCTCAGGGTGGCGGGACGATGAACAACAAGGTCGTCTATCACCTCTTCCACACCTTCGTCGGCCGCCAGTTCGCGGCGCTGCGTTTCAACTTCCGCGGCGTCGGCCGCTCCCAGGGAACCTTCGACCATGGCCAGGGCGAGCTCGCCGACGCGGCCGCGGCACTCGACTGGCTCCAGGCCCACAACCCGGACAGCCCGCGCTGCTGGATCGCCGGCTTCTCGTTCGGCGCCTGGATCGGGCTTCAGCTCCTGATGCGGCGGCCCGAGATCGAGGGCTTCGTCATGATCGCGCCGCCCGCCAACCTCTACGACTTCTCGTTCCTGGCGCCGTGCCCGGCATCCGGCTTGATCATCCAGGGCGACAAGGACGAGCTGGTACCCGAGGCCGACGCGGCGAAGCTCGCCCACAAGCTGCAGTCGCAGCGCGACATCACGGTCGAATACAAGCTGATCAAGGGCGCCAACCATTTCTTCGTCGATCACCTCGAGGAGATGACCTCGAACATCGACAAGTACCTGCAGAAGGCGCTCGCCGCGCCTCCCGGCAAGGTCGCCAAAGTCAGCTGATATCCGCATCGATCTTCAGAACGCCCGGCCCAGACGCCGGGCGTTTTCGTATGCATATTTTTCTCCTGACTCACCGAAGCCCGCTCCGGTTTGTAAGGCCGGAGCGGGCTGGTGAGGGGCCGAGTGCGCCAACTTGTCAGGCGGACGCACTCCGTCGTCGGCGGCCTCGGCAGAAGCCGCCTTTGTCGTCCCCGGTGAGGGTCAGTAAGGTGCCACGCTGCGTTGAAAGCGTGGCCGAGCCTACCGATGCTGCCTCGGTCGCGAGTCGCGACGCTGGGTTATGTCGGTACCGAAAAGGAAGG
>DATJIG010000190.1:0-7814 GCA_035493495.1 Alphaproteobacteria bacterium
CCGGCGTCGCCACCGGCCACAGCTTGGCGGCGAGCTCGATCACGTCCTTCGGCGCCTTGTAGGCCTCGACGATCGCGTCCTCGCACTGCTCGCCGGTCATCGGGTCGAGTTCGATGTGCATCTTGCCGGCATCGGCGAGGAACTTCGGATCCTTCATGGTCGCGTCGAAGGCGCGGCGCACGGCGGTGACGAGATACTTCGGCGTCCCAGGCGGGAACATGTGCGGCCGCCCGACCTCCTCGCCGACGCCGAGCACCTGCAGCGCCTGCTTCTCCTTCGGATCGGTGATCAGGTTGCTGAGCAACGGGACGTCGGCGATCTTCGGATTTGGCTTCGCGCCGGTCTGCAGGATGAAGCGGATGCGCTTGTTGATGAGCCAGTCGGGGTTGGCCGCCTCGTAGGTGTCGTACGACAGGCCGCAGATGCCATCGACCTCGCCGCGTTCGACGGCGAGTCGCATGTCGGTGGTCGAGTAGCCGGAGATCACCTTGAACTTGGTGCCGAGCAGCATGTTGAGCTCGAGCGGCGTCTTGGCGGAGTTTCCGGCGAGCCCGGTGGTGGAGACCTTGACCTCCTGCTTCTTGGCATCGTCAATCGACTTGATCGCGCTCGTCGCCCACACCATGCACGAGTTGTATTGCGTGGTCATCGAGCCGATCCACTCGAACTTGCGCGAGTCCCACTGTGCCTGGGTGTTGCCGAGCAACGGCTCGACGATGAGGTTGTTGTAGGTGGACGCCATCACCGTGCCGTCCTTGGGTGCCACGTTATAGATGTAGTTGGTGCCGCGGATGCCGGACGCCCCCGGCATGTTCTCGACGACGATGGTGGGGTTGCCCGGGATGTGATCGCCGATGTGACGGCCGAGGAGCCGGGTGTAGGCGTCGTAGCCGCCGCCCGCCCCCGACGGGATGACGAGGCGTAGGTTCTTGCCCTTGTAGAACGCCTCAGCCGATTGATTGGGGGCGGATTGCGCATAAGCGCCGCCCGCTCCGATCAGGAGCGCGGCCAGGAATGGCGCGACGGCAAGCGAACGGATGAGAACGGAATCGGTGATGAGCGGCCGAATGCACCGCCCACATGAAATACGATAAGCGCCCATGCTTCTCTCCCAGAAGTGAAAGGCGACGCGTCCTCCTGATGGCCCTTATCGCGGGCCTTACGCATGCATCGTTTCATGTATCGGGGAGACAGGGCAATGGGGAACGGCGGGACATTCGCCCGTGACCGTGCGCTACCGTTTGCTCCGCTAGACAGGAGGGACATCGCGCGGGACAGGCACGGAGCGGGCCGAACCTGCTACTCTTCCGACACCCAACTTCATCGGGAGCACACCATGCCGCTGGTTCGCATCGATCTCCGCGAGGGCAAGCCCGCCCATTACCGCCGTGACATCGGCCACGTCATCTACGAGGCGATGCTCTCGGTCGGCGTGCCGGCCAACGACCGATTCCAGGTCATCAACGAGCACGAGGCCGACGACTTCCTGTTCGACCCCGACTATCTCGGCGTCCACCGCACCGAGGACCTGGTGATCGTCCAGATCACCTGGAACGAGGGGCGCACGGTCGAGCAGAAGAAGGCGCTGTTCAAGGCGATCGCCGACGGACTGCACGCCGCGATCGGGCTCAGGCGCGAAGACGTTCTCATCAACCTCGTCGAGGTGAAGAAGGAGAACTGGTCATTCGGCAACGGCATCGCTCAGTACGCGACGTAAAGCGCACGCGACGTAAGCCCTAGGTCGTCGCCGCCAGCAGCGATTCCGATCCCGGCCGTAGGCCGTCGCGGCGTCCGGCGAAATATCGCTGGGCGAGATCTGCACCCGAGACGTGGCGGGCGTTCTTGAACCCCGCTTCGCGGGCAAGCGCCATTATCTCGTCGGGCGCGAAGAAGCTGACGAACGGCGTGCCGCTGGCCTTGGCGCCCTTCAGCGCCGCCTCGTATCCCGGCCGCTCCTCAGGATCGGCGAGCTCGAGCGGCAACAGAAACGTCATGGCCAGCGTGGAACCCGTCGCCAGCGTCGCGACCTGGCGCAACAGCTCGCGATTCGCGTCGCGGCTCAGATACATGCTGACGCCGGTCGACGCGACCACCGCAGGCCTGCGCGCATCGAAGCCGGCGGCGGCGAGCCGCTCCCACCAGGCATCGCCCGCCTCGAAGTCGACCGCCACGAAGCGCAGCCGCCCGGGCACGTTGTAGTCGAGATCGATCAGCCGCCGGCGCTTCCACGCCTGCGGCCCCGGCCTGTCGATCTCGAATACCGTGAGTCGCGCCGCGATGTCGGGCTTGCGCTCGGCGAAGGTGTCGAGGCCGGCGCCGAGCAGCACGTACTGGCCGACGTCGCGCGCGGCCTCCTGCTCCACCAGATCCTCGATGAAGCGGGCGCGCGCCACGATCGAGGCGCGGAACGGCCGCGTAAACTCGGGGTGCATGTCGGGACGCGCGCGCCAGCCCTTGTCCGGCGCGACGAGCCGAAGCCCGACCGTGTCATCGAGCACGTGCGGCGGTAGATCGACTTCGACATGAAGCGCCCGCCACAGCGCGACGCGGACGGCAGTCGGATCGGGAGCTTCGTCGGACATCTCACCCGCCCGCCGCGTGGCGGACGACACCGATGATGGCACCCACGAACAGCAGGATGCAGGCGGCCGACTGGATGAAGAATCCCGGCAGGCGCATTTCCACCGCCCTGCGGTAGCCGACGTAATAGATGACGCGGCCGACGATCCACACCAGGCCGAGCGCCGCGGCGACGCCATCGCTGAGGTAGAACGCGCAGATCCACAGCGAGACGAGGAACGTCGGCATCCATTCGAGCATGTTCTGGTGGATGCGGAAGACGCGCTCGAACTCGGGGTGGCCGGTGGTCGCCGGCAGCTTCACGCCGAAGGTGTGGCGCGCCAGCGGCACCCGCGTGGCAATGAAGAAGTAGAGCGCGACGGCGAGCAGCGTGACGATCGGCGTGTACGACGGCATGGCGGTTCCCTGACTGATCGACGGAGCGTTGGCCCCTCACTCGCTCTTCCTGCCCTTCCCCATCTTGAGCAGGACGGTGACGAGCCAGATCGGCACGACGATGACGGCGCCGACCAGCACGTAGTCGACCGCCCAGCTGGCGAAGCTCATGGCGGAATTGAACAGCGATTCGATGGTCTCGCCGAAGTTGGCGATCAGCGACCGCGGCGTGACGCCCAAAAAGCGCATCACGATGCCGACGACGAGCGACAGCAGCAGCAGCTTGAAAATGGTCCGGCCGACGGATTGCGGCATCATTTAAGGATCAGCTTTTGGCTTTGGATGTGTTGAGGGCGACGGCGGCGCGGATGAGAGCCTTCAAGGCTTTCGCGTCGACCGTGTCGCCCTCGTGGAAATCGATGGCACGGCGCGCGTTGCCCTCGAGGCTCGCGTTGAAGAGCTTCGATGGATCGGGCAGCGACGCCCCCTTGAGGAACGTCATCTTGACGACCGCCTTGTAGGTCTCGCCGGTGCAGATGATGCCGTCGTGCTCCCACACCGGGACACCGCGCCACTTCCAGGTCTCGACGACGTCGGGATCGGCATCTTTGATGACAGCCCGGAGTTTCGCCAGCATCTCGCCGCGCCAGTCGCCGAGCTCCTTTATCCGCCCGTCGATCAGCTTGGACGGGGACTCGCTCTTCGGCGATTTTTTGGACGATGCGCTCTCGGTCATACTCATGTCCTCGACCGACGGGACAAAGGATCCCGTGGCGAGGAATGTCGTAGCAGAGGCGCCCGGCACCTTCAATCAAGGGCCGTCACAGGTCCCGGAATTGGATGCCTCAGTCCTTATCTCCCGCCGGCGGCCACAGCTTGGTCGCCAGCGCGATGACCTCGGGCGGCTCGCCGTAGGCGTGCTCGAGCAGCCGCTGCACCTCCTCGCCCGTGGTCGGGTCGATCGAGATGCGGAGCTTTTCCGCCTCGGCGACGTACTTCGGGTCGGTCATGGTGGCGTCGAAGGCGACGCGCAGCGCCTTCACCAGCGACGCCGGCGCGCCTGGTGGGAACATGTGCGGACGGCCCAATTCCTCGCGCACGCCGATGACCGACAGTGCTTCGCGCGCGATCGGCTCGTGCACGCTGTCAAGCAGCACCGGCACATTGGGCAGCTCCTTGATCGGCTTTTCGCCACTCTGGATCAGGAAGCGGATCTTATGGTCGCGGATCCACTCGGGGTTCGAGGCGGCGAAGGTGTCGTAAGAGAAGCCGCAGATGCCCTCGGCCTCGCCCTGCTCCAGCGCCATTCGCATGCCGGTCGTGCTGTAGCCGGCGATGACCTTGAACTGGGTGCCAAGCAGGGTGTTGAGCATGAGCGGGAACAGCGCCGAGTTGCCGGTCATGCCGGTGGTCGACACGCGCACCATGCGTGTCTTGGCGTCGTCGATGGTCTTGATGTCGCTGGTGTGCCAGACCGTGCAGGTGACGTACTGCTTGCCCATGGCGCCGATCCACTCGAACTTGCGCGGATCGAACTGCGCCGCCTTGTTGCCGAATAGCGGCTCGACCACCATCGCGTTGTTGACGGTGCCGAGCACCGAGCCGTCCCTCGGTGCCACGTTGTAGAGCCAGTTGGCGGCGCGCAGTCCGCCCGCGCCTTCCATGTTCTGGACGATGATCGACGGGTTGCTGGGGATGTGATCGCCGATGTGACGCGCCAGCAGGCGCGAATAGGCATCGTTGCCGCCGCCGGCGCCGTTGGCGATGACGAGCCGCAGGCTCTTGCCCTTATAGAACGCGGCGGCGTCCTGGGCGTGCGCGGGTGCGCCGTTGAGTGCCAGAAGTGCGAAAACCGAAAACGCGAGAACCGCACCACGACCGGTCATGCGCCGCCCCCCGTGCCTATGCCATCCCAGATGCCGCGCTTGAGCGCGTGCTTCTTGTAGGGTGATCGTTTCATAAACGAAGGGGAGCGGCAACGGGGATTGCCTGTCAGCCCGGAGGCGCCGCGGACCGCGTTGCTGACCGCCTGGCGACGGCGCGCGAAGCTGGCGCCGGCGCGCGATTCTCCCGATCCGGCGAGCCGGTCGAGAAAATTCGTGCGATTGCCGATTGGCGACGTTTCAGCGAGCGTCGACCGCGGACTGAAAACGCCCGGCGACGAGCTCAGATCACGCCGAGCGCTTCCATGGCCTCCGCGACGCGGACGAAGCTCGCGATGTTCGCGCCCAGAACGTAGTCGCCCGGCGCGCCGTAATCGCCGGCGGTCTCCGCGCAGCGGTCGTGGATGTCGCGCATGATGTTGGCGAGGCGTGCCTCGGTCTGCTCGAACGTCCAGCTGTCGCGCGACGCATTCTGCTGCATCTCGAGCGCGGACGTCGCGACGCCTCCGGCGTTGGCGGCCTTGCCCGGCCCGAACAGCACGCCGGCCTCGCGAAAGATGCGCACCGCCTCGGGCGTGCACGGCATGTTGGCGCCCTCGCCCACGGCGACGACGCCGTTGCGGACCAGCGCGCGCGCGTCCTTTCCGGTCAACTCGTTCTGCGTGGCGGAGGGCATCGCGACCTCGCAGGCAACGTCCCAGATGGCGCCGCCTTCGACGTAATGCGCACCGGCGCCCTTGAGGCGCGCGTATTCGGCGATGCGCTCCCGCCGAACCTCCTTGATCTCCTTGACCAGCGCGAGGTCGATGCCCTGCTCGTCGATGACATATCCGTTGGAATCCGAGCAGGCCACGACCTTGCCGCCGAACTCGGCGACCTTTTCCATGGCATAGATGGCGACGTTGCCCGAGCCCGACACCACCACGCGCCTGCCGTCGAACGACTGATTTTTGGTGGCCAGCATGCTCTGCACGAAATACGTCGCGCCGTAGCCGGTCGCCTCGGTGCGGGCGCGCGAACCGCCGTAGGCCAGTCCTTTCCCGGTCAGGACGCCCGCTTCATAACGGTTGGTCAGGCGCTTGTACTGCCCGAACATGAAGCCGATCTCGCGGCCGCCGACGCCGATGTCGCCCGCCGGTACATCGGTGTACTCGCCGAGGTGGCGATGGAGTTCGGTCATGAAGGACTGGCAGAACCGCATGACCTCGCCCTCGGAGCGGTCGCGCGGATTGAAGTCGGACCCGCCCTTCCCGCCGCCGATCGGCATGCCGGTCAACGCGTTCTTGAAAGTCTGCTCGAAGCCGAGAAACTTGATGATGCCGACGTTGACGGAGGGATGGAACCGCAGCCCCCCTTTGTAGGGCCCGAGCGCCGAGTTGAACTGCACCCGGAAGCCGCGATTGATGCGCACCTGTCCGGCGTCGTCCACCCACGGCACGCGGAAGATGATCTGACGCTCCGGCTCGCACAGCCGCTCGATCAGGGCATGATTGGCGTAGCGCGGATGCTTGGCCACCACGCGGCCGAGACTTTCCAGCACTTCCCGGACGGCTTGATGGAATTCGTCTTCGCCCGCATTCCGGCGCAGGACCTCTGCGAGGATGGGCTCCAGCTTCTCGTCGAGATGAACCACGGCAGGCGTACTCTGGCTTGTAAACGGGAGAGTGCTCTTAGCCCACTCTTTGGGCAAAATGAACAATATTTTGGCAGAGCATCGCCACCGCACATCGGGCGGGTGACTCGTACCGTCGTCGCGGACGCGGGACGCCGCGGACCGCGTTGAGCAGGTACAGGCCATCAGCCAATCTGCTTCGGGAGCTCACATGTCCGACTACGACCTCTACTACTGGTCCGTTCCGTTCCGCGGCCAGTTCGTGCGCGCGGTCCTGGCGCATGCCGGAAAGACCTGGACCGAAAAGGGCGATAGCGCGATCGCGAAGCTGATGGACGCGCCGGTCGCGGACATGCCGGTGCCGTTCATGGGCCCGCCGGTGCTGGTCGACAAGAGGGCCGACGTCGCCGTATCGCAGATGCCGGCCATCGTCCTCTACCTCGGCGAGACTCTCGACCTCATGCCCGCCACGCCGGCGCTGCGCGCGCTGACCATGAAGGTCGTCAACGACGCCAACGATGTGATCGACGAGATTACGCTCGACGGCGGCCGGCAGATGTGGACAAAGACACGCTGGAAGGCGTTCGTGCCCCGCCTGAAGAAATGGATGTCGATCTGGGAAGAGACCGGCGATCGCCACGGCCTGACAGCGGACAGCGGATTTCTCCTCGGCGGCGAGACACCCGGCATCGCCGACATCGTCACCGCGACGCTGTGGTCGACGATGACCGAGCGCTTCAGCACAATCGAGGACATCTTCGCGAAGACCGCGCCCAAAACCGCGGGCCTGACGCGCCGCGTCGCCGCTCTGCCGCCGCTCAGGAAGCTCGCCGCCAAGGCCCGGAAAGACTATGGCGACGCGTATTGCGGCGGCCAGATCGAGGCGTCATTGCGCAAGGTGCTGGGCGCTTAGCTCCCGTCACTTTCCTGCGGCCAGAGACGCGGTGGCGGCAATCTCGACCATCAGGTCGGGGGCGATCAGGCGACTGACCTCGAGGATGACCGTGGCGGGGCGGATGTCCTTGAACATCGCGCCATGGGCGCGCCCGACATCCTGCCAGGTCGCCATGTCGGCGAGGTAGATGCGGGTCTCGACCACATGCTCGGGCCCGGCGCCGAGTTCCTTCAGCGCGTCGGCGATGCGTTCGAGTATGACCTTCGTCTGGGCACCGGCGTCACCGGGATGAAGGGCTTTGCCGTCGGGGCCGCTCGCGGTCGTGCCCGAGACGAAGATCAGATCGCCGGCGCGGACGGCGCGGGAATATCCGATGGCCTCGCCCCACGACGACGTGACCGCAACCTTCTGCGTACCCATAAGCGCGTTTCCTTCTCTCGTTCTAATTGCCGGCCTAATTGCCCGGATG
>DATJIG010000191.1:0-3657 GCA_035493495.1 Alphaproteobacteria bacterium
ATCGCCGGCGCCCGAGTTCCCGCGCTACGACCTCCTGTTCCGCGACGACGTCAGCCGCCGCGTCAACGGGTTTCACGAGTACTGCAACTGGGTACAGCGCGCCGAGAACGCCGTCGACCAGATGCACTCCACCGCGTTGCACGCCAGCGTCTATCCGGAGATCGCGCTGCAGCGCCCCAACGTCGACTGGCAGTCGACCTGGTATGGCGTGCGCGCGGCGTTTGATGTGCCGGGCCGCCAGACCAAGGTCTCGCACTTCCTGTTTCCATCCAGCAGCCGCTACTTCGGCGCGCGGGTGAACGACCTGCCGAGCCACATCATGCGCTTTCGCGTGCCGGTCGACGACATCTCGACGCGCACGTTCGTGATCCGCGCCCGCGAGGCACGCGACGGCGACAACAAGGATATCCGCACCGACGGGCTCGTCGATCGTCCGCGCGGCCAGTACGAGCGGGTCGAGGACGGCTGGTGGGGGCTCGCCTCGCGCGAGCAGGACCGCGCCGCCCAGGAGAGCCAGGGCCTGATCGCCGACCGCACCCGAGAGACGCTCGGGACCAGCGACCGCGGCGTGATCCTGTTCCGCAAGATCCTGTTCGGCGCCATCGATGCGGTCGAGCGCGGCGAGGATCCGCCGGGCGTGGTGCGCGGTGAGCAGCGCGAGCTGATTTCATTCGACGCCATGAAGGCGCGCGACGGTGTGAAAGTCACGGCATAGCGGGGAAAGAGATGACGCCCGAGGAAAACAAACAGCTCACCCAGGTGGGTAAGGGAACGCCGGCCGGCGAGATGCTGCGGCGCTACTGGTGGCCGGTGTGGTTCTCCGAGCAGGTCACCACCAAGCCGGTTCCGGTGCGTCTCCTGGGCGAGGACCTGATCCTGTTCCGCGACGCGAGCGGCCAGGTTGGAGTGCTGGACCGCCGCTGCCCGCACCGCGGCGCGTCGCTCGAGCTCGGGCGCGTCGAAGCCGACGGCATTCGCTGCTGCTATCACGGCTGGAAGTTCGATCGTGCCGGCCGCTGCCTCGACATGCCATGCGAGCCGGCGGACACGCCGCTCAAGGACGAGGTCCACCAGACCGCGTACCTGACCCAGGAGGCGGGCGGGCTGGTGTTCGCCTACCTCGGGCCGCAGCCTGCGCCGCTGTTGCCGAAGTACGACATGCTGTTCCGCGAGGACATGAACCGCGTCCTCTACTCGAAGGAGGAGCATTGCAACTGGCTGCAGCGCGCCGAGAACGGCTATGACCCGCATCACCTGATGTCGCTCCACGCGCCGGGCTATCCGCAGATCGCGCTCAAGCGCGCCGACATGCTGTGGACCAAGACCTGGTATGGCTGCCGCACCGAGCAGCGCTACCCCGACCGTCTCGTCAACGTGACGCACCAGATCTTCCCGTCGCACACCCGCAGGCTCGCTGCGCGCAAGGGCGACGAGCCGCGCCATTACCTCAATCTCAGGGTGCCGGTCGACGACACCAAGACGCTGACGTTCTTCGTCTCGGCGGTGATCGCCGAGAACGGACCGTACACGCTGACGACCAAGGGCCACGATCCGTGCGAACGCATGGTCTACGAGGAGGTGGACGACGGCTGGTGGCGGATTCCGTCTCATGAGCAGGACCGCATCGCCCAGGAGAGCCAAGGCCTGGTCGCCGACCGCTCGCGCGAGTACCTCGGCACCTCGGACGAGGGCATCGTCGTGCTTCGGAAGATACTCCGCGACTCGATCAAGGCGGTGGCCGAGGGGCGCGATCCATTTGGCGTGATCCGCGACCCCGGCCAGAACGATGTCGTCCGCTTCGACGCCGGGAAGAACTTCTCAGATGGCGTGAACAAAGCGCCTGAAATCATTCGTGCATAAGGGCAATTCAATGTTCACGCGTCGCGTTCTCAGGACCTGGCTATCGGCCGCTCTCGCCGTGTGCCTGGCCGGCGCGGCGCGCGCCGAGATTCCTCCGTCGGCGAAGGCGTTGATCGAGGAGATGAAGCTCGGCCCCGAGGTGACGGACCGCTGGGAGGACGAGCAGGCCGTGCCGCAGGCCTGGATCGACGGCGCCCGCAAGGAAGGTGCGCTCAAGATCAACGGCAGCTGGGAGCCGAAGGTCTTCGCCAAGCTGATCAAGCCGTTCAACGAGCGCTATCCGTTTATCAAGATCAACTTCACCCGCGGCAGCAACGTGACGAGGGTGCAGGGTGCGTTGATCGCCTTCGGCGAGGGCCGCTATATCGCCGACGTCGTCACGGGCATCGACAGCTCGGTCAAGCAGTTCCGCCAGCTCGATGCCCTGGCCGAACTCGGCACGCTGCCCAACATCAAGAACATCCCTGATCGCATGCGCGGCGGCGACGATCTGTGGGCAAGCGTCCGCATCCGCTACTGGTGCATGGCGTACAATCCCACGCGCATCTCCGAATCCGAGATGCCGAAGACGTGGGACGACCTGATCACGACTCCGAAGCTCCGGGACAGCAAGCTCGCGCTGTGGCGCGGCGTGTCGTCGTGGCTGCTGCCGCTGTGGGGTGCCAAGGGCGAGGCGTGGTCGACAGCCTACGTCAAGAAGCTGTTCGAGGTGGTCAAGCCGCAGAAGCGCAAGGAAGGCGCCAACGCTCTGGTGAAATTGGTCATCGCCGGAGAGTTCAACGCCTCGCTCGCGTCGGCCGAATACCAGGTCAAGGAGCAGATGGGGCGCGGCGCCCCGGTTGCCTGGTGGTGCCCTGACGTCGTGCCGGTGTCGGCCTCGACCGTCGGCATCCTGAAAGGGAATCCCGACATCAACGCCAGCCGGCTGTTCCTCAACTGGCTGCTGAGCCGGGAAGGGCAGATTTTCCAGTACGCCGCCGAAGGGTCCCCGCCAGTCCATCACGAATTGCAGAAACTCGGCTTCATGCCATTCCCCGAGATGATCGCCGGGAAGCAGATCGCGTTCCGCAATCCCGAGCAGCTCGACGACGACATCACCGCGATGTTCAAGGTTCTCAATCCGTACTGGGACGGCACTGCGAGCGCCGGCGAATAGCCGGCGCTCCCTTCGTCGTTGCTCCGCATTTCTGAAACGCACGATCCGGCGCGCGTGCGCACCGTGAATCCCGTGGCACCGCGCCACCGGCGGTGATTGAATGTCCCCTATAAACGACCGGTTTGACGGGGGACAGCAATGGCTTTGGTCATCATCCGTTTGTGTCGTGCCCGCCTGTTTGGTGCCGTGTTCTTCTGTACGCTCCTGTGCGGAGCGGCATCGGCCGAGACGCCGGCCGAGTTCTACAAAAGCCATCAGGTGACGCTCACCGTCGGCTCCGCCCCCGGTGGTGGCTACGACGCTTACGCGCGGCTCGTCCAGCGTCACTTCGGCCGCCACATACCGGGCGAGCCGAACGTGGTCGTGCAGAACATGCCGGGCGCGGGCAGCCTCAACATGGTCAACCACGTCGCAAATCTGGCGCCGCGCGACGGCACCGTGGTCGGCGCGCCGCAGACCGGCGTCGCCTTCGAGCCGGTGTTCAAGCTGTTGTCGCCCGACGGCAAGACCGCGCGCTTCGACGCGACGAAGTTCGGATGGCTCGGCAACGCCTCGAAGGACATCATCGTGCCGTTCGTTTGGCACGAGGTGCCGGTGAACTCGTTCGAGGATCTGCTGACGAAGCCCACCAAAATGGGCGC
>DATJIG010000192.1:0-3242 GCA_035493495.1 Alphaproteobacteria bacterium
GCGGCTCGAGCGGCTGCTGCGCGATTGCATGGATACGGCGCTGACCGTGATCGGCGAGGGCGAGGCGCAATCGGACGGCAAGGCGTTCGCGGCCGAACTGATCGAGAACGAGCGGCTTTCGGCGCGCGTGATGCTGCACGCGGTCGTCAACGGCCAGGTGCTGTTCTTTGCCGACTGCATCGCGACGCTGGCGGCCACGCCGCGCGAAAAAGTGTTCACGCTGCTCGAGACCGGCAGCCGCTCGGCGCTCAATGCGCTGCTCGCCAAATGCGGGCTGGGCGAGGGCGTGCGCAACCTCATCGCCCGGCTGATCTTCCATGCCCGCTCGGCCGACCTCGCCGACGACATCACCGCGCGCCACTTCGTGGTCACCGCGTTGACCGAGGAGTTGATCGTCGAGCATGAGGGCGTCATTCCGCCCGAGCTCGAAGATGCCTTCGCCTATCTCAGCGAACAGAACGTCGCTCTGGCACGCCGCGCCGCGCGCGGGGTGATGTCGGCGTTCGCCGGTGACGTGGCCGGCGACCGGGTGCTGCCGGTACCGCAGGAGCCGCTGCTGGCATTGCCGGCGGCCTGAGCTACGCCGTAGCGACGAAATCAGTACCGGAACTGCTCGCTCAGCACCCGCTCTTCGAGGCCGGTGCCCGGATCGAACAGCAGCGTCACCTGATGCGCGCGGGTCTCGCGCACCACCACTTCGGCGATATTCTTGAATTCGACATTGTCGGCGACGGCGCTGACCGGTCGCTTCTCCGTCTCGCGCGCGCGGAAGGTCACCACGGCGTTGTTGCTGAGGATGGCGCCGCGCCAGCGCCGCGGCCGGAACGGCGAGATCGGCGTGAGGGCGAGCAGCGGCGCATCGATCGGCAGGATCGGGCCATGGGCCGAGAGATTGTAAGCGGTCGAACCGGCTGGGGTGGAAATGAGAATGCCGTCGCAGATCAGCTCGTCCATCTGCGTCTTGCCGTCGACGACGATTTCGACCTTCACCGCCTGATAGGTGGTCCGAAACAGCGACACCTCGTTGAGCGCGAGGGCGTCGTGATGCTTGCCGGCGGTGTCGACGACGTGCATGGCGAGGGGAGTGATCCGCGTCGGCTTGGCCGCCGCGAGACGCTCGACGAGGCCGTCGTCGGAATAGTCGTTCATCAGGAAGCCGACCGAGCCGCAGTTCATTCCGAACACGGGAATGTGCTTTTCCATCACCTCGCGCAGCGCCTGGAGCATCAGCCCGTCGCCGCCGAGGGCAACGATGACCTGCGCCTCGGCGAGGCCGACGTCGCCGTAGCGCGCGGTGAGGCGCGCCCGCGCCCGTTCGGCATCCGGCGTTCCGCTCGAGACGAAACTGAGGCGGTCAGGAGAGAAGTCAGGCACGTCCAAGCCCCTGATTGGAAAGGCCGTCTGCCTAGCATGGCGGCTGGGTCGGGGCCAGCGCCGCGGTTAGCACAAGGTCAATGGAAGGCTGCAAATGCAAGCTTACGGCGTTGTCATGTTCTAACCCGCCGGGCGCAGCATCGAAGCTCAATGAGTTGGGTGGTCGCGATGCAGGACGACGACGATAAGCTCACCGATGAGAATGGCCGGCTTTCGGCCTTGCATCGCTACGACCTGTCGGGAACCGGGCAGGACAAGGCGTTCCAGCGGATCGTCGATCTCGTGCAGACCGTGCTCAACGTGCCGATGTCGGCGGTGACGCTGATCGACGCCGAACGGCAATGGATCAAGGCCGGGGCCGGCATGGCCGTCGGGTCCGGACCGCGCGAGTTCGCCTTCTGCAACGAAACCATCAAGCAGCGCGGGCCGCTCGCCGTGACCGACGCGACGCTCGACGGCCGCTTCGCGCACAATCCCGGGGTGACCGGGGCACCGCACATCCGCAGCTATCTGGGCGTGCCGCTGACGACGCCGGAGGGCTACAACATCGGCTCGCTGTGCGCCATCGACACCGAGCCGCGCCCCTTCGACGCCCGGCAGGCGGGCATCCTCAGTACGCTTGCCCAGATCGTCGTCGAGCAGTTCGAGCTGCGCCAGATCGCCCGGCAGGATGCGATGACCGGCGCGTTGACGCGCCGCGGCCTATTGGCTGAAGTCGAAAAGGAGTTCCTGCGTGCGACCCGCTACGACCGGCCGTCGGCGCTGATGGTAATCGACGTCGACAATTTCCGTGTCATCAACGATCGGCACGGTCACCCGGCGGGCGATGCGGTGCTGGTGTCGATCGCCAATGCCTGCATGTCGGCGATGCGCAAGTCCGACGTGTTCGGCCGGATCGGCGGCGAGGAGTTCGCCATGCTGCTGCCCGAGACCGAGGCGGACGATGCCCGCGACGCCGCCGAGCGCATCCGCCACATCGTCGAATCGACGATCGTTGAAACGTCGTCGCAGCTCATTCGCGCGACCGTGAGCATCGGCATCGCCCCGGTCCCCGCGGGATCGGAGGACGCGCTCGCATGGCTGTCGGAAGCCGATATCGCGCTCTATGAGGCCAAGCAGTTCGGCCGCAACCGCGTGGCGGTGGTCAAGCCCCGGCGTCCGACCATGCCGCCGGCGGAATTGGCACGGCAGGCCGGACACCCGAACTAGCTTACAGTTGTGTAAGATTCGGAACTTCCGGAGACGCCGCCAGTTCGATGCTGCACACCTCAAGGAGTGCAGAATGCACAAGATCACCGGTTCCCTCGCAATTCTCGCGCTGCTCGGCGCCTCGGCCACCGCGGTGCCCAGCCTCGCCCAATCGACGACCACGACGACCACGACCCGCGGGTCGATCGACTGCTCGCTTCCCGCCAACTACAACAATCCCTACTGCATCAGGCTGCGCGGCCAGGGCCACAATGGGGGCGGCAAGGGCAGCACGAATGGCGCCCTGGGCAGCGGCGGCCCCACCACCAACAATGCCGTCCAGCAGGGGGGAGGACAGGGCGGCAATGCCCTGGCCTCGCCGGGCACCTCGGGTGGCCCGAAGCCGGGAACCTTCAGCTTCTCCTCGCGCGACCGCGACCAGTTCCACCAGCGCTTCCGCGGCTTCAACTTCGGCATGTTCGGTACGCCCAGTTTCAGCATCCATCTGGGGATCGGTGTCCCGCACAACTACTACCATTACCTGCGGCCGGTTCCGCGCAGCATCTACCGCTACTATCCGTGGTTCCGCGGCTATCTGTACTTCGTCCGCGGCGGTCAGTTCGTGATCGTCAGCCCGCGCAATCACCGGATCGTCGCGGTCATCTGATCGATCGTGATCG
>DATJIG010000193.1:0-9536 GCA_035493495.1 Alphaproteobacteria bacterium
CAGATCGACCTTGTCGTAGTAGGGGGCGATATCGGCGTAGGAAATCGGCCAATCCTCGCCGTACCCGTCGTGCGCCTTCCCCTTGAAGTCGTAGTCGGACAAGCGCAGCGCGAGGCGCCCCCAGATGTTGGTCTTCCCGCCGAGCAGCCGGGCGCGCACCCAGGCGTACTTCGTGCCCGTGTAAGGGTGCTGCTTCTCGTCCACCAGAATGTTCTTGACGTAGTCCGCGCCTCGATGACTGGCTTGCTTCGACAGGACATGGCGGAACGGGCTGCCCTGGGCGTAAGGCGGCTTGCGGATCTCGTACTCGTTAAAGGACAGGGTGTGGTAGCCGGGTGGCAGATCGCCGCGCCGCGAGTGCTCATAGGGCCATTCCATCGACCGCAGCTCGGCGTTGATCTCTGTGATGCCGAACTTTCTCCCTGCTTCCAGCAGCAGCACCTTGCAGCCGAGGTCGGTCAACACGTGTGCCGCCATGCCACCCGCGGCACCCGACCCCACAATGACGGCGTCGTAGGTCGTGGTGAGGTCGACTTCCTGAGGCAGCGGCGGGGCGACCTTGATGAGAGTCATCAGTTGTTTCCCTTACATGTCAAAGCCGAGCGGATCGATCAATTCCCATATCTTAGCCAGGTGATGATCATCGTGCTCCGCAACAAAATGCAAATGATCCACGAGCCGCATCGGCTGCTTGAGACGCGGATGCAGGCTCGTTCGTGCAAAAGCGTCGGGTTCAAGTGTCCCCACACGGTCCACCAAGCGAAGCCGTGCTGTGCGGAATCCAGTCAGAATCTCTGCCAATTCTCGGGCATTATGGTTGGCTTCATGGGTCTTGCGATTATCCGGGTCGGCGACGGCGAGTGTCTTTCGGCCGGTAAGGAAGTCATCCACGCGCGCCATCCATAGCGGTTCGAGATCGAGCAAGTGGCCGGCATGCTCCTGGGCTGACCACTTGTTCTGCGGTTTGGCGACCAACACGTCCGCCTTGGTCGTCACGTTGCGCAGCATCTCTTCCAGGCGTGCAGGCGTGCCCGAGAGGCGGACACAAACGTTGGGGTACTGCTCTACCGGAAAGGTGAAATCGAACTTTCGCTCGAACCACGCCGGGACTTTGCTGGACACGCGTTTACCAGTTTGCGATCGGCGGACGCTCGTCTTTCCACCGTTGCTGGCTCAGGAGCTCGGAGGATAGGAGGATCCATTGGTGGTCGTTCAATTTTCTCCAGCCATCATGCGACACAAACACTCTGTACTCCTTGCTCGTTCTCCCTTCCTGGTCCTTGGTCTCGATCTCTAATTTTCCAGATAGGTATACTGACCAGTCGTTGTCTCTGGGCTCGACCGTGATCACGGTTTCGACAAATCGCGTCGGCCTGTTCGTCCGCACGCGATCGATAAATTCCTGCCGCGTGAGTTTTCGGTCGGGAAGTTGGATGGTAAAATCCGGACCCAGCATCCGCTCGATCGTGTTCGTGTCCAGGGTCACGCGCGCTGTAGTCCACGCGGCGTAACCGGCTTGAATGGCCGTTCGCGCTTCCGCCGGAGTGACGGCAGGAGCACTTTGCGCCCCCGCGCCGGTTGCAACCGTTACGATGACCGCAAGTAGCGCCAGTCTCGATTTCATTTCGTTTCTTCTCCTCTCAAGCCTTGACGACCAGGTCGATTTCAACGCAGGCCCCAAGCGGCAGCGCGGCCACCCCGATTGCCGTGCGGGCCGGAAAGGGCGGACGAAAATGCTTTGCGTAGACGCCATTCATCGCGACGTAGTCACTCAGGTTCGTGAGAAACACGCGGGCGCACGCAACGTCATCGAAACTCCTGCCGGCCGCCTTGAGCACCGCCGCGAGATTCTGGAAGACGCGCTCCGTCTCGGCCACAATCCCCCCCGCGACGACCTTGCCAGTGGCCGGGTCTTGGCCGACCTGACCGCTGAGGTAGAGGAAGCCACCGACTTCGACCGCCTGGCTAAACGGGCCAACCGGCGGCGCGAGTTCGGGCGAGGTCACTGCGGTGTGGCTCATGGCAAACTCCTTTGGGTACTCGGTTCCACAAACGCATTCACTCGATGTACTCTGCCGGGAACTCGATAATTCCACAAGTTCAGCTTTATCACGATCATATTGCCGTTGCCGCACGATCCTGCTATTCATTGGTGGGAAGATTGCGGAGTACAATGGGAGGCTTCCGTGCTCGATGATTTGCGCGCCCTCGTAGAGTTTGCCCAGGCCGGGTCCATCGCCCGTGCATCCGAACGTCTATTCCGGACGCCCTCTGCGATCACCCGGCAAATGCAACGGCTGGAGGCGGCATTGGGTGCCGAGCTGCTCGACCGCTCGGTGAAGCCGCCGCGTCTGAACTCGCTCGGCTCCAGGGTGCTGGAGCAAGCGCGAGATCTGCTGCAGCGGACGGAGACACTGAAATCTCTTGCGTCGAGCGACGCCGAACCTCACGGCCTCTTGCGCCTCGGGCTCTCGCATGCCCTGGCCGAGGGGACGCTCATCGAAGCTATTCAGGCGCTCACTGAGAAATACCCCAAGGTCCGCGTGCGGCTGTCGACCGAGCTCACGAGTGAACTATTGAAGCGGCTGCTCGCGGGTGAACTCGACGTTGCTGCCGTGCTTCTGCCCGAAGGCAAAGCTGCGCCTCCACCGCTTCTGACGAATGTCATTGCTGTCGACCGCATGGAGATCGTTACAGGCGCCGCAGGCAACGTTGAGAGTAATTGGAAAAGTTTGGGCCAAGCACCCTGGGTGCTCAATCCGCCCGGGTGCTTTCTTCGGGCGAGCCTCATCGACCGGATGGAGCGTGCCGGCTTCACGCCCATGATTGCGGCTGAAATCCACAACATGCATATGCAGCTGGCGTTCGTTCAGTCCGGTTATGGTGTCGGGCTGCTACCCGCTCGCTTTATTGCCCGGAGTCAAGCTATCGATCCCGTGAAAGTATTGCGTCCCCCGTCGTTTGAGCTGCACCGATCCGTCGCGATAGTCCAGGTCGGGCAACTCGGCGCCTTGGGGAAGGCCGTCGAACAACTGGCGGATGGGCTTCGGCACCTGTTTGAGGCAGCCGACACAAGGAAGCCCGTGACGAGCCACCGCAGAGGTGTGCCCGCGAATCGGAAGATCGGTTTGTGAAAACTGACAGTGTGCGTTGACTCGGCCGCAGCCTATTCTGGCGTTAGGCGGCGCAGGACGTCATGACAGATCCGGTCAAGCGGCCCCCTCCTGTCCACCGCTGGTATTCACGCCCGGTGCTCTTTGTGAGCGACCTGAACCGCGCATTGCAGTTCTACATGGACGGGCTCGGGTTCAAGAAAGATTGGCATTCGGGCGATGGCACAGGGACAGTCTGCCAGGTCAGTCGCTCCGATTGCGAGATCATCCTGTGTCATGACGCCAACCGCCGCGACAAGGCGCGCCTCTTCATTGAGCTGACGGCAGACGGCCTGAGAGATTTTCGGCGGGAGCTCGGAGAGCGGTCTATTCCTCACAAGACGACTTGGTGGGGTTACGACACGACCCAGGTCGATGACCCCGACGGCAACGAGCTCTTCTTTCCCGAACCCGACTGATGTCCGCCGGCGCGGAAGCAGTAGGCTGCCGCGCGTGAAGCTGGCGGCGTTTACAATCCTGCTCGTCGTTACCGCGTACTTGCTCGGTTTGGCCGTCGCAAGACCACAGTAGCTTCGGCTAAAATAGCGACTTCGACAGTTCAGGCTAAAAATGAATGCCCGATCCGAGAATCCCGACGAAGATCACCGCTGCGACGCATCCGGCGACGACCCAGCCATAGCGACGTTCCAGCTCGGCTGGTTGCGTTGACCCCCCGCGCGTGAATTGGGTGAGCCAAAGAAGCCCAGAGGCGCCCCCAAAGGACGCCGCTGCCGCAGAGATCGCAATGAGGATGGGACCCACAGGATTGAACAATCCCGAAACGCAGAACAGCAGACCGCCGGCGATATAGGCAGGGATCGTGAGCCGCCTGCTTCGCCTCATGGACAGATCGTCGCTGCCGACCAGCGCACCCAACCACTGCCCCGACGCTCTCGCGATAAGGAAGTAGAGCCCTCCCCCGAACACCGCCATTGCCGGACGCCAGATGACGGGCGACACGGTCCCGCGTGCGACATCGACCCAGTCGCCGATGTTCCCGACGCCCGAGAAGAGGAAGTAGCCGGCTCCCATCAAGAGGTTGAGCGTCGTGAACAGCCACAGAAAGTAGGACATGTGCGGCTTGCGCACCGGGTTGGTCGCTCGAAACGCGACGAGCGCAATGGCCCCGGCGATGAAGTTCACGATGGTCCCCCCTGCCGCGACGCCACGACGGGCGAGCGCACTGGCTTGCTCGCCGCACTCGAAATGCACGGACGAGAGCACGTTGGGTTTTCCACCGAGGATCACGCACGCGCCGCCATGCCCGACGGCTTCGTGCAAGACGTTCGAAGCGGCGTACGCGACGAGCGCAATCGCCGTGACCGTCAGGAGGTCCGGGAGGCAGCGGTCAGATTCTTGGGCTACCACTCGGCCATGATGCACGGCTGCAGTGGTCCCGTCCAGGCTGTACGGGCTCGCCCTGGAGCCGAACGGCTGGAACTGGCTCGCGCCGCTCACCAGTTGCATGTTGGTGGATGCCGCTGCCGCTAATCTCCGGGCGCTAACGAGGTCCAGGCGCGATGGCCGAGAACAAGACGCAACGGACGACGGAGAGCGTCGCCGCGTTCCTCGCCGGCGTCGCCGATCCGCAACGCCAACGGGATGCCAAAACCTTGGCCGCCCTCATGCGGAAGGCCACCGGTGAGAAGCCGGCGATGTGGGGCTCGAGCATCGTCGGCTATGGGCAGACGACGTATCAGGGCCGGACGGGATCGGTCGATTGGTTTCCGGTCGGCTTCTCGCCGCGGAAGGCCGCTCTCGTAGTCTATCTCCTGGGCGGGCTCAAGAGACATGCCGATCTGCTTGCGGAGTTGGGCCCGCATAAGGTCGGCGGCGGGTGTCTCTATCTTCGTCGCCTCGAGGACATCGACACCAAAGTCCTGACGCGCCTCATCAAGCTGAGCCACCAGGACAATCGTCGATAACGGCTAGGCAGCCGCGGTGATCACCGGCCCGGCGGGCACCAATTGTTTCTTGACCGGATCGATTTTCAGGTTCAAGCCCTCGAGCGAGTGGGCGCCGAGCAGGGTCATGTCGCCTGGTTCGGCGAATACAACGAGGTCCGGCGCCTCCGCCCCGCCCGCGCGCACGAGCGCGTAGCCGATGTCCCGCTCGATGCGACGTCCGTCGGCCACCTCGAATGCCTGAGTTCGCTCCGCGCGGATGCCCAGGTCTTCGAGCACGCGGCGCGGGACCCAGGTGTACTCGCTTCCCGTATCCACTAAGGTCGCGGGAAGCACGCGGCCCGGGCCGCGAGATTGTAGGTTTTGGACCTCGACCGTCGTACGAAAAACGCGCATGTCGTCCATCGTACATCCTTTGCCAGAGGGATCGACATCAATTTCCATCTCGGCTCATCCAATGTACGCCGCATCCGGGCGATCGTCTTCGACTTCGGCGGCGTGCTGATCGACTGGAATCCACGCTACCTCTATCGCAAGCTCTTTCCCGGCGACGAACCGGGGATGGAGCGCTTTCTCGCCGAGATCGGATTCGCGGAATGGAATCGGCAGCAGGATGCCGGCCGCGCGTTGGCGCTCGCCGTCGCGGAGCTCGGGAAGCAGTTCCCCGCCTACGCTCACCTCATCCGGGCCTATCACGAGCGATGGGAGGAATCGATTGCCGGCCCGCTGCAAGACACGGCGGATCTGTTGCTGCCACTCAAGCAGGCCGGATTCGAGCTGCACGGGCTGAGCAACTGGTCCAGCGAAACGTTCGCTGCGGTTCGTCCCAAGTACTCGTTCTTTCAGCTGTTTGACACGATCCTCCTGTCCGGCGACGTCAGGGTGGTCAAACCGGACCCCAGGATCTTCCAGCTCCTGCTCGAACGGATCGGGCGATCGGCCGGCGAGTGCCTCTTCATCGACGATTTAGAGCAGAACATCAGCGCGGCTCGAGCCCTGGGGTTCGAGACGATCCTCTTCGAATCCGCCGAGCGGTTGCGCAAAGCGCTGCAACAGCGTGGCTTATTGCCGATACCATAGATTATCTGTGAAATAGATCACGGAGTCCCCTGCCCCATAGCGGTACGCTGCTGCGATAGGCCCGGCCCGCAGTCTCAGAAGGAGACGCTAGCGATGCTCGGACTCCTCTACGTTGCCCTGCAGCACGCTGCCGCGCAGGCGCATCGCGCGCACGCCCCAGCACGCGCCGCGACTGGCACGCGCTGGCCGAAATGCGAGCTGCTCCTTCCCACGCTGCAGACGCTCGAGCTGCAGCTGCACAATTACCAATACATCGCGGCGTTTGCCGGCGGCTACTGGCTCTTGTGGCTCTTGTTCCGGAGATCGGAAGCGCGGGTCTTCTGGTCGCTCGTGCTCACGGTGCTTGCGGCGGCCGGCCTCGAGGTCGGCCTGGCCATGACGAAGCGCGGGCTGTGCCGCGTGCAGGATCTCGTGCCCGCCGTCGCCGGCGCGCTCGGCGCGGCGCTGCTGCTCGGTGTCTGGTCGCGACTGCGGCGCAAGCCCGCGTACGTCCGTCTCGTCAAACGGCCTGCGGCGGCAGCGCGTGCGGCTGCTGCTCCGCCTCCTCCGCCGTCGCGCATGGGTGGTATTCCAGCTCGTGCGGTCGTCTACGATCCGCCGCGATACGCGCCGCCACCGCCTCCGCCGGACTTCTCGCCCGGTCCTACGACTGCGGTGAGGCCGGCAGCGGAGTCTGCTCCGACCGAAGAGGTCGCGCCGAGCAAGGTCGCAGCTGGGCGCGCAGCGCTGATGCAACGGTTCCAGGACGTTCTGGCGCGGCTTCGGCTGCAACACGTCCTCGGACGTCTCCAGTCCATGCTCCAGCGCCTGTGGGCAATCATCCGTGGACGGCGGCGCGCGCTGATCATCGGCGTCGTCGTGTTGGTGCTCGGCGGGATCGCGGCGGTGTTATTGCTGAGTGGACCGGCGTCCGTCCCCGTGGCCACGGAGCAACCGAAGGTCGCTGCGCCAGTGGATGAGCCCCCGCCTTCACCTCGGCCCCTCCAATCGGAGATCCAGGGGTACTACGAGCCGAACTATCAATTCACGGTCTCGGACCGGCGGTTCACGCGCCTCACGCTGCGACCGGAAGCGTCGCTCACGTTCGCGCGCTACGGCACGAAGCAGGAAGTGGGATGCGCGGATGCGCGGATCGGTCAAACGGCCGTCTTCCTCCGGTGTGATCTCGAGTCTGCCGGCATCACGGTCACGATCGACGGCCGGTTCGCGTCGCGCTATGCCTCGAATCGGCTCGACATGCCGGTCATGAGCGCCGTCATCACCGTAACGAACACGCGTGGTGAGGTGGTCTACCGCGCGCGCGACTCGTTCAGCTGGCACACGCCCGACTAGACGACCGAACTCGCCGGACCAGCGACCTTCGCTCATTATTAGGGAACACGGACGTGCTCCCTTGCCGCGGAGGCCCAGCTGTTTATCTCCCCGATGTTGGTTCCGATCATCGCGATCATCGCATTTGCGGCGATCAAGATCGCCCGCATCCACGCCGCCCGCTCCGGCGATTCGTCGGGCGACCTGGCCGGACGGGTTGAGGAGCTGGAGCGCGGCATGCAAGGGCTGCAGCAGCAGCTCAGCGAGACCCAGGAGCGGTTGGATTTCGCCGAGCGGATGCTCTCCAAGGGAAATCAGAAGGGATGAATTCCTTGAGTCGCCGCGAGCTGCTGGCGGCACTCCTCTCGGCCACGGCCTTGCCGCTCGTGCATGCTTGCGCTCATCCCCACGGATCGGCTCCGGTGACGCCGGCCCAGCCTGGCGACGCTCCCGCGCTCGCGTTGCTCGATCAGATCGCAGAGGATCTGCTGCGCGTCTTCCCTGAGACCGCCACGTCCCTCGGCATCGATACCGGCACGCGCGGGGCGCTGCGGTCGCAGCTCGGCGATCGGTCGGCCGAGGGCTGCCGGCGCGTGGCGCAGCTGCTCCGCAGCTCACTGGAGCGCCTCAACACGCTACCGACGGAGCAGCTCTCGCATCCCGTGCGCACCAGCGTCGCCGTGGTCCGCAGCGCCTACACCACGGCGCTCGAGGGCTTCGCGCTTCCCTATGGCGACATCGCGGTGGGCGGCTGGCGCAACACGCCGTACGTCGTGATCCAGAATGTCGGCGCGTATCTCGATGTGCCCCGTTTTCTCGACGCGGATCACCCGATCGAGAACGCGGCCGACGCCGAGGCCTATCTCGCGCGACTGGAGTCGTACGCGGTGCAGCTGGATGGCGAGCTGGGTCGGCTGGTGGCGGCACGGGGGATGGGGTTGGTGCCGCCGGCCTTCCTGCTCGACAAGGCGCTGGCCCAGATCACGCTCTCGGCGCAGAATGCGCGCGCCGGTGGGTCGCTGGTGGAATCGATCGGTCGTCGCACCAAGAACATTCCCGGACAGTGGGCCGACCGCGCGCGGAGCATCTCGGCCCAGAAGGTCGCCCCCGCGCTCGAGCGGCAAATCAGCGAGCTCCAGGCCGAGCGGGCGGTCGCGACGGACGACGCCGGCATTGCCGCGCGTCCGCACGGCGAGGATTTCTACCGCTGGGCGCTCAAGGCGTCGACCACGACGGCGATGTCACCGGACGAAGTGCACGAGCTGGGCAAGAGCCAGCTCGCGCAGTTGCAGGCGCGGATGGACACGATCCTGAAGCAAGTCGGCTACGCGCAGGGCGCTGTCGGCGAGCGGATGCAGGCGCTCGCGAAGGATCCGCGCTACAAGTTCGCGGACGGCGACCCGGGCCGAGCCGAGATCATGGCGTTTATCACCGATCGGCTGGCGTGGATTCGGCAACAGATGCCGCGCGCGTTCAATCATGTCGTGAATCCCAACATGGAAGTGCGCCGGCTTCCGCCGGAGGAAGAGCCGGGCGCGCCGGGCGCGTATGGTGGGGCCGGCTCGATCGACGGCAAGATCCCGGGACGATTCTGGATCAATCTCCGGACGACCGATCTGCACAGCCGCTACACCCTCGCCGATCTCACCTTCCACGAGGCGATTCCCGGCCACATCTGGCAGGGCGAGTACACGCACCAGATGCCCCGGATCCGGCAGATGCTTGCCTTCAACGCCTATTCAGAGGGTTGGGCGCTGTACGCCGAGCAGCTCGCCGATGAGCTCGGGGCCTATGAGAGCGATCCGGTGGGAAGGCTCGGGTTTCTCCAATCACTCGCGTTTCGCGCGTGCCGTCTGGTCGTTGACACGGGCATCCATGCGAAACGCTGGACCCGCGAGCAAGGCGTGCGCTTCTTCGTGGACGTCAACGGGTCCAATCCGCTCGAGGTCGCGAGCGAAGTCGATCGCTATTGTTCGTGGCCCGGCCAGGCGTGCGGCTACAAGGTCGGGCACAGCGAGATCAACCGGCAGCGCGACAAGGCGATGGCGGCTCTGGGATCGCGATTCGACCTCAAAGCATTCGACGATGC
>DATJIG010000194.1:0-5713 GCA_035493495.1 Alphaproteobacteria bacterium
TGCCAGCGGCAACGTCTCGGTCACGTTCGGCGGCCAGGGTGCGTCGTGGGGCCTCGTCTCCACCGGCAACGTGAAAGCGCTCGGGTTGACCGGCACCAAACGATCCTCCGAACACCCTGACGTGCCGACGATCGCGGAGCAAGGCGTCGCGGGCTACGAGATCTCCGACTGGGCCGGGATGCTGGCGCCCGCCGGCACACCGCAGCCGATCATCGACAAGTTGAATGCTGAAGTGCAGAAGGCGCTGGCCGACCCCGACACCCGCAAAAAGCTCGAGCTGCAAGGGCTCGAGGCGGCGGGCACCAGCGCCAAGGACTTCAGCGCCTTCATTGCGTCTGAGCAGAAAAAGTGGGGCGACGTCTCCAAGAGGGCGAACATTCGCATCCAGGAGTAACGACGCTCTGTGCCCGAGCCGCGCGACGAAGGCGTGACCGTCGCCGGTCGCGCCACGATACTGCGGACGCGATAAGCCGGCATGAGCCCGGCGGTCGATCGAGGGAAGAGGGCTTATGGCAGAAGCGGTCCGGGTCGCGAATGACCCCTTTGCCCTGGAGATGATCTGGGCGCGGCTCGTCGCCATCGCCGATGAAGCTGGGAATGCTCTAATCCGCACCTCGTTCTCGCCGATCGTGCGTGAGTCGAAGGACTTCTCCTGCGTTCTGCTCGACGCCAACGGCGATTCACTGTCGCAGAACGCGGTGACCGTGCCGGTCTTCTGCGGGACCCTACCGCGCACCATGCGGCACTTCCTCAAGAAGTTCCCGCGCGAGACTTGGCGTCCTGGCGACGCGGTGATCACGAACGATCCGTGGCTCGGCACCGGCCATTATCCCGACTTCACCGTCGCGACGCCCGTCTTCTACAAGGGACGTCTCGTCGCGTTCGCAGGCGCGATCGCGCACATGCCCGATATTGGCGGCGTGCTCTATTCGGCGGACTCCAAGGAGCTGTTCGAAGAAGGCCTCGCCGTCCCGATCTCTAAGTTGTACGCCGAAGGGCGGCCGAACGAGCTTCTACTCGACATCATCCGCGCCAATGTCAGGACGCCGGACCTGACGCTGGGCGATCTGCACGCCGAGCTCGCTTCGACCCACGTCATGGCGCGGCGCCTCGTCGACGTGATGGACGAATATGGCATCGAGGACTGGGCCGACATCGGTGCGAAGATCCACGATCGTTCCGAGCTGAGCATGCGGCAGGCCATTCGCGCCCTGCCGGACGGGGTCTACCGTGGTTCCGTCGAGATGGACGACATCGAAGGAGCGGCGGCGCGAATCGAGATCGCGATCAAGGTCGACGGCGACAATCTGCACTGCGACTACGCCGGCACGACCTTGCAGGTCGGCAGAGGCGTGAACGTCGTCTACAATTCGACGTTCGCGCATACCTGCTACAACATTAAGTGCGCGATCAATCCCGAGATCCCCAACAACCAGGGTGCGTTCCGGCCGATCGCCGTGTCCGTGCCGGAAGGGTCGATCCTGAACTGCACCCGTCCGGCGCCGGTCAATGCGCGGCAGCTTACCACGCATTACATCCACGCCGCCGTTTTCAACGCGCTCAGCCAGGCCGCGCCGAACAAGGTTATCGCGGAGTGCGGTGCGCCGTCGAATCGCACGCTGTTCGCAGGCCATCGCTTCGACGGCAGTAAATACTCGATCCTGCTGTTCGCCAGCGGCGGCATGGGCGCGCGTCTCGACCAGGACGGTCTGCCGTGCACGACGTTCCCGACCAATTCGGGCGCCTCCTCCGTCGAGGTGGTCGAGAGCGACATACCGGTGCTGGTGCGGCGCAAGGAGCTGACGGTCGACTCGGGCGGGCCGGGCACCTATCGCGGCGGCCTCGGTCAGACGATTGCGTATGAAGTGCTGGCGGACGGCGCGACCGACGTCTCGATCCTGATGGAGCGGACGACGCGCCCGCCAAAGGGCCATCACGGCGGCGGTACGGGCGCGAAGGCGACCCTGAAGATGGTGAATCGGCAACTGCCCCTGTCAGCCAAGGGGCGCGTCTCGTTGAAGAAGGGCGACGTCTTCGAGTTCTCCTGTCCCGGCGGCGGAGGGGTCGGCGACGCGAAATTGCGCGATCGCGACGCTGTCTCCGACGACCTGAGACTAGGCTTCATCTCGATGGACGCCGCGGTCCGCGACTACGGCTGGGACGACAAGTGATGGCGCCGAAGAAAGACTCGATTCGTCTCGGCATCGACGTCGGCGGCACCTTCACCGACTTCGTCATGATCGCCGGCGGCGAGGGCAACCTGTTCAAGCGCCTGTCGACGCCTGCCGATCCGAGTATTGGCGTCATCGCCGGCCTGACCGAGATGGCGGAGCATTACGGCTTCGACGTCTCCGACGTCACCAGCATCGTGCACGGCACGACGGCGGTCGCCAACGCGCTGATCGAGCGCAAAGGCGCGCCGACCGCGCTGATCACCACCGAGGGCTTCCGCGACGTCCTCGAGATCGGTCGCGAGGTCCGCTACGACATCTATGATCTCGGCATCCGCAATCCGAGGCCGCTCGCCGAGCGCGATTGCC
The DNA here is from genome assembly GCA_035493495.1 of Alphaproteobacteria bacterium. Classification (GTDB taxonomy): domain Bacteria; phylum Pseudomonadota; class Alphaproteobacteria; order SMXQ01; family SMXQ01; genus DATJIG01. Next base: position 2,541 of record DATJIG010000194.1, read on the forward strand.
GTTTCACGGTCAGCGAGCGGACGCTCGCCGACGGCACCGTGCGCAGCCGTCCCGGCCGTGACGAGGTGAGCGAGATCCTCAAACGCATTCGCGGCACGGACATCGAGACGATCGCGATCTGTCTTCTGCACGCGCACCGGAATCCTGAAAACGAGCGCGCGGTCGCCGACGTCATCCGCGCCGAGGCGCCCGAGTTCTTCGTATCGCTGTCGTCGGACGTGGCGCCAGAGATCCGCGAGTACGAGCGGACATCGACGACGGTGGCGAACGCCTACGTCCGTCCGCTGGTGGATCAATATCTCTTTCGCCTGGAGCAGGAACTTGCGGAGCTTGGCTTCGCCGGCGACCTGCACGTCATGCTATCGCAAGGCGGGATCGCCACGGTCGATTTCGTGCGCTCGTTTCCGGTTCAGATCGTCGAGTCGGGACCCGCCGCCGGTGTGCAGGCGGTGTCGCGCATCGCCCGCCAGACCGGAGACAGGCGCGTCCTGTCCTTCGATATGGGCGGCACGACCGCCAAGATTTGCGTCGTCGACAACTACGAGCCGGACCTGACGGTGGATACGGAGGTGGCGCGGATCCACCGCTTCAAGAAGGGCAGCGGTCTGCCGCTCAAGATCCCCTCCGTCGAGTTGATCGAGATCGGTGCCGGCGGCGGCAGTATCGCCAGCCTCGATCGCTTGCGATTATTGCGCGTCGGCCCCCAGAGCGCGGCAGCTGATCCCGGCCCCGCGTGTTACCGTCGCGGCGGCAATGAGCCGACAGTGACTGATGCCGATCTCCTGCTCGGCTATCTCGACCCGCACAACTTCCTCGGCGGCAAGATGGAACTCGATGTCGCCGCCGCCGAGGATGCCATTGAGCGTCGGATCGCCGCCCCGCTCGGCATCTCGATCGTCGACGCTGCGGCCGGAATCGTGGGTCTGGCCAACGAGCACATGGCGAGTGCGGCGCGGCTGCATGTAGCCGAGCGCGGGCGCGACGCCCAGCAATATACATTGGTCGCTTTCGGCGGCGCCGGACCAGTACACGCGTTCGGGGTCGCCCGCCTGCTGCGCGTGCCGCGTCTCCTCTATCCGCGCGGCGCGGGCAATCTGTCCGCGCTCGGCTTCCTGGTGTCGCCGGCGAGCCTGACGACCGTCCGGACCTATGTCAGCCCGCTCACGGCGCTCGACTGGGACCGTGTGGAGACGCTCCTCCGCGACATGGAGTCCGAAGCCTACACGATCATCGGGCAGACCGGCGTGTCGCGGGCCGATGTCACGAGCCGGCTGTCGGTCGAGATGCGCTATGTCGGGCAGGGCTACGAGATCGAGGTGCCGCTGACGCGCGCCGATCTCGAGAAGCAGGACCACGCGCAGCTGATCTCGCTGTTCGAGCATACCTACCAGCGGCAGTTCGGCATGCGCCTGTCCGGGGTAGCGGTCGAGGCGATCAACTGGCGGCTCGCCGCGCGCGGGCCTGTGCCGAAGGTGCCGGCGCAGGCGGCGCAGCAAACGAGCGGCGCGCCGCAGGACGCGCGGGTCGGACAGCGTCCGATCTACATCCCGGAAACCCGCTCGTTTGCCACCGCCGGTGTCTATGACGGCTACAGGCTGGCCCCGGGCTTTTCATTCTCCGGTCCGGCGGTCATCGAGGAGCGCGAATCGACCTTTGTCATCAATGGTCGAGCGGCGGTCACTGTCGACCAGCATGGCAACGTCATCGTGGAACCGGAGTATGCCCTCAGGATCGGATCGGGGCGGGTGGACCAGGTCGGCGCAGCCTAGACCGTACTTCTTTAAACCGTGTCGTCGCGCTGCTGCGCAAGTCTGCATCGTGCCTGGTCATTCGCTGCTCGGGGTTTCGGATTCCCTGCTCAGTCAGTCGAAATTCCCTGCTACCCTCCTCAGGGAAATTCAGCCTAAGTCTCTGCAGTTGCTGGCGAAAGGCGCGCTTTGAGAGGCATCGCAGGCCCTATGCGGGTCAACTTCCCTGCAAAATTCCCTGTTTGCAGGGAATTCGGGGCGGAGACACACTCGATCCACACTGGCGCCCCAGCCAGGCAGTCTTATCTCCGGACTGGTCGTCGTGAATAGCGCGAACCCAGGGAAGCTGGACGAATCAATCGCTCCCGAAGACCAGAACTTAAAGACGGCGCCTCAGAGGTCACCTGGCAGACCTGGCGCCAAGTCTCGAGGCGAGTTGAATGCAATTCGATCGGTCAGCGGATCGCGCCTCATTCTAATCAGGCGTTTTCGTGGCCTTAGGCTACGCTCAAAAGCGCCGAGACGTGAGTGGTTGGTCCCCTCGCCGGCGAGTGCACGTTCGCAGTCAGCGAACGAATCCGGCAACTCTCCAAGAATTTTTGGCACATCTTTCACTAACAATACTCGTGGCTCTCTGCCTCAACAGGTCAAGTGCCCCTCCGCCGCCCAAGCATTCGCTCAGTACCCTCGATTCGAATCCCGCAGCGCGTTCAGGTAACCGACAGAGTGGGCATCTCAAGCCAGCTACGCGATCGATCCACCGCCGTCGAGATAGACGATAGAGCCGGTCGCAAACCCGTTGGCCATAAAGGCGAGGATCTGCATTGCCACGTCCTCGGCCATCCCGACGCGCCCGACCGGCAGCGCCGCGGCCGTCGTTTCCAGCATCGCCTTGCGTGCCTCGGCCGGCATCGCCGCGCGGATCGGCGTATCGATGATGCCGGGCGACACCGCATTGACGCGCACCGGCGCGAGATCGATGGCGAGGCTGCGCGCCAGTGCTTCCAGCGCGCCGTTGGCGGCGCCGACGATGGCCGAGTTCGGTCGCGGGCGGATGCTGAGGAAGCCGCTGACGATGGTCAGCGAGCCGCCGGGCCTGATTTCGGCCGAGCGCGCGACGCGCCAGGCGCCCCAGAACTTGCCTTCCATCGTCGCTTTGGCCTCGGCGATCGGCTGCGCCTTGAACGGGCCGGCTTTGAGTTGCGCGGCCGTGACGGCGACGTGGTCGACCGGCCCGGTCTGCTTGAACAGCGCCTCGACCGCCTCGTCGCTGGTGACGTCGGCGGCGATGCCCTTGACGCCGAGCGCCTTCGCCGCATTCTCGAGTCGCGCGCCGGCGCGCGAGGCGATGATGACCTCGGCGCCTTGCGCCTTCGCCATCTCCGCGGTGGCGTAGCCGATGCCGGACGATCCGCCGACGACGAC
>DATJIG010000195.1:0-13057 GCA_035493495.1 Alphaproteobacteria bacterium
GAACATGGGCGCGTGGACCTTCGTCGACCGTCGCATCGAGGGCGTGCTCTCGGCCATCAAGGCCAAGTCGCGCCGCCCGGTCTATGTCGGCCGACCCGAATCCGCGTCGCCCGCCACCGGCCTCTACAAGCGGCACGTCCGAGAGCAGACGGCGTTGGTCGATCAGGCCCTTGCGCCGGGCGCAATGGCGGTGCGCGCGGCGGAGTAAGCTTGGCGGTTTTCAGCGCCGCGCGGCGTGGTAAATTGCACCCTCAAAATCATGGCGCGCGCGCCACGGCGCGCGACAGCAGCGGATAACGCATCATGGCTCAGGACATTGTCGTTCCCACCCTCGGCGAATCGGTGACCGAAGCGACCGTCGCCAAGTGGTTCAAGGCCGCCGGCGACCGGGTCGAGATGGACGAGCCCTTGGTCGAGCTCGAGACCGACAAGGTGGCGGTCGAGGTCAACGCCAAGTCCACCGGCACGCTGTCCGAGATCGTCGCCGGTCCCGGCGCCGAGGTGAGCGTCGGCGGTCTGCTCGGCCGTATCGAGGAAGGCGCCGCCGGCGCCGCTCCGCGCAAGCCCACGGCCGTGCCACAGGCCGCGCCACAAGCAGCCCCCCGCGCCGCCGCTCCCGCCCCGGCGCCCGCGCAGCCGACCGAGCCCAAGGCGCAGGCCATGCCGCTCGCGCCGGCAGTGCGCAAGATGGTCGAGGACAACCGCCTCGACGCGAACAAGATTCCGTCGTCCGGAAAGGACGGGCGCCTGACCAAGGGCGACGTCATTGCCTTCATGGAGACGAAACCCTCGCCCGCACCGGCGCCGGCCGCGCGTCCGGCCGTCGCCGGCGACCGCGAGGAGCGCGTGAAGATGTCGCGGCTGCGTCGCCGCATCGCCGAGCGCCTCAAGGAAGCCCAGAACACCGCCGCGATGCTCACCACCTTCAACGAGGTGGACATGAGCGCGGTCATGGCGCTGCGCACCACGTATCGCGACGCCTTCGAGAAGCGCTACGGCATGCGCCTCGGCTTCATGGGCTTCTTCGTAAAGGCCTGCATCCAGGCGCTGAAGGAGATCCCCGCCGTCAACGCCGAGATCCAGGGCGACGAGCTCGTCTACAAGAACCACTACGACATCGGTGTTGCCGTCGGCACCGAGCAGGGCCTCGTGGTTCCCGTGGTGCGTGATGCGGACGCCCTGTCGCTCGCGCAGGTCGAATCGACCATCGCGGGACTTGGCAAGAAGGCCCGCGACGGCAAGCTGACGATCGAGGACATGCAGGGCGGCACGTTCACCATCTCGAACGGCGGCGTCTACGGCTCGCTCCTGTCGACGCCGATCCTGAATCCGCCGCAGTCCGGCATCCTCGGCATGCACAAGATCCAGGAGCGGCCGGTCGTCGAGAAGGGGCAGGTCATCGTAAAGCCGATGATGTATCTGGCGCTGTCGTACGATCACCGCATCGTCGACGGCCGCGAGGCCGTGACGTTCCTCGTTCGCGTCAAGGAGTGCATCGAGGATCCGTCGCGGCTGCTGCTCGACGTCTGATCTTCGTTCCAGATCGCATTGGGGGCGGCATCGGCCGCCCCTTTTGTCTCAACCGATATTTGCCTGAAGGCCCACGACCATGAGCGACCAGAGCTTCGATGTCATCGTCATCGGCGGAGGCCCGGGCGGGTACATCGCCGCCATCCGGGCGGCCCAGCTCGGCATGACGGTCGCGTGCGTCGAGAAGCGCGGCGCGCTCGGCGGCACCTGCCTCAACGTCGGCTGCATTCCGTCGAAGGCGCTGCTGCACTCGTCGCACCTGTTTGAGCAGACGAAAGCCGGCCTTGCGAACCAGGGCGTCAAAGTCAGCGGCGTCGAGCTCGACCTGGCGACGATGCTCGTGCGTAAGGACAAGGTCGTCACCGACCTGACCAAGGGCGTCGAGTTCCTGTTCAAGAAGCACAAGATCACGTGGCTGAAGGGTGCGGGCCGCCTCGCCGGTAACGGCAAGGTCGAGGTCAAGAGCGACGGCAAGAACGACACCTACACCGCGAAGAACATCATCATCGCGACAGGCTCGGAATCGACGCCGCTTCCGGGCATCGCGATCGACGAACAGAAGATCGTCACCTCGACGGGCGCGCTGGCGCTCCCCAAGGTCCCCGGACATCTCGTCGTCATCGGCGCGGGCTTCATCGGCCTCGAGATGGGGTCGGTGTGGCGCCGTCTCGGCGCCAAGGTCACGGTGATCGAGTTCCTCGACCGCATCCTGCCGACGATGGATGGCGAGGTCGGCCGCGAGATGCAGAAGATCCTGACCAAGCAGGGCCTGGCGTTCCGGCTCGGCACGAAGGTCACCGGTGCCAAGGCGTCGGCGAACGGCGTCGAGCTGACGGTCGAGCCAGCCAAGGGCGGTGCTGCCGAGAAGCTCTCGGCCGACGTCGTGCTCGTCTCGGTCGGCCGCCTGCCGAACACCGAGGGACTCGGCGCCAAGGAAGCGGGGATCAAGCTCGACAACCGCGGCCGCATCGAGGTCGACGGCTCATTCCGCACCAGCGTGCCGGGCATCTACGCCATCGGCGACGTCATCGCCGGGCCGATGCTTGCCCACAAGGCGATGGACGAGGGCGAGATCGTCGCCGAGATCATTGCGGGTCAATCCGGCCACATGAACTACGACACCGTTCCGGGGATCGTTTACACGCATCCCGAGGCCGCCTCGGTCGGTAAGACCGAGGAAGAGCTCAAGGCCGCGGGTGTCAACTATCGCGCGGGCAAGTTCCCGATGTCGGTGAATTCGCGCAGCCGCTGCACCGGCGATCTCGAAGGTTTCGTGAAGATCCTCGCCGACGCCAAGACGGACCGCGTGCTCGGCGTCCACATCATCGGCGCCCAGGCGGGTACGATGATTGCCGAGCTGGTCTTGGCAATGGAGTTCGGCGCGTCGGCCGAGGACGTAGCGCGGACCTGCCACGGTCATCCGACGGAGAGCGAGGCGGTGAAGGAAGCGGCCCTGGCCGTCGCCGGCCGCACGCTTCACCTCTAGGCCATGCGCCGGCGCGATCTGCTCATCGCGGCCGGATTGCTCGTGGCGGGATTCGCCGCGCCCGTTTCGGCGCAGCCGGGAACCATCGCCGTCGAGAACGCATGGGCGCCGCCGACGCCGGGCGCCTCGAAGACCGCGGCGGTCTACTTCACCGTCATCAATCGTGGCGGCACGCCCGCTCGCATCGTCGGCGCCGCCACGCCGGCGGCCGAGCACGCCGACATGCACACCACGATCCGCGACGGTGACATCATGCGCATGCGCCGCGTCGTCAGTGTTGAAATACCGGCGGGCGGCAAGGCGGTGTTCGCGCCGAACGGCTTCCACGTCATGCTGACCGGGCTCAAGGCGCCGCTGAAGATGGGCGACAAGTTGCAGGTCACGCTCAAGTTTGCCGAAGCGGGCGACGTGCCCGTCGTTGTGACGGTCCGGCGCTAGTCGCGCGCGCCCTTCGGACGGGCGCTTGGGTGGGCTGCGTCGTAGATCTTCTTCAGCCGTGCCGCATCCACTTTGGTATAGCGCTGGGTCGTCGACAGCGACGCGTGACCGAGCAGTTCCTGGATCGTCCGCAGGTCGGTGCCGCCCGCCATCAGGTGGGTCGCGAAGCTGTGACGAAGGGCATGGGGCGTCGTCGTCTCGGGCAGGTTCAGGCGGCGGCGCAAATCGCGCAGTGCCCGCTGGGCGACCGCCGGCGCGAGACGTTCGCCGCGTACCCCGACGAACAGCGGCCCATCGGCCGCAATCGCGAAGGGCACCGTCGATACATAATCGGCGATGGTCTTCGCCACCTGCGGCAGAATGGGAACCACGCGCTCCTTGTTGCCTTTGCCGACGATCCGCAGTGTGTGTTCGCGGCCGTCGGGCTTGGGTGCGTCGCCGCGATTTAGGCCGAGCGCTTCGCTGATGCGGAGGCCCGCGCCGTAGAGCAGCGTGAACAGCGCCTGGTCGCGGCGCGCGATCCAGCCCTCGGCTGCCTCGACGTGATCCAGCAGGATCTCGGCCTCGTCTTCGGCGAGTGCCTTCGGCACTGCTTTCGCGACCTTTGGCGTGCGCACGATGCGGATCGCGGGCATGTCGCCGAGCTCGCGCCGGGCGAGCCGGTTGGCGAAGCTCCGGAGCGTCGACAGGGCACGGGCGGTGGAGCTTGCGGCGAGCCTGCGATTGGCGCGGGCGGCGAGCCACGCGCGGAGATCGCGCGGCGTCAGCTTGCCGAGGTCGGCAATGTCCGGCGTCCCGCCGAGATGCGCGGCAAGGAACCGCAGAAATTCGTCGAGGTCGCGGCGGTACGACGCGATCGTGTGGTCCGACGCCCGCCGCTCGGCCGACAGCCAGCCGAGCCATTCGACGGCCGCCGCCGCCAGCGCGGGGGTGACGTGGCTTTTCAGGCCTTCGGCAGGCCGAGCCATGTGCGGATGCAGAGCTCGACGACGCGGGCGAGGAAGGCGAGCAGCTCCGTGCCCTGTCCCGGATCGAAGGTGCCTTCGGTGCGCGAGCCGATCGCCAGCACGCCCGTAGGGCAGTAGGCCGACGGATGGAGGCGCAGCAGCGCCTCGGATTTCACGAGGTCGGCGGCCGGCCCGAAGATCGGGCGTGGCTCCGGCATCGATGTCGTCAACACGACGTCTCGGCCGGGACCGAGAATCCGGTCGACCTCGCCGCGCGGAACCATCTGAACGCCCGCAACCAGGCGACCGGGCAGCGGCCCGTCGCCGTCCGATTCAACCGCGAGCAGGACGATGTCGACCCCGAGCAGCACCGCGAGATCCGTGGTGACCGCCTGGATCAGCGCCTCGAAGGTCGTCGCTTCGAGCAGCGCCAGCGCTGCCGCATGGACGCGCGATTGACCGGTCAGATTGGCGCGACTGATCGTGACGATCTCGCCGTTGACGCGCTCGAGCTGGCGGGTTTTCGCACGCAGACGTTCGATCATGAACGAACGCATGTCGACGATGCCCTTGCCCGGATGACCGCCGGGGACCTGGAGCTTGTCGAGCGCTTCGGGATGGCGCACCAGGAAATCGGGGTGCGCCGAAAGGTACGCGAGAACGTCCGCCGCGGTGATGTCTTCGGCGCTGCCGGGCGCCGCGGATTCGATCTTGTCCCTCATTCCGCCGCCGCGGCGCCGGGACCGAGGATTGACTGGCCGGTTTTCTTCCAGTCGGCGAGGAAGGCGGCGAGCCCCTTGTCGGTGAGCGGGTGCTGATAGAGCTGCCGCAGCACCGACGGCGGCATCGTCGCGACGTGAGCGCCGATCCGCGCCGCGTCGATGATGTGGCGGGGATGGCGGATCGAGGCGACCAGGACCTCGGTCTTGAAGGTGCCGTACTGCTTGTAGATGGTGACGATGTCCTCGATCAGCTTCATGCCGTCCTCGGAGATATCGTCGAGACGGCCGACGAACGGCGAGATGAAGGTGGCGCCCGCCTTGGCGGCGAGAATCGCCTGACCGGCCGAGAAGCACAGCGTGACATTGACCATCTTGCCTTCGCCGGACAGCACCTTGCAGGCGCGCAGGCCGTCGCGGGTCAGCGGCACCTTGACCGTGACGTTCGAGGCGATCGCCGCGAGCTTGCGGCCCTCGGCGACCATGGTCTCCCAATCGGTTGCGGTGACCTCGGCCGAGACCGGGCCCGGTACGACGCTGCAGATTTCGCGGATCACGTCGGCCATCGGCCGCCCGGACTTGGCGACCAGCGTCGGGTTGGTGGTCGCGCCGTCGAGCAGCCCGGTCGCTGCAAGGTCGCGGATTTCTGCGATATCGGCGGTGTCGATGAAGAATTTCATGATGGGTCTCCGGGACGGTGTCCGTCGCACTGGACTCGACAGCGGTGCGGCGCAGTCGCGTCGCCATGGTTGCTGTAAAGTGTAACCGATGGACTCTCCTCGTTCCAGCAATGATGGCCAATCCAGCGACAACCCAACTCGCGAAAAGAGGGGCGGCGCACGTGTGCCGATTTTGCTGCCGCTGCGGTTGCCTGGTCCGTACCACTACCGTGTCGCGCCCGATCTTGCGCTGGCGCCGGGCGATATCGTCCGCGTGCCGTTCGGGAAAAGGGCGGAGATCGGCGTGGTGTGGGACGGCGATGCGCCGCCGCCCGAAGGCGTCGCGCTCAAGACTGTCGGCGAGCGTCTGCCGGTCCCGTCGCTCGGCGTCGATCAGCGGCGATTCGTCGACTGGGTCGCGGCCTACACACTGACGCCCGCGGGCATGGTGCTGAAGATGGTGCTGCCCGTGCCCGAGGCACTCGAGCCGGCGCGCGTTCCACCACGACTCGCTCCAGGCGAAATGGACGATGCGAAGCTCACGCCGGCCCGGTCGCGCGTGCTCGACGAGGTGAGGAAGAGTCCCGGCACGACAAGCGAACTCGCGGAACGCGCGGGCGTGGGCACCGGCGTGGTGCGCGCGATGCTCAATGCCGGAGTCCTCCGGGAACTCCCGCCGGAGCCCGAATCCCCGCCGTCGCAACCAGATCCGGGTCATGGCGGTCCGACCCTATCGGCCGCCCAGAGCGAAGCCGCGGCCGCGCTGCGCGATGCCGTCGCCAAGCATGCCTATTCCGCCATTCTCCTCGAGGGTGTCACCGGTTCCGGCAAGACCGAGGTCTACTTCGAGGCCATCGCCGAAGCGATTCGCGATCGTCGCCAGGCGCTGGTGCTATTGCCGGAGATCGCCCTGTCGGCCCAGTGGCTGCTGCGGTTTGTGCGCCGCTTCGGCGTCACGCCGGTCGTCTGGCATTCCGAAATCGGTCTGGGTGAGAAGCGGCGCACCTGGCGCGCCGTGGCCGAAGGCACAGCGTTGGTCGTGGTCGGAGCGCGATCGGCGCTGTTCCTGCCCTATCGCAAACTCGGACTGATCGTGGTCGATGAGGAGCACGACTCTTCTTACAAGCAGGAGGAGGGCGTGCTCTACAACGCCCGCGACATGGCGGTGGTGCGCGCGCACCACGCGTCGTGCCCGGTCGTGCTTGCCTCCGCCACGCCATCGCTCGAAACGCTGGCTAATGTCCGTGACGGGCGCTACCGCATGTTACATCTGCCGGAGCGCCACGGCGGAGCGCAGTTGCCGACGATCGAGACGATCGACATGCGGGCAACCCCGCCCGAGCGCGGCGAGTGGCTGGCGCCGCCGTTGCGCGTTGCCATTGCGGAGACGCTCGCCGCCGGCGAGCAGACACTGCTGTTCCTCAACCGTCGCGGATACGCGCCGCTGACCTTGTGCCGGACCTGCGGCCATCGTCTGCAGTGCCCGAACTGCTCGGCGTGGCTCGTCGAGCATCGCAGCACCCGCGCCCACCACTGCCATCACTGCGGCCACACCGTGACGCTTCCGCCGGCATGTCCGGCGTGCGGCGGCGTGCATTGGGCAGCCTGCGGCCCCGGCATCGAACGCGTGGCCGAGGAAGCCCAGCGCCTGTTTCCGCAGGCGCGTGTCGTGCTGGCGGCGTCCGACACGTTGGCCACGCCCAAGTCCGCGGAAGCCTTGATCGGCGACATCCTCGCTCACCGCGTCGACATCATTGTCGGCACCCAGGTGGTGGCGAAGGGCCACCATTTCCCGGCGTTGACGCTGGTCGGTGTGATCGACGCCGACCTGGGCCTCGCCGGCGGCGACCTCCGAGCGGCGGAGAAGACGTTCCAGGTCCTGTCGCAGGTGGCGGGGCGTGCCGGCCGCGAGCAACGGCCTGGCCGCGTTCTGCTCCAGACCTACCAGCCGGACCATCCGGTGATGCGCGCCCTGGCATCGGGCCACAGGGATGAGTTCCTGACCGCCGAAACCGAGGCGCGGGCGCTCGCCCAGATGCCGCCCTTCGCTCGGCTTGCGGCGGTGATCCTGTCGGGGCCCGATGAGGCCAAGGTCGAACGTGGCGCCAGGGCGCTCGCCGCCAAGGCGCCCCACGGCAACGGCATCACCGTCCTCGGCCCCGCTCCGGCACCTCTCGCCCTGCTGCGCGGCCGTCACCGGCGTCGATTCCTGGTCCGCGCGGAGCGCGGCCAGCCGCTCCAGCCGGTGCTTCGGCGCTGGCTCGAGGACGTGCGTGTCCCCACCCAAGTGGAGGTCCGGGTCGACGTCGACCCGGTCAGTTTCCTGTAGCCGCACGGAGTGGCCAGAACCGCGGTTTTATTGGCTTTTTTCGCCCATTGCGCCGGTTGCAACCGCCGGGGCCGTGTGCTACCTAACGCACGCTTTCGGCGGGCGCGGAGCTCTCGCGTTGCTGTGCTGACCGCCGAACAGCAGCTCCAATTTCCCCTCGTTATCGGGAGAGTTTCGGAAGTGGCTACAGCTTCCTCAGGCGCGACCGGCCTTGCCGGGCGTTACGCGCAGGCTTTGTTCGAACTGGCGAACGAGCGCGGCGCGCTCGATGCTGTTGCCGGCGACCTCGCGGCGCTTCGCCACATGCTCGACGACAGCGCCGACCTCGTGCGCCTCGTGCGCAGCCCGGTGATCAAGCGCGATGCTGCGGTGCGGGCGGTCGGAGCCCTGGCCCAGAGCGCCGGATTCAATGCGCTGACCGGCAACTTCCTCGGTCTGCTGGCGCGCAATCGCCGTCTGTTCGAGCTTTCGGCGATGATCGCCGCGTTCCAGCGCCTGCTGGCCGATAGCCGCGGCGAGCTCGCGGCCGAGGTCGTCAGCGCGACGCCGCTCGCCGAGCGGCACGTCGCGGCGGTCGCGGATGCGCTTAAGGCTGCAACCGGCGCCAAGGTTGCTTTGAGCACGCGGGTCGATCCCGCGCTGCTCGGTGGAATGATCGTGCGGGTCGGTTCCCGCATGGTGGACTCGTCGCTTCGCACCAAGCTGCAGAAGCTTGAGCTGGCAATGAAAGGGATCGGTTGATGGATATCAGGCCCGCGGAGATTTCCTCCATCCTCAAGAAGGAAATCGCCAACTTCGGCACTGAAGCCGATGTGGCGGAAGTCGGCCAGGTGCTGTCGGTCGGCGACGGTATCGCCCGCGTTTACGGGCTCGATTCCGTCCAGGCCGGCGAGATGGTCGAGTTCCCCGGCGGCATCAAGGGCATGGCGCTGAACCTCGAGACCGACAACGTCGGCGTGGTGATCTTCGGCGACGACCGCTCGATCCGCGAGGGCGACCTCGTGAAGCGGACCGGCGCCATCGTCGACGTGCCGGTCGGCAAGGGTCTCCTGGGCCGCGTCGTCGACGCGCTCGGCAACCCGATCGACGGCAAGGGTCCGATCCGGGCGACCGAGCGCCGCCGCGTCGAGACCAAGGCCCCGGGCATCATTCCGCGCAAGTCGGTGCACGAGCCGATGCAGACTGGTCTCAAGGCGATCGACAGCCTGATCCCGGTCGGCCGCGGCCAGCGCGAGCTGATCATCGGCGACCGTCAGACCGGCAAGACCGCCGTCGCGATCGACGCGATCCTCAACCAGAAGAAGGTCAACGCGAGCGGCGACGAGAAGCAGAAGCTGTACTGCATCTATGTTGCCGTCGGCCAGAAGCGCTCGACCGTCGCGCAGATCGTCAAGACGCTCGAAGAGCGCGGCGCGATGGAATACTCGATCGTCGTCGCGGCGACGGCGTCGGAGCCGGCGCCGCTGCAGTTCCTGGCGCCCTACGCCGGGGCGACGATGGGCGAGTTCTTCCGCGACAACGGCATGCACGCGCTCATCATCTATGACGATCTGTCGAAGCAGGCGGTCGCCTACCGTCAGATGTCGCTGCTGCTGCGCCGTCCGCCGGGCCGCGAGGCGTATCCGGGCGACGTGTTCTTCCTTCACTCGCGCCTCCTCGAGCGCGCGGCGAAGATGAACGACGCCAACGGCGCCGGGTCGCTGACCGCGTTGCCGGTCATCGAGACCCAGGCCGGCGACGTCTCGGCCTACATTCCGACCAACGTGATCTCGATCACCGATGGCCAGATCTTCCTCGAGACCGAGCTGTTCTATAAGGGCGTCCGTCCGGCAGTGAACGTCGGCATCTCGGTGTCGCGAGTCGGCTCGGCCGCGCAGATCAAGGCGATGAAGAAGGTCGCCGGCACGATCAAGCTCGATCTCGCCCAGTTCCGCGAGATGGAGTCGTTCGCGCAGTTCTCCTCGGACCTCGATGCCTCGACCCAGCGACTGCTGGCCCGCGGCGCGCGCCTGACGGAGCTGCTGAAGCAGCCGCAGTACTCGCCGATGCCGGTCGAGGAGCAGGTCGTGGTGATCTACGCCGGCGTCCGCGGTTATCTCGACAAGATCGAGGTGCGCGACATCGGCCGTTTCGAGCAGGGGCTGCTCGCCGCGATCCGCGACAAGTACGTGGGAATCCTCGAGGCGATCCGCACCGAGAAGGATCTGTCGGCGGGCACGGAAGAGAAGCTCAAGGCGGCTCTCGCCGATTACTCCGCGAAGTTCGTCTGATCTGAAAGCGTCGGTCGATGGCCAGCCTCAAGGACCTGCGGGTCCGCATCAAGTCGGTCCGCAACACGCGCAAGATCACCTCGGCCATGAAGATGGTCGCGGCGTCGAAGCTGAAGCGCGCCCAGGACCAGGCCGAGGCCGCGCGGCCGTACGCCGAGCGGATGGAGCGCATGCTCGCGTCGCTCGCGGCCGGCGTCGCCGGGATCCCCGGCGGGCCGAAGCTGCTGGCCGGCACCGGTGAGGATAAGGTCCATCTCGTCGTCGTCATGACGTCGGACCGCGGCCTGTGCGGCGCGTTCAACTCGTCGGTCGTCCGCGGTGCGCGCGTGTTCATCCGCTCGCTGCTCGAGCAGGGCAAGACGGTGAATATCTTCACCGTCGGCCGCAAGGGCCGCGACCAGCTCAAGGGCGAGTTCGGCCGCCTCATCGTCAAGTCGGTCGACGGCATCGGCAAGCCGCGCCTCACGTTCCAGAACGGCGTGACGATCGCGAGCGAGATCACCCGTATGCTCGAGGCCGGCGAGTTCGACGTCTGCACGCTCATCTACAACCGCTTCAAGTCCGCGATCTCGCAGGTGCTGACGACCCAGCAGCTCGTGCCGCTGGCGCTGCCCGCCGCCGCCGCGACCGGCACGGGCCCGCAGGCGACCTACGAGTTCGAGCCGGACGACGCTGCCATTCTCGACGAGATCCTGCCGCTCAATCTCGCGGTCCAGACCTACCGGGCGCTGCTCGAGAGCTTCGCCGGCGAGCAGGGCGCTCGCATGGCGGCGATGGACAACGCCACCCGCAACGCGGGCGACATGATCAATCGGCTTACCCTCAACTACAACCGCACCCGCCAGGCCGTTATCACGAAGGAGATGATCGAGATCGTCTCCGGGGCCGAGGCGATCTAGGAGTCGAAGCGATGGCCAAGAACAACGTCGGCAAGATCACGCAGATTATCGGCGCCGTCGTGGACGTGCAGTTCGAAGGCGACCTGCCGCAGATCCTCAACGCGCTCGAGACCGACAACGCCGGCAAGCGCCTGGTCCTCGAGGTCGCGCAGCACCTCGGCGAGGGCACCGTCCGCACGGTGGCGATGGACTCGACCGACGGTCTCGTCCGTGGCAAGGAAGTCGTCGACACCGGCGCCGCGATCTCGGTTCCGGTCGGTCCCGAGACGCTCGGCCGCATCATCAACGTCATCGGCGAGCCGGTCGACGAGCGCGGCCCGGTCGTCACCAAGACCAAGTTCCCGATTCACCGTCATGCGCCGGAATTCGCCGAGCAGTCGACGGAATCCGAAATTCTCGTCACCGGCATCAAGGTCATCGACCTGCTCGCGCCGTACGCCAAGGGCGGCAAGATCGGCCTGTTCGGCGGCGCCGGCGTCGGCAAGACGGTGCTGATCATGGAGCTGATCAACAACGTCGCGAAGGCCCACGGCGGTTACTCGGTGTTCGCCGGCGTCGGCGAGCGTACCCGCGAGGGCAACGACCTCTATCACGAGATGATGGAATCGAAGGTCATCATTCCCGATGGCCCTGGCTCCAAGGTGGCGCTGGTGTACGGCCAGATGAACGAGCCGCCGGGCGCCCGCGCCCGTGTCGGCCTTACCGGCCTGACGCTGGCCGAGTACTTCCGCGACGAGGAAGGCCAGGACGTGCTGTTCTTCGTCGACAACATCTTCCGCTTCACGCAGGCGGGCTCCGAGGTGTCGGCGCTGCTGGGCCGCATTCCGTCGGCGGTCGGCTACCAGCCGACGCTCGCGACCGACATGGGCAACCTGCAGGAGCGCATCACCACCACGAAGAAGGGCTCGATCACCTCGGTGCAGGCGATTTACGTGCCCGCCGACGACTTGACCGACCCGGCGCCGGCGACCTCGTTCGCCCACCTTGACGCCACCACGGTGCTGTCGCGCCAGATCGCCGAGCTCGGCATCTACCCGGCGGTCGACCCGCTCGACTCGACCTCGCGCATGCTTGATCCGCGCGTCGTCGGCGAGGAGCACTACAAGGTCGCCCGTGACGTGCAGCGCGTTCTCCAGACCTACAAGTCGCTGCAGGACATCATCGCGATCCTGGGCATGGACGAGCTCTCGGAAGAAGACAAGCTGGTCGTCAGCCGCGCGCGCAAGATCCAGCGCTTCCTGTCGCAGCCGTTCCACGTCGCCGAGGTGTTCACCGGCACGCCGGGCGTGCTGGTGTCGCTCGCCGACACCATCAAGGGCTTCAAGGGCATCGTCGAAGGCAAGTACGACGAGCTGCCGGAGGCCGCGTTCTACATGGTGTCGACCATCGAGGCGGCGGTCGAGAAGGCCAAGAAGCTCGCCGCCGCGGCGGCCTGAGCTAGACGCGGGAAACGGTCATGGCGGACAAGGTCGCCTTCGAGCTCGTCTCGCCCGAGAAGCTTCTGTTCTCGGCCGAGGTCGACATGGTGGTGGTGCCGGGCACCGAGGGTGACTTCGGCATCCTCCCCGGCCATTCACCTTTCATCTCAACGGTGCGCGCGGGCGTGCTCGACGTCTATGACGGGGGCATCAACCCGGCCAACCTGAAGACCCGCATCTTCGTCGCCGGCGGCTTTGCCGAGACCGCGGATTCGCGCCTCACGGTGCTGGCGGAGGAGGCCGTGCCGGTCGAGGATATCAGCCGCGCCCGCGCCGAGGCGCGCCTGGCCGACGCCCGCTCG
>DATJIG010000196.1:0-4134 GCA_035493495.1 Alphaproteobacteria bacterium
GGCGAACATCTACGAAGGTGGACGCACCATCTTCCTTCACGAGAAGGCGCTCACCGCCGCGATCGCCGAGCGCTACGGCGAGGGCGCTCTGCCCAAGGAAGCGCTCGACGAGGATCTCCGCATCCTCGCGATCCTCGACAAACTGCCGTCGCTCGATCCGTTCCTGCTCAAGGACGCGTTCCTTCGCGCCGGGATCGGAATGAACGAGGCGTACTTCGAGGTCAGCGCCGAGGCCTGGGCCGAGATCGAGGCCTACATGCTCCAGCGCTTCGAGCCCGTGGTGAAGGCCGCGTTCCCCGACGCGATGTCGTCGGACGACAAGGCGCGCCAGCTCATGGACACGATCTGGGAGGCGCGCGACTTCGAGGCCCTGAAGCCTCTCATCATCGCCTTCCGATTGCCCGAGCACGAGGCGCTCGACCTGTTCTCGTCGTGGCGCGGCATCGTCTATTACTCCTACCAGTACGGCCGCGTGCAGCTTCAGCTCGTCGACCTGATGAAGTGGGTCGTCGCCAACGATGTGCCGATCACCGGCCGGCCGATCAATGAGACCCGCGAGATGACGGCGATGCTGCGCACGGTGCGCGATCAGCTCCGCGCTGAGTGGCGGACCGTCGAGAGCATCGTCAAGCGCTACGAGGACGGCTACGACAAGATGTTCCGCCACAAGACGAGCTCCGCGGAATTCCTCGGCTTCCTCAAGGGCGCGACCAAGATCTACTGGGATATTGGAAACGCGCTCGGCAAGGTGAGCTACGGCATCTACTGCTGGGACGTGCTGACGTCCCGGTTCGCCAATCGCAAGCTGCCGTGGAACCAGCAGCAGGAAGTGATGCGCCTCCTGACCGCGATCTACCAGGCCGACAAGCCGACGGCGACTGCTGTCAACTGGTAGAGGTGCTCCGTCGTCCGGTCCTAACCGGGTAGCCGCGACCGTCGTTGCGTCTGCGACGGATCGCTCGCCAGCGCGGGCATCCGCCTCAGCGCCAGCAGCTCCCAGCCCGCCAGCACCACGATCAGCGCTCCGACGATCCAGTGATTCCACGCAGAGCGCGGCGCGTCGCTGAAGCCGAGGATCCAGGGCGACACGACGATCCACGCGCCGCCGATGACGATCGCCCATTCGTGCGGGGAGTCGAGGCGGTAGACGGCGGCAAGCGCGATTCCCGCGAGCACGACACCGACGACGACGGAGTTGGCCGACATGCCGGGGCGAACTTCGTCGGGAAACGCCACGGGTGACACGCACAGCCATGCCGCCAACAGCATGATTACGATGTCCTGCCACCGGCCCCAACGGCCGGCGGCGCGCACGTCGCGCGTGGGCTCCTCCGTCTCGCCGGCGAAGCCGATCGAGCCGTCGCGCTTGCGGCGGGCTACGTTGGCGGCGGCGATCGCGACGCCGAGCAGGGCGACGAAGACGATGTCCATCACCGCCCACCACAGGCCGCTCGGTTCCGGATTCATGACGGTTCTCCATCCGTGGTTTCTGTCGGATCAACGGGTTGGCGGTGCGAGTGTTCCGGAAGCGTCGCGACGCGGCGGCTGCATCGAGGTCTACGTGCCCGAGTAGCTCGATCACCGCGCACGTGCCCGGATCACGTGTGGGCGGTGCGCCGGGGGCGCGGCTTCCGGCTCCAGCGCCTCCGCCGGCCGGGGCTCCTCGAGGTACCACGGTATGTTCATCACCACGAGGCGCGATCCGCCGTAGCGCAGGAGGGCTGCGCGCAGTCGTCGGGCACGATGGGTGTGCAGCAGGTGCTGCCACCACGTTAGCTTGACCAGCTCCGGGATGACGACGGCGATCTGCCGGTCCGGCTGCTTCTCCTCGACCTCGGAGATGAACTTGAGCAGCGGCCCGTGGATGTTTCGGTAGTGCGACGGGAGCACGACGAGCCGCGGCGGCGTGATTCCGGCGGCGCGCACCGGCTCCTCGACGTCGATACGCCATTGCTCGCGCAGGTGCGTCTCCTTCTCGCTGTCGTCGTCGGGTCCGTTGAGCGAAGTGAGATGCACGCCGATGACGTCGGGCGAAATCTGCAGCGCGAAGGCGAGCGCCCGGTCGGTGAGGCGGCTCCAATTCTCGGTCGGCACGATGACGATCGGCGGGTCGACGTGGGTGATGGCGAGTGGCTCGACCTTGCGCGTCCGCGCCCCGACTTCGTCGTAGTACTGGCGGATCTTGCGCAACAGGAAAATCACGGCGGGAATGACGAGGACGGTGATCCATGCCCCTTCGATGAACTTCGTGGTGAGAATGACGGCGAGCGCCACGCCGGTGGTCGTCGCCCCGACGGCGTTGACCGCGAGCCGGGCTGCCACGTGGCTGTCGACATGCCTGGTCTTCTTCTGCTCGCGGTGCCAGTGCACGACCATCCCGGTCTGAGACAGCGTGAAGGTGAGGAACGCGCCGATCGCGAACATCGGGATGAGGCGATCGGTAATGCCGTCGAAGGCGATCAGCAGCAGTGCCGCGGTGCTCGCGAGGTAGAGGATGCCGACGTCGTACACCAGGCGGCGGCCGGCGATGGCAAACGCGCGCGGCAGGAAGCTGTCGCGCGCCACCATCTGGCACAGGCGCGGGAAGTCAACGAAGCTGGTGTTGGCCGACAGCACGAGCACGCACAGCAGGCTGCCGATGGCGATGTAGTAGAGCACGCCGCGGCCGGCGACGGCTGCGGCGAGCTGCGACAGCACGCTCTGGTAGCCGTCCTGGGTCTGATCCATCGCGCCGATACCGTAGGCCTGGACCAGATAGGCGATTCCGGCGAGCAGCACGCCGAGGATGAGGACGATCGACAGCAGCGTTCGGCGGGCGTAGCGCGTCGAAGGCTCGCGAAACGCGCTGATGCCGTTGCTCACTGCCTCGACGCCGGTCATCGCCGTGCATCCGGCGGAGAAGCTGCGCAGGGCGAGCCATAGGCCCGCCGCGGCCGCACTGTCGGCGAGCGGCGGAGGCGGCGCGATGGGAGCGGGGTGTCCGCCTGAGGCAATCGCCTTGGCCACGCCCATGCCGATCACGACGGCGAAGCTCGCGACGAAGGTGTAGGTCGGCAGCGCCCACATCCGTCCCGCCTCGCCGGTGCCGCGCAGGTTAGCAAGCGTGATGATCGTCAGGGTCGCAAGGCACAGCATCAGCGTGTGGGGCGCGAGCGCCGGAAATGCGGACACCAGTGCCGCAATGCCGGCGGAGATCGCGACCGCGACATTGAGGATGTAGTCGACCATCAGCGCGGCGGCCGCGAGCAGGCTCGCCTGCGTCCCGAGATTTTCCTTGGCGACGGTGTAGGCGCCGCCGCTGCTCGGATAGGCGTGGATGGTCTGGCGGTAGGAGACGTAGAGGATCGCCAGCAGGACGAGGATCGCCGCGGTGATCGGCAGAATGTAGTCGAGGCTCGCCGCGCCGAGCGGCGCCAGGATCGTCAGCGCCGCTTCGGGTCCGTACGACGACGAGCCGATGGCGTCGAGGCCCATCGCCGGAACGCCTGCGAAGGCACCGATTTTGCGCCGCTGAACCTCGCGGTTGGCGAGGCGTCGCCCGAGGATGAGGCTGAGGAGGGAATTCATGGACGCTGACGGACGCACCGGATGGACAGATGTGGAACGGCCTTGTCTCGGGCGGAACGGAAGCCTCGAGCCGATTGCGCCACTCTGGATAAAGTGCCGCGCCAAGTGGTTGTTCCGGTCCGTGTCTTCCCCCCAATCGGCTTGGGTGACATGAAGTGGACGTGCCTCGTCCGAAGGCACCGAAACCCTCCCGCCTTTCTGAAGGGCGGGAGGGCTGGTGAGGGGCCGAGTGCGCCAACTTTGCCAGGCGGACGCACTCCGTCGTCGGCGGCCTCGGCAGAAGCCGCCTTTGTCGTCCCCGGTGAGGGTCAGTAGGGTGCCACGCTGCGTTGAAAGCGTGGCCGGGCCTACCGATGCTGCCTCGGTCGCGCGTCGCGACGCTGGGTTATGTCGGTACCGAAAAGGAAGGTGCGTCGCGACCCGAAGGGGAAGCGCCGTTGCCTCTCAATCATCCACCGCGCCGGTGTCCCATTGTCGGGGGCCTCTCGCGGTTTCATCGCTTCACTCGACGGGGCGCCAGGCCTAATAGCTCCCGGCCGCTTGTCGCGACGCGCGCACCATGCGCGC
>DATJIG010000197.1:0-12967 GCA_035493495.1 Alphaproteobacteria bacterium
ATCAACGACTTCGGCGAACGCCTCAACCGGCATGAGGCGGAGATCCTCCGCGTCTGGTCGGCCGAACAGCAGGCGCGGCGGAGGCTGTAGGCGGCACAGCCGCAAACACGATGCACACGCGCGGACCGCTTGTATTCCCGCGACGGCGCATTACTTATAAGCTGACTGGCGGAACGACAATCTACGACGCGCGATGCGCGTGTCAGCTTCCGGTCCCGCGCCTCGTCTCCACCTTCCGCACCGGCCTCGGATTCCCAACTTGGGTTCCGGGCATGCTTCCACCTCCGCCGGTCCGCCGAGGAGGTTTTCATGGCCTATGTACCGCAGGAATATCCGGCGTCCCGCCCCGGCATCCCGACGCTGGTCGTTTCCATCGCGGCCGTCATCCTGTTCGTCGCCGTCATCTACTGGACGGAACTCAAATCGCTGTTCGGCGTCTGAGCGGTTGCCAGGCACCGTCATCACACGAGGAACGGTCAGTGACGGACGGCCCGTCACTGACGAAGGAGATGAGATGAAGACGGCAAGCGCGCTTCGCATCTGGTGGGAAGATAACTCCAACAACCTGATCTGGACGGCGCTGATCGCCGCCGGATTGCTCTTCGCATCCGCGTTCGTACGCCCGTGAGGTAGCACAGTCGCTGTCTCAGCCCGGCGGAGATCCTCCGCATGTGGTCGGCCCAGCAGCAGGCGCGGCGGAGGCCCGCCCCTCCGCCTCGAAAGGCGGAGGAGCGGGGCAATGAGGAGGAGCTTCGGTGTCGCGAATCGCGGCGGTTGCCCACCGTGCCGCGGACACGCGCCGGCGCCGGCACCCTATAGACCGCGGGTGCTCTGTCTTGATCCCTGGAGAGGACGCATCTGTTGCCCGGGGGTCAGTGCCGGGGGCTGTCGGCTGACTCTCTCCGCTCATGGCTGCGACGCAGGCCGTTGGCTCGGCCTCTGTTCTTATGTTCGGTACCGAGAAGGAGGAGCGTCGCGACCATCTGGGAAGCGCCGTGCTCGTTCTCACGCGACCAGGAGCGGCGGCGGGCGTCTGGCTTGTCATCGCGAGTGCTTTGCGATTCCGATCCATCCGACACCTCCTTTCCTGGTTGGGTGCCGCCCCGTGGGTCCTTCGCTCCGGACCGACGGTCCACGAGGCGACACGATCACCGTGCGCGCGGTGATCGCCGGGTGAAATGGGGGTGTGGAGAAATGCACCGCGTTGGCGGCCAGGCTGCGCGAGACATGAATGCGCTATGCGATTCAGCCCCCTCACCCACTCGGTCGGCTAAAGCCTCCCTCGTCACCCTCTCCCCGTCGGGGAGAGGGAAGGGTGAGGGGCTCTTCTTCCTTCCGTCCAGGGAAGCCGCTCCGAGTCTAACGGCTCTGGATTCCCGCCTACGCGGCAAGGACGAGAAAGAACGCCGAGAGGCCCTCCCCCTCACTTCTCCTGCATCAGGCTGGCCGCACGCTCGCGCACGGCCGAGGGCGCATCGATCACGTCGCGGACGATGGCCATCAGCCGCTGGTCGTCGATCGGCGCCACGTCGATCTTGAGCTTCTCGGCCTCGGCGAGAAACAGCGGGTCCTTCATGGTGGCGGCGAAGGCCGCGCGCACCGCGGCGACGCGCTCGGGCGGCAGGCCCGACGCCATGGTGAAGGGCTTCGCCATGTTCTGGGCGTTGACGATGAAGGCGGCGAGCGCCTTGTCCTCGTCGTTAGTCGCGAGGTCGGCGAGCTTCGGCGTGCCCGGCGGCATGTCGGGGGTGAGGTGGTCGGAGATGACGACGAGCGGCATGATTTTGCCGAGGTAGCCGTCGCGCCGCACCGCCGCCCAATTGTAGGTGCCGATGCCATCGACCTCGCCACGCTCCATCGCGAGGTGGGCCTGGGCCGAGACCTGGTAGCCGAGGATCACCTTGAACCTGGTGCCGGCGATCATGTTGACGACCTTGGGGTGCACCGCCGAGATCGAGGTGGCGCCCGACGCCGAGACGATGACCTCGCGGGCGCGGGCGTCGGCTATGGTCTTCACCGGCGAGTTGGCGTTGATCACCACCGCGTAGGGCGGACTGTCGATGACGCCGATCCAGTTCCACTTCAGCACGTCGTAGCGCAGGTCCTGCTCGCCGAACGCCTGGGCCAGCACCGTGCCCTGATCGGTGGCGAGAATCACGCTGCCGTCCTTGGGCGCGACGTTGTCGATGTACTGCGCCGCCTTGCGGCCGCCGCCGCCCGGCATGTTCTGGACGATGAACGTCGGGTTGCCGGGCAGATGGCGTGGCATGTGGCGGGCGAGGATTCGCGCGTTGGTGTCGTAGCCGCCGCCGGGCGGCGCGCGGACGATCATCGTGTAGGTGGCGATGTCCTCTGCAAAGACTGGGGCCGCGGCCGGCGGCGCCAGCAGCAGCGCGGTGAAGCCCGCGATCAGGATTCGTGAACGCATACACTCCTCCCCCGGTACGTCACGTATTGCGTCGCCGTATTGCCCGCGGCGATCGTGATCTCTTTTAAAACTGTCGGCGCAAGCGCCTCCGGAGTCACCAACCGGTCGGCGCCAACGATTCGTGGCGCGGGCTGCGGATCGGCCCGATGAAGGCGTCGGGCGGCTGCGCGAACACGCCCTTCTCGTCGATGACGTCGCCCATGATCGACGTAACTCCGGTGCGCGCGATCTCCTCCAGCCATTTGCGGTGAAAGCGCGGGTCCTGGTCGGCGTACTCGATCTGCCGTCCGCCGTCGCGGATCGAGGTGAAGGTCGCGAACTCGGCGCCCTTGCGGCGGGTGCCGACGAACGGGTAGCGCCGGCTGCCCATGCCGACCGCGAGGTAGCGCGCGGCCTCGGGCGCGGTGTTGAAGTGCTGGTGGAACATCCAGTGCGGCGGCGCGTACATCACGCCGTGGCGCCACGGCACCTGGCGGTACTCGGCGTCGCCCTCGTACCACAGGCACGAATAGCCGTGGCCGGTCACGGCGTAGATGTGGATGCCGTTGCCGTGGCGGTGCGCCTTCTTGTAGCGGCGCGCCGGGATCTCCGAGACGTGGGCGTGCAGCGTGCCGTCGCCCAGGATGAAGGTGATGTTGGTCGAGCCCTTGCCGCGCTCCTCGAGTTCCTTGAGCTCGAAGTTGGTGAGATCGGGAACGTAGTTGGTCTCCCACATGTGGCGGCCGGGGGCGACGCCGATGAAGGTGCCGTCGCCCTCGAACTGCTGGTTGCTGCCCACGCGCTCGGGGAACGCCGAGGGGTTGTCGAAGACGAACTCCTCGCTGTGGAACAGGTTCATCGTCAGCGGCAGGTTGTGGGTGCAGGCGAGCCGTGCCGACTCGCGCCCCGAGCCGTTGAAGATCTGATACCGGCAGTTGAGCGGAATGCAGAACAGCGCCTTCGGTCCCCACTCGAAGGTGTGCTTCGAGCCGTCGGGGGTCCACACCACGGTCGAGCCGCGGCCGGACAGGCCGTAGAAGAACGCCTCGTAGAGGTGCCGGATCGGCCGCGTGCTGCCGCCCGCCGGAACCTCGAGCACGTAGGCGCTGGTGTAGTCGCCCCGGCCGTGGACATGGGCGAGCGCGCCACGCGCGCCGTAGAGCGGCCAGTCGGCCACGTCGACGGCGAGCATATCGATGCCGAAGTCCTGGTGGATCGGAATGCCCTGCGCCTCGGCCCAGTCGAGATAGGGATCGAGGAGCGTGCCGTTCTCCTTGTTGCGATTGAGATCGGACGCGGACGCGGACTGCACCTGAGACATTTCGCGCTCCCCTGATCGACTGTTTTGCCCCTCCAATCGTTTCGGCTTACGCCGCGCGGAGGTCGGTGAAACTCAACTCCTCTAAGCCGCGGTCTTCAGCGGCATCGTGTCCGGCCTCACAAAGAAACTCGTGGATGCCCGCCTGCGCGGGCATGACGAAAAACTGCGAGCGGCTAACTCCTCTCGACGCTCGCCTTGAGGTAGACCGGCGCCTCGATCGACTTCTCCGCGGCCGCGCGCGGCGGCAGTGTGGCGTCCCATTCCTTGGCGACGAAGCGGCGGCCGGTGAAACCGTCGGACTGATCCGACATGATCCAGACGATCGGCGCCTTCATCACCTCGGGCTCGAGCATGTGGCGCGCCTTGGCCCGGTACGCATCGGGCACGAAGGCGGTGTTGGTGACGCCGCCCGGGATCAGCGAGTTCATGGTGACGCCGGTGCCGTCGAGCTCCTTGGCCCAGGCGAGCGTCATCGCCTCGATCGCGCCCTTCGACGGGCCGTAGGGCGTGTTGCCGCCGCGCTGGATGGTGCCGAGGCTGGTCGTCACGTTGACGACCCGGCCCCACTTCCGCGCGATCAGGTGCGGCGTCACGGCATTGGCCATCATGAAGGTGCCGATGACGTTGACCTGGATCATCTTGCCCCAGCGCACCGGGTCGGCTTCCCAGAACCGCACCGTGGTGTCGTCGATGCCGGGGCGCAGGTACGGCTGGCCGAGCGCGGCGTTGTTGATGAGGCCGTCGACCTGCCCGAAGTAGCTGACGCACTCCTGCACCGCGCGCTTGCAGTGCTCGGGGTTCGAGATATCGGCGTCGATCGCCGTCACGCGATCCTTGTCCGAGGATTTGCGCAGCGCCTCGACGGTGGCGTTGAGCTCGGCGGTGTCGGGCGAGAGCGCGGCGATGCGCGCACCCGACGAAAGCAGCGACTCGGCCATGGCGCGGCCCATGCCGCGCGACGCACCCGTAACGATGAACGCACGGTTCTTGAGATCGATCGACGCCATTAAGCGAACTCCCCTTTCTCTTGTTTCTGCCCTTTTGTCGTCATGCCCGCGAAGGCGGGCATCCACGTTCTTTTGTTCTGCCGGCTAAAGAAACACGTGGATGGCCGGGGCAAGCACGGCCATGACGAAAAACGCAACTCTGGATTCCCGCTTTCGCGGGAATGACGACAAAAATGCTGACTACACCCCTCGCGGCAGTCGCCGCTAATTCGCGTTCCGATCCCTAAACTGCTCGAGCGCCATCTTGACGCGGTCGACAAGCGCCGGCGGAGTCGCGTAGATCTTCCTGATCAGCGCCTCCATATCCTCGCCGGTCATCGGATCGACGTCCATTTTCATCGTCTTGGCCTCGGCGAGGTACTCGGGGTCCTTCAGCGTGGCGTCGAAGGCGCGGCGCATCGCGGTGAGGCGATCCTTCGGCACGTCGGGCGGGCCCATGTAGGGCCGGCCGATGTCGTTGGGGCCGAAGTAGAACGCCAGCATCTGACGGTCCTCCTCGGTCGGCGCCACCTCGATCGCGGTCGGCACGTCCTTCATCTCGGGCACGCGCTCCATCGCCATCTGGACGATGACCTTCAGCTTTCCGTCGGCGAGCCAGTCCGGCTTGATGGTCTTCAAGGTGTCCCACGACAGGCACACGCCCTCGACCTCGCCCTTCTCGATCGCCAGCATGATCTCGCCCGAGCCCTTGTAGCCGGGGATGATCTTGAACTTGGTCTTCACCACCGAGTTGAGGATGGCGGGATAGATCGTCGTCGCCGACGGGCCGGTGCCGCCGATCAGCACCTCGGTGGTGAGCGCGTCCTTCAGCGTCTTGACCTTGGCCTGGTGCCACACTGCGCAGGTCGGCGTCTGGCGGCCGATCGAGCCCAAGGCCGAGAGTTTCGTCGGGTCGAACTGCGCCGCCTTGTTGCCGAGCATCGGCTCGATGATGTAGCCGCGGTCGGAGATGCCGAACACCGAGCCGTCGCGCGGCGCACCGTTGGCCAGGAAGTCGATCATCTTGAGGCCGCCGGCGCCGAGCACGTTCTTGACGACGATCGACGGGTTTCCGGGGATGCGCTTCTGCATGTGTTTGGCGAGCAAGCGCGTGTAGGCGTCGTAGCCGCCGCCGGCGTCGTGGCCGACCAGGAACTGCACCTGGGCCGATTTGTAGAACTGCTCGACGGATTGGGCGCTCGCTCCGGTCGCGGCCATCGCACCAATGACGGTGCCCGCGATCGCGACGCCCAGCCCCCACTTCGTGTTCCGTGCCATTGCTCTGCCCCTCTTGCACGAGGGCCGGTGCGCACCGGCTCTCCTATTGTCTTGGCCCCTCAATGCGCGTAGCGCAAGCTCGCCAGCACCTTGATGACGCGATCGACGATCGGTTGCGGCGTGTCGGCGATGCCGGCGATCAGCGCTTCCATCGCC
This sequence comes from Alphaproteobacteria bacterium, assembly GCA_035493495.1. Taxonomy (GTDB): domain Bacteria; phylum Pseudomonadota; class Alphaproteobacteria; order SMXQ01; family SMXQ01; genus DATJIG01. The sequence continues at coordinate 6,149 of DATJIG010000197.1, forward strand.
TCGCCGCTCATCGGGTCGACGGCGACGTTGATCTTCGCGCCATCGGCGATGAAGTCGGGATCGCGCATCGTCTCGTCGAACGCCCGGCGCAGCGCGGCGAGGCGCTCCTCCGGGAGGTCCGGCGGCGCGAAGTAGGGACGTCCCATCTCGTCGGGCGCGAAGAAGAACGCGAGCATGCCGGCGTCGTCTGGATTCCGGACGCCGTCGAACACGCTCGGGACGCGCGGCAGCTCGGGGTTCGCCGCGTGGGTCATCCGCACGATGGGGCGGAGCGTGCCGTTCGCCATCCACTCGGGGCGCATCGTCTTCAACGTGTCCCACGACAGGCAGACGCCTTCGACCTCGCCGCGCTCGATCGCCGTCATGATCGAGGGCGTGCCCTTGTAACCGCTGACGATCCTGAACCGCGTCCCGAGCACGGCGTTGAGGATCGCCGGATAGGTGACCGTGGCGTTGATCGCCTCGGCGCCGATCAGCACGTCCGCGGACTTGGCATCGGCGAGAGTCCGGACCGGTGCCTTGTGCCACACCGCGCAGGTCGGCGTCTGGGGGCTGATCGACCCGATCGCGCGCAGCCGCCGTGGGTCGTAGGTCGCCGCCTTGTTGCCGAGCATCGGCTCGATGACGAAGGTCCGGCTCGAAGTGCCGAACGCCGAACCGTCGCGCGGTGCGCTCTGGTAGATGTAGTCGACCATCTTGAGTCCGCCGGCGCCGGGTACGTTCTTCACCACGGCCGTCGGATTGCCGGGGATGTGGCGCGGCATGTGGCGCGCCAGCACCCGGGTGTAGAGATCGAAGCCGCCGCCCGCATCGCCGCCGACGTAGATCGAGAGCGGCGTTGCGTGGAAGAAGGCCGCGGTATCGGCCTCGGCCGCGGCGGACGCCGGTCCCACTAACGCCAGTCCAACCCACGCCAGTCCGAAGAGAGCACCCACCCTCGGGCCCATCACCATACCCCCGTTGATCGCCCGTCCGCGCGCGACGGATGCCTCAGGCCGCCGCCTTTGCCGATTGCCGGAACAGCCGGCCGAGCCCGGGGTCGATGGCGGTCGGCCCAAGCACTGGCGCCAGACGCCGCAGCGCCGCCCACAGCACCGCCTGGTTGGAGTTGACCACGGGCTTACCGGTCTCGCGCTCGATCGTTTCGATCGTCTCGATCTGCGTGGTGTTGGTGCAGGAGAGAAAGAAGCCGTCGAAGTCGGCCTTCCCCATCGACCCCTGGGCCTGCTCGCGGGCGAGCTCGATCCACCTGGTCACCGGCACGCGGATGTACTCGTCGCTCGAACCGACAGCGAGCGCTACATCGCGCACCACGGCGATGCCGTGGGCGGCGAGGAATTCGCGCTCGTGATCGTTGGTCTCCTGCGGGTACGGGCTGAACAGCACGATGCGCTTGAGCCCGAGCGCCTGCAGCGCCTCGACGATGGCCTGCGCCGTCGAGAAGCACGGCGCTTTGCTCTCCTGCACGACGCGGGCGACCAAAGCCGCCTCGCCCTCCGGGCCCTCGGCCATCGCCGTGCCGGTGCAGTGGAACACGACCGGATCGCAGCGGGCATCGCCCAGCGTCGAGGCGGCGTGGCCGACCTCGTCGAGCAACGCGGTGATCGGCTTCTTGTGGCGGCCGGTGATCTGGGCGCGGGCCACGTGGATCGCGACGCCGGCGGGGGCATAGCGGTGGAACTGCGGCTCGCTCATCCGGTTCGACGACGGGATGATCAGCCCGATCCGCGCCCGGGTTTCGGCGGCGTGGCAGCGCGAGGCGACAGCGCGTTCGAGATCGGCGGCGCTCATGGACTGGCCCTCATCTGGCGTCCCATCACTTGGCGTCAATGTTGAACAGCTTGAGCGCGGTGCCGCCGAGGATGTTGGTCTTGGCCTCGCGCGACAGGAACGGCAGGTCCCAGATCGTCGACGGCACGTCGAAGTTGTGGGCCGGGAAGTTGGAACCCCACACGAGCTGGGTGTCGGCGTTGATCGCCTTCATCGCCACTTCGAGAGCCGTCGGGTCCTCGGGGGATTCGAGAGGCTGGGAGCAGTAGAACATCCGCTTCATGTAGTGGCTCGGCTTCTCTTTCAGCAGCGGCGCCTCGGAGACATGGCTCATGTACATGGCATCGAGCCGTTGCATCAGGTAATGCGCCCACGCCACGCCCGACTCGAGCCACAGCACCTTGAGCTTCGGAAAGCGCTCGGGCATGCCGTTCACGATCCAGTTGGTGAGGTGGATCATATTGGAGTGCGGCGCACCGACGGCCTGGGTCGCCGCCCACGAGTTCATCGGCACCAGCGACGATTCGCCCCAGTTGGCCATGCCATGGAACGCCAGCACCATGCCGCGCTCCTCCATCGCCGAGAGGATGCGGATCATGCCCTTCGAGTAGATGCGCTCGTAGCGGGGGCTGGCGATGACGCAGCCGGCGACGCCGGGCTTCGAGCCCAACTGCTCGATCATCTCCAGGCACTCGACGTGGTGGTGCATCGGGAGATAGAGCATGCCGCGGATGTTCGATTCCTGCGCCAGCAGGTCGTTGGCGATCCAGCGATTGTAGGCGAGCGTCAGCCAGTATTCCCAGTCGCGCTTGGGCTGGATCGCGAGCCGCATCGCCGTCGTCGGGTAGAGGACGGCGAACTTCGCGCCCATCGCCTCAATGGTGCGCCGCGTCAGCGTGATGTCGCGATGCACGTTGGCCGGGGTCTGCTCGAGTTTGCGCGCGGCGAAGCGCTGGACGCGGCCGCCCGCGTCCTCGTAACCGATGTTGCGCGGGATCATCGGCCGCCGGCCCTCGTTGGTGCCGGAGCGCGCGAACTGGCGCTCGACCGTCGAGTCGATGTGGCCGACGATGTCGCGGAAACTGCCGGTCTCGTCGTGGTGGATGTCGCAATCGACCACGGTGATCTTGTCGAGGCCGCGCTCGCGCGCCTGCTTCGCCGCGTGGGCGAGATGCCTGGTGGTGTCGAACTCCTCGACCGTGAGCGCGCGCGTGCCGCTCGAAGGAAATTCCATCAATGCTCTCCCTGAAAGAGCTGCTCGTATTCTTTTGTTCGCGTATTCCCCTTACCCAGCTTCGGGTAAGGCTCGCCTTTCGGCTCGCCAACCCTTCACAACCCTCTCCCCTCTGGGGAGAGGGAAGGGTGAGGGGTAACAGACGCAGCGTGTTGGATACGCCTGCCTCAGCCCGCCCAGACCGGCTTGCCGTTCTCGTGCTTCCACGGCCCGAGATTGAACAGCTTTGCTGCGTTGCCGCCGAGGATGTTGCGCTTCGCCTTCTCGTCGAGGAACGGGATGTCGTAGACCGTGTTCGGCAGGTCGAAGTCCCAGTGCGGGTAGTCGGTGGCGAACATCAGCTGGGTGTCGGCGTGCATGTAGTCGAACGTCGCCTCGAGCATCTTGTGGTTGCGCACCAGTTCGAGCGGCTGCGACGAGAAGAACTGCTCGGAGATGTACTCGCTCGGGAGCCGCTTCAGGAGCGGGCATTCCGACGGGCGCATCATGTATTCGTTGTCGAGGCGCTGCATCAGGAACGGAACCCAGGCGAGGCCGCCCTCGATCCACAGCGTCCGGAGCTTGGGGAAGCGCTCCGGGATGCCATTGATGATCCAGTTCGTCATGTGGAGCATGTTGTAGTACGGGAAGCCGAGCGCATGGACCGAGATGAAGCGGTTCATCTGTTCCATGTACTTGGTGTGCCAGTTGTAGGCGGCATGGAAGGCGAGCGGCTTGCCCATCTCTTCGAGCAGCGCGTAGGTTTTCATGTACTCGTTCTCGTGCACCGCGTTGTAGCGCACGGCAGTGACGAGGAAGCCGACCACGCCCTTGCGGTCGCCGAATTCCTTGACCGCCTTGTAGCACTCGTCGGGATCGTTGAACGGCAGATAGAGCATCGACTTGATGCGCGGCTCGCTCGACAGCACACGGTCGCACAGCCAGTGGTTGTAGGCCTTGGCCAGCGAGATCTCCATTTCGACCTGCGGGTGCAGACCGAGCGACAGCATCGGGGTCGGGAACAGGCAGGTGTAGTCGACGCCCATCGCGTCCATCCAGCGGATGGTCAGCTCGACGTCGCGGCGGCCGTCCTTGAACGACGACTTTTCGAGCCGGCGCGCCGGCGCCCGGGTGATGCGCCCGCCCATGTCCTGATCGTTGGTGCGCTGCGGGAACATCGGCAGGCCCATCGTCTTGTGGAACGTCTTGGCGAGCTGCTTGATGACCGGCTCGTCGATGTACTCGTAGATCTCGCTGAGATGATCGGTCTCGTAGTGGTGCGAGTCGCAGTCGACGATCATGAACTCGCTGTACTTGCGCCGGCGCGCCTGCTGCGCGGCATGGGCCAGGAGCTTCGACGTGTCGAACTCCTGCACCGTCAAACGATGGATGTCGTCGGAGGAAGGCAGTTCCATGATCGTCTCCCGTCGAAAGGATCGAGACGGGCCCGGCACGCGTCTTGTTGTTGTGTCGCGCCGTGGAGCCCGATGAAGCCGGCAAAAGTATCGGCGCCGCCCGACGCCACCGCAACCGCTAAGCGCATGTCTGGAGCTGCGGAAAACCACCGCACCCGTTCACGTGGGACGCAAAAAGTGAAACAGGCGCGCGGTTTCGAGGCGCGTTAGGCTGACCCGATAAGAGCACAAGCTCGGGAGGCAGGGATGTCGGGATCGATCAGCCGCGTGGTCGCGGTGGGCGCGTGCGCGTTGCTGGGTTCGTTACTGGCCGGGAGCGCGTCGGCGCAGGCGCAATCCGTCGAGCAGTTCTACCGCGGCCAGAACCTGCGGGTGCTGGTCGGCTACGGCCCGGGCACCGGCTACGACGTCTATGCCCGCGTGCTTGGCCGCCACATCGCGCGCCACATCCCGGGCGGGCCCACCATCGTCATCCAGAACATGCCCGGCGCGGCCAGCCTCACCATGACCAACAACCTCTACAACGTGGCGCCACGCGACGGCTCGGCGATCGGGCTGCCGGCGCGCGGTCTGCTGATCGAGCCCTTGTTCGGCAACGACAACGCCCGCTACGACGGCCGCAAGTTCACCTGGATCGGCTCGATGAGCCGCGAGGTCGCGACCTGCCTCTCGTGGCGGGGCACCGGCTTCAACCGCATCGAGGACGTGCAGCAACGCGAGATGCTGGTGGGCGCGACCGGCACGGTGTCGCCGTCGTATCTCTTCCCGCAGATTATGAACGGGCTGATCGGCACCAAGTTCAAGGTGGTACCGGGCTATCCCGACTCGGGCGCCGTCGGCATCGCCATGGAGCGCGGGGAGCTCCACGGCTACTGCTCGTTCAGCTGGGGCAGCCTCAAGTCGGCGCGGCGCGACTGGATCGACAACAAGCGGGTGACGATCATGGTGCAGCTCTCGGTGGTCGGCACGTCGGAGCTCAAGGACGTGCCGTCGATCATGAGCTACGCCAGGGACGACGCGACCAAGCAGGTGTTCGAGCTGGTGTTCGCCGACCAGGAGATGGCGCGCCCCGTCGGCGGGCCGCCCGACGTTCCCGCCGACCGCCTCGCGGCGCTGCGCACCGCGTTCATGGCGACGATGAAGGACAAGGAGTTCCTCGCCGACGCCGAGCGCACCGGCATCGAGGTCGACCCGATCGACGGCCCCGCGGTGGCCGCGATCCTCGACCGCCTCTACCAATCCTCGCCGGCGGCGATCGCCACGGTGAAGAAGATCCGTGGCGACTAGGGGCGACTGAATCGCCGCGATCCTCCTCGGGTCTGACGCCTGTCCTTGCGAGAAATCCTCACGAGAACGCGAAGTCGCTCGCCGTCAGGTTGTGGTCGTTGACGACCAGGATGGTGTTCTGCGCATCGAAGGTGATCAGCGACCCGGCCGTGGTATCGGCGATGTGGCTCGTCAGGTCGCCGAAGGTCGCGACGCCGCTGTAGTTCTGCAGCGAGATGTGGTCCTTGCCCGGCTCGAAATCCTCGATCGTGTCGTTGCCGAGACTGGGCTGACTGGCGCGGTCGAAGAGGAAGGTGTCGGCGCCGGTCTGGGCGGTCGGCGCGACCACCGGGGCGTCGCCCCACATCAGGTCGTTGGCCGCGCCGCTGACCAGCACGTCGTCGCCGCCCCTGGCGTGGTCGAGCAGCTCGTGGCCATCGCCGTAGATCTGCGACCCGCCGCCGTTGGCGCCGATCACCGTGTCGTTGCCGCCGATGGCGAAGCCGCTCAGCGTGAAGGCATCGCCGTAAAGCTGTTGCGGGAGAGTTCCGAAGCCCTGCCCCGAGACGACATCGTCGCCGCCGCGGCCATGGTCGGTGATGGTTTGCGCGTCGCCGAAGCCAAACAGGCCGAAGCGGCTGGCGCCGACGATCACCGTGTCGTTGCCGCCGACGGCGTGGTCTTCGATGATCTGCGCGTCGCCGTACAGGGTCACGGAGCTGCGGCCGATGGCGGTCATCGTGTCGTTGCCGCCGTGCGCGTGGCCGGTGAGGGTCACCGCGTCGCCGACCACGGTCGCGGCGAACACATTGGCGTCGGCGATGAGGTGGTCGTCGCCGCCGGTCGCGTGGTCGGTCATCGTGATGGCATCGCCGATCGCGACGACGTCTCCGGTTATGCTGAACACGTCGATCGTGTCGTCGCCGCCGGCGGCGTGATCCAGGAGCGCGTTCGCATCGCCGATGACCGTGGCACTGCCTGTCAGGGACTGCGCGCCGCCGTGGTCGTGATCGGCCAGATCGTCGGACGTGTCGCCGTAGAGGATCGGTGTCGGCAGAAGGATCGCCATCGTGGTCTCCCCATCGGATGGTTCTCCGCCCAGGGACGCACAGACGGAGTCGCTCTGCTGCCGAGCCACTCTCGGGTGTTTCGCGC
>DATJIG010000198.1:0-4030 GCA_035493495.1 Alphaproteobacteria bacterium
GCCACCATCGTCATCGACGACAGCACCCGGTTGCTCGCCATCTCGCGGATGGTGACGACGACGTCGCTCAATCCCTTCATTGGCCGTCCGCGCGGCGCCTCCTTGCGGAACTTCGGGCCGTAGGGCGCGCGCCACAGCCACAGCGCCAGCGGCATGTAGAACAGCACGTTGAGCAGGATGCCATGCGCGGGCCCAAGGGCGATCAGGATGGCACCGCCCACCGCCGGTCCCGCCAGCATGCCGAGCGTGCGCGACATCGACATCAGGCGTACCGCGCTCTGCAGATGCTCGCGGCCGACGATGTCGTGGATCAGGAGCTGAGCCGCCGGATTCCACAGCACCCCGGCAAAGCCGTGGATGGTCAGGATGATGACGGCGTGCCACACCTCGAGCCGGCCGGTGACGAACAGGAGTCCCCAGGCGAGCGACGCGGCGGCGAACATACACATTCCCACCTGGATGACGCGGCGCGGGTCGTAGCGGTCGGCAAGCGCGCCCGACCACATCGAGAACAGCAGGAACGGCGCCCAGTGCGAGATCACCGCGAAGCCGCCGAGCGCCGGCGAGTGGAACTTCTCGAACACCATCCAGTAGCTGATCACGTGCTCGATCGAGTCGGCCATCATGGCCAGCATCGAGCCGACGAGATAGACGCGGTATCCGGGATGCCGCAGGCCGGCGAAGGCCTGATGGGGAGCGCTCATGAAGTCGGGAATGGAATGCGGTTGCCGGGTGCGGAAACGCGCGATTGTCTTCCGGATGAGCGCGCGGCGCAACCGCGCGCGGCGTTGGCGCCGCGCGCAGCGCCGCCATCGTAATGGACCTAGGACTTGTCGCCCTTGCCGTCGGACGAGTTGTCGTGTTGGCGGCCCTGCACCCGCGTCAGTTCCTGTACCGCGCTGACGATCAGCGCCTGGAACTGAGGATCGTCGGGTCCGGCGACATTGGCCGTGCGCGCCGTCACGCCGGACGCGACCTTGTCGTAACGGCAGATTCCCGCGACGAGAACGATGTCGCCGTCCGTCGGCACCGTCGGCGTACCGGACACGGCCGGTCGCTGCGCGCACAGCTTCGACGAGGTCAGATCGCGTGGCCCGTTGAACGACATGACATAGGAATAGGTGCCCGGATTTCCCGCGGTCGACGCTGGTGCAAACCGGGCGCGCGGCGGCCAGTCCGCACCCTGCATGTGCGCGACGACCGCGTCAGACAGACGCGCGCCGTCGAGTCCGGCGGCGCTGCCGAGCACCAGCACCGGGATATCGCCCCGGCTGGCCTGAGTACCGTATTCCACGGAACTGAACAGCGACGTCGACTGGTCGCGGATTACGGATGGGCTGCACGCCGACAGCAACGCGGACGCGAACACGACACCGACCGCTTTCGGATGCATGGCACTCTCCTGTTCGCCGGGGAGTTCAGACTAGCACCGTCGAGACGCGTCGCGGTGTGACCTGCATCGGGGCAGAATCGGGTTTCACAATTTCCGGTGTGAAGGCTCGCTGGGGATCGCGCCGTGTTAGATTGGCGCGCCGGCCACGCACGACGGATCGCCCAAGCCCATGAACGAACGCCGTATTCATCAGGTCTTCGAGATCAGCGTCCTGCTCAAAGGGGCCCATGCGCTGATCGAATGCATTGGCGGGATCCTTTTAGCGGTGATCGACACCGGCACCATCATGCGCCTAGTCGACACGATGACGCAGGACGAGCTGCTCGAGGACCCCAACGATTTCATCGCGAAGCACCTGGCGTCGATGGCGCAGACCTTCACGGCCAGCACCCAGCATTTCTACGCTTTCTATTTGTTGAGCCACGGCCTGGTAAAGGTGTTTCTGGTCGTCGGCCTGCTGCGCAACCGGTTCTGGTCCTATCCGGCTTCGCTCGTCGTGCTGGGGCTGTTCATCGTCTACCAGATCTATCGCTACTCCTATACGGGCGGCATCGGCCTCCTTCTGCTGACCGTGTTCGATGTCGTCGTCATTGTGCTCATCTGGCACGAGTGGCGCGTTCGCCGCGGCCTCGAGACAGTCTCGACCAATCGGCGAGCCTGACTGCATTTGCGCAACCGTTGCGCGGCGCTCCCCGCCGAAAACCCTCCAGTCATCGCCGAGTCTTATAGATGTGTGTCAACTCTGACGCGGGGGCAACCCGGAGTTGTCGTCGACCGGCGAATCATCTTCTCTGGACTCGCGGCGTCGCGAACGCCGCGAACACCACAGGGGAGGCAGGACATGACCCGTCACCTTCGGCCTGTCATTACCGGCACCATGCTGATCCTCGCACTCGCGGTTGCCGCATGCCAATCCGGCGGCATGGCCAGCAGATCCGATAACGATCGCGATCGGTCAGGGGCGTCGAGCTCGTACGGCTCGCCCAGCATGAACGACGAGTAACTAAGGCCACATTCAGCGGCTGACCGCCCGGCCAGCCGCTGCTCTCTCATTCAATCCGCTCCGGACTCATTTCCCAGCACCGCCGCGCACAGCAGGAACGCCGAGATCGGACTCGTCAGGAATACTGTGGCATCGCCGCTGGAGATGGTCATCGTCGACCATGTTCCCCCGAAGCACGGAGGAACGACTCGCTTCAGCAGTTTAGGCAACCGGCGGCTCAGCGACCCGGCTTCGCGGCAAGGGCGTACGAGTTCCATATCTTCAGGAACTTGTCGGTCTGCTCCTGATCGTCGAACGAGATGAATGGCTTGCCGCGGATCTCATCGGGGAAGACGTGGAAGTCCGGCGACTGCAGGTCCTTGTGCACCGGCGGCGTGCCAAACACCGCGAGCTGGGCGAGCTGTCCCTCGCGGCTCAGCAGCCAGTTGGCGAAGATACGGCCGCCCCAGGTACCCGGGCTGTTCTTGAAGATGGCGAGCCGCGAGAAATTGAGCGGGATCATGTCGGGGCAGTACCACGCCACCGGCGCGCCCTTGTCCTGGATCTGCTTGATGCGCTCGGGGTACGCCGGCATCGAGGCGTAGAGCTCGCCCGCGCCCACCAGGCTGGTGACCGCATTGATTCCCTCGCGGCGCACCTGCGGCTTGAGCTTCTTGAAGTAGTCGTCGAGGTACTTCACCGCCCAGTCCTCGCCGTACTTGCCCCACAGCGGCATGAACCAGAGATGCGGCAGCATCACCGCGCCGATGCGACCGTCCGCCAGCACCTTCGAATCGGGCAGGTCCTTCCACGTCTTCGGCAGTTCGTCCCGCTTCAGGAGCTGGGTGTTGTAGGCCATGCAGTAGGGCCGCGCGCGGAACGTCGCGGTCAGTCCGCTCGGCGGATTGGCGCCGGGCATCGCATTCTTGTAGGCCGGCATGTCGGTGAGGTTCGCCGAAATCCCGTCTTTGGCGTAGTTGGTGGTCGACGCGTCCATGCTGAACACGACGTCGGCGATCGACCGCCCGGTCTGGTACGCGACCAGCGGCTTGATCACCCGCTCGTTGGCGCTGCCGGTGAAGTACTGGAGCTTGATCCAGGGATAGCGCTCCTGGAACGGCTTGATGAGCTGGGCGTAGAGCGGCGGATCGTCGGAGCCGGTCACCTTCACCATCGGATTGGCGCGCGCCTTCTCGATCCAGTCGGCCGGCACCGCGAGTTCCTCGTCGAGGCCGTTCAGGATATCGGGCTTCAGCTTGAGCTGATCGAGCACCGCCTGGGAGCTCTTCGGCAGGTCGGCCGCAACCGCTCCCGTCACCAGAAGGGCGGCCATGACCGCCGCAAAAATCCCGATCCGCGTACCCACCATGTCTCCCGCCGGCGGAATAGCCCGCCGCTCCATTGACTGTTCCGACTGCCGCTGCCGCCGAAAAACTGTTTTGACGCACCGGACTGACGACTCGTCCCCATGCGATTGGGTAATATAGGCGCGGGAGCGACAACCTTGCCACGGTCGCGGCGCCCGGCGCGGCGGCCTGTGTACACACGGAGACGGCGATGGACCAGAGTGAAAACGAGCTGCTGACGCGCATCGGGCCCGGCACGCGCATGGGCAACCTGATGCGGCGCTACTGGTGGCCGATCGGCTTCACCGA
>DATJIG010000199.1:0-41717 GCA_035493495.1 Alphaproteobacteria bacterium
GGGGCTGTGGAGAAACGCGGGCGGGTTTGAGAGAGGCTGTGCAAAGTGACGAATCATGTTGATCCGTCATGGTCTCGCCTTAGGACCGCGCTCCCGCAGTCCGTTTGAAAAGAGGGGGGCTGCCTTAGGCCGCGCACCAGCGCGGCCGTCAACAGAAGAGGGGCCATGAGTTTTTGTGCAGCCGCGAAAGAAACACGTGGATCCTCGGGCCAAGCCCGAGGATGACGCGGTGTTTACGTGCGGAGCGATCTTTTTCTCTCGTCATGCCCGCGAAGGCGGGCATCCAGGGCAGCCGCGCGCAGTGTGATGGCCCTGGACTCTCGCTCTTACGGGCGGGTTGCACCCCGCCCGTTCTTAAAAAGAGGGGCGCGGGAGTGACGAAGCCCCTCACCCCTGCCCTCTCCCCCAAAGGGAGAGGGCGCAAAAAAGTGCGTGGACGTCCACCTGCGCACAACGAAAAAGGCCCGGCACGAGTGCCGGGCCTCCTCGCTTGGACCTGACTGCGTCCCGTCGCTTTTGTTCAATAGGGACGGGGTGCGACCCGTCCCTTACCGCGTCAGCGGCTTGTACTTGATGCGGTGCGGCTGGTCGGCGTCGGCGCCGAGGCGACGCTTCTTGTCGGCCTCGTAGTCCTGGAAGTTGCCCTCGAACCAGACCACCTGGCTGTCGCCCTCGAACGAGAGGATGTGCGTGGCGATGCGATCCAGGAACCAGCGATCATGGCTGGTGATGATCGCCGAGCCGGCGAAATCCTGCAGCGCCTCCTCAAGCGCGCGCAGGGTGTCGACGTCGAGATCGTTGGTCGGCTCGTCGAGCATCAGCACGTTGGCTCCCGACTTCAGCATCTTGGCGAGGTGCACGCGGTTGCGCTCGCCGCCGGAGAGCTGGCCGACCTTCTTCTGCTGGTCGGCGCCCTTGAAGTTGAACGCGGCGCAGTAAGCGCGGCTCGGCATCTTCTTCTTGCCGAGCTCGATCTCGTCCTTACCGTCGGAGATCTCCTCCCACACCGTCTTGTCGGCGCGCAGCGCGTCGCGCGACTGGTCGACGTAACCGAGCTTCACCGTGTCGCCGATGCGGATCGAGCCGCCGTCCGGCTTCTCCTGGCCGACGATCATGCGGAACAGCGTCGTCTTGCCGGCACCGTTGGGGCCGATGACGCCGACGATGCCGCCCGCCGGAAGCTTGAAGTTGAGGTCCTCGATCAGCAGGCGATTGCCATAGCCCTTGCGCACGTCCTTGGCCTCGACGACGAGGTCGCCGAGCCGCGGGCCCGGCGGAATGACAATCTGCGCCTCGCCCGCCAGCTTCTCCGAATCCTTGGAGAGCAATTCCTCATAGGCGGCGATGCGCGCTTTCGACTTCGAGCGTCGCGCCGCCGGCGTGGTGCCGATCCACTCGAGCTCGCGGGCGAGCGTGCGCTGGCGCGCCGTCTCCTGCGCCGCCTCGAGGGCGAGACGCTTCTGCTTCTGCTGCAGCCAGCCCGTGTAGTTGCCCTCGTAGGGAATGCCCTGGCCGCGATCGAGCTCGAGGATCCAGCCGGCTACGTTATCGAGGAAGTAGCGGTCGTGGGTCACCGCGACGACGGTGCCGGCATAGGATTCGAGGAACTTCTCCAGCCATCCGACGGATTCGGCGTCCAGGTGGTTGGTCGGCTCGTCGAGCAGCAGCAGGTCGGGCTTCGACAGCAGCAGCCGGCACAGCGCCACGCGGCGGCGCTCGCCGCCCGAGAGCTTGGTCACGTCGGCCTCGCCGGGCGGGCAGCGCAGCGCGTCCATGGCGATCTCGACCGTGCGGTTGAGCTCCCAGCCGTTGACCGCGTCGATCTTCTCCTGCAGCTCCGCCTGCTCGGCGATGAGCGCGTTCATCTCATCGTCGCTCAACTCCTCGGCGAAGCGCGCGCTCACCGCCTCGAAGCGGTCGACCAGCGCCTTGACCTCGCCGACCCCCTCCATGACGTTGCCAGCGACGTCCTTGGTGGGGTCGAGCTGCGGCTCCTGTGACAAATAGCCGATCTTGGCGCCGTCGGCCGCGAAGGCCTCGCCGTTCACGTCCTTGTCGATGCCGGCCATGATCTTGAGCAGCGTCGACTTGCCGGCGCCGTTGACGCCGAGCACGCCGATCTTGGCCCCCGGCAGGAACGCCAGCGTGACGTTCTTCAGGGTCTCCCGGCCGCCGGGATAGACCTTGGACAGGTTCTTCATCACATAGACGTACTGATAGGCGGCCATCACATTGATCCTGCTTTGCTTTTATAAAAAATACAGACCCGGGCAGGGTCTGTGTGGAAAGCACTGCGCTGCCGCGTACCGGAGCAGCACTGGAGAACATGGCGACCATGTCTCCCGAATTCAAAGACGGAGATGCCGTATTCCGATGATCTTGCGGTAGCTGCGACCGCGCGAGAAACAGCGCTATTCACCGTTAGATCCGTTCTAAACCACGTTCGGAAATTCTGGGCAAGAGGGCAACGAGGGGGCGTTTCCCGGCGCGCCGTCGAACCGTCGCCGGGGACACAACCGGATCGCGTCCCGCCCCCGACGGATCGCCCATCCGCACCTCGCATCGACCTGGACCGTCAGTCGCCTTGGCCGTCACAAGTTCGACGCTTTGTGGCGATCACCCGCGAGATCAGGGTAGTCGGCGCTTCGGCGGACGCAGCGGGCTCGTCCGAAGCACGAGATTGTTGGTCGCTTTCACCCTGCTTCGGGCTTCAGTTCCAGACCCAGGAGCGGACACGCGGTCCTTGATCGGACGAGCGAAGAAGGAGAGCCGCCATGGGCATTTTTGCCGTCCGCCGCTCCCGCTTCCTTGCCATCGCCGGAGCCGCAATCTCCGGAGCCTCGCTCTGGAGTGCGCAAGCGCTCGCCGCGCCGGCGGGACCGACGCAGGCGGAACTGGATGATTCGGCCCGCGCAACAGACACCTGGCTGATGACCAACAAGAGCTATGACGGGCACCGCTATGTCGCCACCGACCAGATCAACGCCGGGAACGTCGGCACCCTGAAGGAAGTTTGCACCTTCGACACCGGCGTCCAGGCGCCGGCGCAGTCCTCGCCCCTGCTGTATGACGGGCGCATGTATTTCACCGCGGCCCAGACCACGGTCGCGATCGACGCCAAAACCTGCAGGCAGCTTTGGCGTTACGACTGGCGGGTTCAGGGAAAGATCCTCTCGCCGGTCAATCGCGGGCTTGCGATGAAGGACGGACGCCTGGTGCGCGGGACCTCCGACGGATACCTGATCGCGCTGTCGATGACCGACGGCAAGCTCCTGTGGAAGCGGCAGATCACCAGCTACGACGAGAGCCATTATCTGAGCATGCCGCCGATGATCGTCGACGACACGATCATCTACGGCACGGCCGGCGCCGACTGGGGCGGCCAGGGGTGGATCGGTGCCTTCCGACTGAGCGACGGTTCGGAAATCTGGCGCTACTCGGCGCTGCCGGCGCCGAATTCTCCGGAGGCAAAGACATGGGGATCGAACGAGGCGCTCAGCCATGGCGGGGGCAGCTTCTGGACGCCGGTCTCGGTGGACCGCGCCAAAGACATCGTGTTTATCCCGACGGGCAATCCGGCCCCCGATTTTTACGGCGAAGTTCGTGAAGGCGACAACCTCGGCACGAATTCTGTCGTGGCACTCGACCTGAAAACCGGGAAGGTCATCTGGGCCAAGCAGTTTGTCGCCCACGACACGCATGACTGGGATCTCACCCAGGCGAGCCCCTTGTTGCGCGCGAACGTCGCCGGCAAGACGCGCGATCTGGTCATGGTGAGCGGCAAGGATGGCCGGCTGCGCGCCGTGGATCGGGATTCTCGCGAGGTGCTTTACGACGTCCCGATTTCGAAGCAGGAGAACGCGGACCGCGCCACTACCGCCACGCCGGTTCACGTGTGCCCCGGACTGCTCGGCGGACAGGAGTGGAGCAGCACCGCATTGGATTCACCACGCGGGATAGCGATTCTGCCCATGGTCGATTGGTGTGGCATGGCGTCTCATGTCGCCACTCCGCCCGTCCATAAAGTGGGAGATCATTTCTATGGCGGGGAGATCAAGCAAGACCCGATAGATCAGGGGCGCGGCGTGCTTGCCGCGGTCGACGTCGCATCGGGCAAGGTGCGCTGGAAGGCGGAGGGACCGGGACCGATGCTCGCCAACGTAACGGCGACTTCGGGGGATGTCGCTTTTGCAGGCGACCTCACGGGCATCCTCTACGCCGTCAATACGGACACCGGAGAGGTTCTGCTGCGCCACCACCTCAAGGCGTCCGCCGGCGGCGGCATCTTTACGTATGCGTTGGATGCCAAACAATACGTCGCCGCAATCTCCGGTTCCGTTTCCGGGTTTTTCGGCGGCGGGAACGAGACCGTCAAGCTCACGGTGCTGGCGTTGTTTTGAACGCACGTCGCGAATGTGCGGCGCCTATGATCCATTTTTCGGCGGCTGCGGGGCGGCCGTATCGCCGCCCGTTGAACGCGGTCCGCCCGCCCGGGCGACCGGAAGCTGCCAGCGGTATCTGATTGCGAGAACGCGAAGTCCGAAGCACAACGCCGCTCCGACGAGCACCGCCACTTCGGACGGCCATTGCAGCATGTTGCCGATCACGACGATCGCCGCGCCGAGCAGGGCCGCCACTGCATAGAGGTCCGCCCGCAGGACAATAGGTATTTCGGCCAACAAAAGATCGCGCGCCATGCCGCCGCCGATTCCCGTCAACATGCCGAGCAAGGTTGCCATCACCGGGTTCAGGCCATGGGCGAGAGCTTTGTCCGCTCCCGAGACCGCAAACAGGGCCAACCCCGCGGCGTCGAACAGCAGCACCGGGTTCCATCGCTGAGCGATCGGGGTCGAAAAAAAGAACGTGAGGAGTCCGGCAGCGAGCGAGACGCCCATGTAGTGCCAATCGCTGATGGCGCCGGGCGGGACGGCGCCGATCAAAACGTCCCGAGTGATTCCTCCCGTGTTCGCCGCCGCGAAGGACAGCACCAGAACGCCAAACACATCCAGCCGATGCTTCACACCCGCCATCGCGCCGCTGAGGGCGAAGACAAAGGTGCCGGCAAGATCGAGTATGTAAGGAAGCGACTCCATGAAAGCGTTTCCTCAGAATGCGTCTTGGCCGGCGTCGTTCCGCGCCGCGGACGGGGCATTCCGGCGATGAATCCACAGACCCGCCCGGCCGGCACGCCTTGCCTTTCGCGGATAATACGCTGATTTGATTGCGACGCAGTCTACGCCGATAGCCACGCGCCCGCAGCGATGACCAGAGCCTCTACGCCCGTTCGCAACGTGGGATGAATGACCGGGGCGAACTTCGGGCTGTGATTCACAGGAATCTCATTCAGCCGGTTCGCAGCCTTGGCCTGCGCATAAGTATCCGGGTCCGTGCCGCCGACGAACCAGAACACCGATGGCACCTGCCATGCGGTGCCGAAGCAGCCGAAATCTTCGCTCGCCGGCGCGGGCCCCGTGTGCCTCACCCGATCGGGCGAAAAGTAGCCGCGAAACGCCTCCGCGATGCGGTTACTTGCGGATTTGTCGTTCATATTGAGCGGGTATCGGTCGAGCGTCGTGATCTCCGGCTTGCGAGGCGCGCCCGACGCCGCTGCCTCGGCATTGACGATCCGCTCAATCGCTCCAAGCACGTGCTCTCGTACGCCGGCGTCGAACGTCCGCACGTTGAGCTTGATGATGGCTTCGTCGGGAATGACGTTTTCCTTCGTGCCGGCCTGCAATACGCCGACCGTCAGGACCGCCGCGTCCGTCGCGGCAACTTCGCGGGACACCACGGTCTGGAGCCGCAGCACCGCGGACGCCGCCATGACCACGGGATCGATACTGGCCTGCGGCATCGATCCGTGCGCGCCGCGCCCGAACAAGCGAATTTGCAGGCTGTCGGCAGCAGACGTGATCGGTCCGGCACTTCCGGCCACGGTGCCGGCGGGACCGACCATAACGTGCTGGCCAAGCACGACATCCGGTTTCGGAAAACGGTCGAGGAGGCCGTCGTCGATCATCGCCCGGGCGCCTTGCGCGGTTTCCTCGCCCGGCTGAAAGACCGCCAGCAAAGTGCCGCGCCATGTCGGGCGCGCCTCGGCCAACAATTTTGTGGCGCCTGCAAGCCACGTCACGTGCATGTCGTGGCCACACATATGCGAGACCGGCACGGCATTGCCTCCCGAATCGGTAGCCGTCGCCTTGCTGGCATATGGCAGACCTGTCGCCTCTTCGACGGGCAATGCATCCATGTCGGCTCGCAGCATGACCGTCGGTCCATCACCGTTACGGAGCACTCCCACGACGCCGGTCTTGCCGACACCCGTTGTCACTTCATAGCCGGCGGCGCGAAGACGCTCCGCCGCCAGGCCTGCCGTACGCGTCTCATGCATCGATAGTTCCGGATGTGAATGCACATCCTTGTAGAGAGTCTCCAGGTCCGGAAGCATGCCATCAAGATTGCCCAGCACCGCGTTGGAAGAATTCTCCTGACTCTTACCCATGGTTCAGACCCTTTCGTTCGACGCGCCCAATCGGTCGGCGTGCGCGCAAAACCTCTACGGATCACCTCGGCTGTGATGCGATCAGTTTGCCGATGCCACGCGCCCTTGCTCAGGACGTTCTGAACCTGCCATGCGCTTTCTCCTGCCCGCCTCAGTCCCTGATGCTGATGAGGACCGGCTCACGTTGCGCGTTGGAATCCGCGGGCAATTCAATGTCCCGCGATCGGAGACGCGAGCCTCCGTGAGCCGCGTTCCCGGCTCGGCAACAGCAGCGATCATGCCGGGATTTGCAACCGGTGCAGCCGCCGGAACCTGGCGCTACCGCGGGTTTGGGCAGCACCGCGTCAGATCGGAGCCCCGTACGGTCAGAACCGGACCGGGTAGGCGACCGTGATCTGGAAGTCCGGCGACGTCCGTGTCAGGCCTGCCCCGACGGCGATGTCGATCAGGCTCGATGGCGGCAGTAGCACCGACCCGCCGAAGCCGATCACCGCCGAGGGCTCGTCGGTCCCCGACAGCCCACGACCGTTGAACTTCGTCTTTTCAAAGAATGTCGTATCGAAGGTGGCGCGCAGCGAGGTGAACGGGCTCGCGGCCAGGATCGCACCGAGGCGGAAGCTGTTGCTGTTGCCGAGGTCCACGCTGTTGCCCCCCTGCGAGCCCGAGAAGGCGTGGGCGAAGCTGTAGCCGCCGTAATAGACGACCGGATCGAACCGCTTCGTGGCGGTGAGTCCGACGTTCACCGAATCGAACCCGGCGCCGTGGGCGACTGGCGATGTGAAATTGCTGAACAGCGTATTGTCGCCGGTGGCGAAATTGTACCCGACCGCGCCGATGACACCCGGGACGCTGTCCGTTTCAGTCACGAAGTCGTGGGACAGCGAAGCGAACACGTCGCCGATCCCATTCGAGCGGCTCGATGTGGTGTTGCTGCTGCGGCGCTCGAAGACGTAGGGCACCGAAATGTCGAACTGGCTGTCCCATGGCAGGCCGGCGCGGAACGCGATCGCCGGGCTGTAGGCATCGCGCCGGAAATTGCTCGATTCGACGGTGGCATGTGAGTACTGGAAGTTGGGCTCGATCTCGTAGGTGCCCTTGCGCAGCAGACGGCCACCCTGGCGCACCAGCGCGCGCTCCAGTGCTCGATCCTCCTCGTCGCCGGTGTCGGCAGCGGCGATCGCCGACGACGGCCCCAAGACCGTCGGCGCACGTTGCGAGGTCGTGGCCGAGGGCGCACCCGGCGTCGAGGCCGCCGGCCGATTTTCAAGTTCCGCTATGCGTTGACGAAGACGCTGGATCTCGGCGTCGCGTTCACCGACCTGGCGCTGCAGCTCCTGCACCGTCTGCGCCGAAACCATCGTTGGTGCCGCCAGAAGGACGATCACCACCGCGGCTTTCAAGACCCTGATCATGCGATCCCGTCCCCTCCCCAGTCGTCACCACGAACGCGATACCGCTGGTCCAGGCTCTCAGGAACTCCGATTTTCCAAGCGTGTAGTTCCCGAAACCCGGATCGGCGATGGCGGCCTCGGACCCGGATATTCCCCGCACCACGATAAAGTGGTCGTAACCGCGGAGTTTGATCGGCACCACCGCCGGCGTGTACGCGGGCAAGTCGTCCCAGCTCAGGTCCGAGTAACCGTCGCCTTCGAAACCAATATCGGCCAAGTACCGCTTCATGTCGAGAAGCGAGAAGCCGCCGCGGTAGCGGACTTTGAGGGGCTCGGTCTGGCGCAGGAGACCGCGGGCGACCGTGTTTTCGTCGACAGGGTAATGGAGGTGATAGGTCAGGACGGTGGCGAGCGCGGCCGCGCCGCAACTGTTATCCCACTTCTGCATCACCACGTTCTGCTGCCGCATTTCCAGCAGCGACCGCACAGGACGCCCCTCGACGGGGTATGCCGTGGCGAACACAGCCGCGGCGACCAAGATAGCCAGTGCGCAGGTATGCGCACTGGCCTTCGTTGTCCATAGCGAAAACACAGGCATATCCAAGACAGGCGCTACCGGCCGAGCAGAGCCGTGTTGTTCGGCGACACGGGGTCTATGTTGATCTGACCGAAGCCCAGAATCGTGCCGTTGTTGTCTTTCGAGGGCGCCGTCGCACCCGAATCGCTGCCCGGATTCGTCGGATCCCAGCCGTTGCCCCAGCCGTTGTTGCCGCAGTCCCATGCGCTGTTGCCGCACAGGTTGCCGCCCGGATTCCAGCCGGCCACGACATTGTCGAGCTGCGTATCGGTCATCTTCACGGGCGCGGCGACAGCCAGGGATGTCGACGCAAGCAACGCGACGAGTGGGAGAATCAAGCGGTTCATAGTCGCCTCCGCGGGGATTGAGTGGGGTACCGGGGGCGGCTAAGACGTCGTATGTGCCGCCGATGGCGGCGCTATCGACGCCGATGCATGGTCACCCCCAAGCCTCGCTACCTTGCGCCCAAGCTTCGGGCCGGGCCCGTGGACATTTCCGGCTGTCCGGGGACAACAATGCGGCTGCGAGAGCAGTTTTGGGCCCGTCGAACGGGCGGTAGGTCCGCTTACGGCCAGTGCCAGGCGAGCATCGCGTTCCAGCCGTCAGGCAACGGAATCAAGCCGTTGACGATCTCGGTCGAGGACGCGAGCAGCAGCGCGCCGAGGAACGACACGACGATGCCGATGATGGCGCGGGCGTCGAACACCTCGTAGTCGCGGTTGAGGAACCACGCGAACAGCATGCGGAAGATCACCGAGAGCTGCTGGATCGGCTGCACGATCGTCACCGGCGCGATGCCGAGCGCGAGATAGCGGAAGAATTGCGACAGCCACACCGCGACGCCCGAGATCACGAACCACTTTGCCGCCGTGCGATCGGTGCTGAGGGCGAGCCGGAGCTGATCGGGCCGCACCAGCAGGAAGATCACGACGACAGCCGTCGACACGGCGTACGACACGAAGCCGCCGAGCACACCGGCGCCGATGCCGCCCATGCCGCTGAGCCCTGCGCTGACGAGGACCGGGCTCAGGCCGTAGCCGGTGGCGCCGAGGAATGCCGAGATGCCGCCCTCGACCATCTTCGGCTTGAATCCGACCGGCCCCTCGACCTTCTTGGTCGCGCCGTGATGCGCGTACAAGATGATCATCGGGCCGGCGAGCGTCATGGCGATGCCGATGATCTTGACGACGGTCAGCACCTCGCCGAGGAAAATCATCGCCGCCGACAGCGCCACCACCAACTGGACCTGGGTGAAGCCGCCGGCGAGATTGGAGCCGATCGCGCGGACCGCGCGGTAATTCCAGTAGCGTCCCCAGACGAAGTGCAGCACACCGGCCGTGCCGAGCGTCACCCACTGGAACAGGGTGATGCTGCCGACCTCGCCGAGGTAGCCCATCAGGAACGCCGGAATTATGAATAGCGGTAGTCCGAGCGGCACCGTGATCGCCAGCGCCTGGCCGACGCTGCCGGACAGCACGCCGCGGCGGACGCTGACGTTGTTGAAGCCGAAGGTTGCGGCCGCGAGGATCGCGAGAAGTGCGCCGAGCATGAGCTTGCGGGATCAGTGAAAAACGACGGCGATCGCTTGGGCTACGGCGTCACCTTGAGCGCATCCTGCGCCGCCTTCACCACATCGGGCGTCGACTTGTAGAGCCTCTCGAGCAGGGCCAGCACCGCCGGGCCGTCCATCGGATCAATGTCGATCTGCTCCTTCTGCGCCTCGGCGACGAACTGCGGATCCTGCATCGTCTCCATGAACGCCTTCTGCAGCGCGGCGAGACGCGCCGGGTCGACGCCCGGCGTCGTCATGTACGGGCGGCCCGCCTGCTGCGGCGCGAGGATCAGCTCGAGCGCATGCTTCTGCTTGTCGTTGGCGTAGTCCATCACCAGCGGCACGTCGGGCAACGCCGGATCCTTGGCGAGGCTGATCTGGACCAGGATATTGACCTTGTGGTCGCGGATCCAGTCGGGGCGCGTCGCCTTCAACGACGAATACGACGTGCCCATGTAGCCGGTCGCCTCACCGCGCTCGAGCGCCAGGTAGTTCTCGGTCGAGCCCTGGTAGCCGGAGACGATCTTGAGCTTCGCGCCGACGATGTTCTTCAGGATGTTGGCGAACACGAACGAGTCGCTCGCGGGTGCCGATGCCGCGACAATGACCTCGCGCTTCATGAGTTCGTCGAACGTCTTGATGCCGCTGTCGGCCCACACGATGGCGATCGACACCGTCGAGTTCATGCTTCCAACCCAACCGAATTTCAGCGGATCGAACTGGGTCTGCTCCTTCTCGGTCGTGCCGAGCAGCGGCGCGAGCGGCACCGAGCGGTTGATCGCGCCGATCGAGAGGCCATCCTTTGGCGCCACGTTGTAGATGTAGTTGGCGGCGCGGATGCTGCCGGCGCCGAGCATGTTCTGCGGGATGATCGACGGCTCGCCGGGGATATACCGCGCCATGTGGCGGCCGAGCAGCCGGGCGTGCACGTCGTAGCCCGATCCCGCCGGGTAGCCGATGATCAGCTTCACCTGCTTGCCCTTGTAGAAGTCCGACACGGCGTCGGCATGGACAGTGCCGGCGAGTGCGACTCCCGCCAGCAGCGTGGCGGCAGCAAGAATACGGTTCATCGGGTGCTCCCTGGATCTGCGCTGGCGCGCTCGGCTCCGGAAGCTATACCACGCATGACCACGCCGCAAATGGCGCGACCCGCGAATTTTGAAATGAGGGGCTTTTACTTAGCGATTACTCGGCGCGATCACTCGGCGGGCGCCGTTGCGCTTTCCCACTCCTTCACCCATCGCGCGCCGGTCTCGGCCGCGCCGCGCGTCATCGGCAGGTCGAGTCCCTGGGACGCGGCGTAGGCCGCCGCGAGCCCGACGTCCTTGTTGAACAGGTTGCTCGCCGGACGCGGCCTGGCATGGCCGTTGCTGACGTTGAATGCCTTGTCCCAGTGCGAGACCAGCGAGCCTTGGTCCATCGTCTTCAGCAGCTCGAAGAAGACGTTGGCGTCAATGCCGCCGGCCTCGGCCAGAGTCAGCACTTCCGAGATCATCACCCGCTCGGCGGCGTTGGCGAGATTCTTGGCGAGCTTCGCGACGTTGCCCGCGCCGAGCGGGCCGAAGTGGCGGAAGCTGCCGCCGAGCGGAAGCAGATGCTCGCGCGCCTTCGCCATCAGGCGATCGGGGCCGCCGACGAGGAACGCGGCTTCGCCGGCATGCACGCGGGCTGGTACAGAGGTGACCGGCGCGTCGATGACGTCGACGCCCTTGGCCGCGCCGGTCTCGGCGACCGCGCGCGTCGTCTCCGGCAGGATCGTGCTGTTGAGGATGACGAGAGTGCCCGGTGCGGCACCGGCAAACACGCCGCTCGGCCCGTTCATCACCGACCGCACTTCGTCGTCGGTGCGAACGAAGACGTGGACGATCGAGGAGCCGCGTGCCGCGTCGGCAGCCGAGCCGACGACGTCGGCGCCGAGCTCGCGGGCGGTGCCCTTGCCCTTCTCCGAGACGTCGAAGGCGCGCACGCGATGCTTCGCGAGCGCCATGCGATGGAGCAGCGCCCCGCCCATCAGGCCGACGCCGATCAAGCCGATATCCGTCATCGAGTGCCTCCCCTGTTTTTTGCGTCCGGCCGCGAACCGCGATTCGTGGACAGATTGTTCGATGCCCGCCTAGGATAGCCGGAAAGCACGCGGCGAGAACACGATAAGCCGCGGCTCACGGCAGGGGCTTTTGGGATCCGAAGGAACGCCGGGCGACGGGCACGACACGCGCGGTCCAGCCGCGCGGCCAATGCACATATGCAGATAGGGGAATCATGACTCACGATACAGTGCATCGAACGACGCAGGTCCAGGGCCATATTCACCACGACGGCTGCTGCGGAACATCCCGCCGTGACTTCCTTCGCACCACCGCGCTGATCACCGGTGGCTCGCTGATGTCGGCCGCGGCGCTGATGGCGCCAAGGACCGGCGGCGCGGCAACCAAGGCGGGGGGCGGCACGCTCGCCGGCCAGCGCATCGATACCCACTTCCACATCTATCCGCCGGCGCTCGGCAAGGAGCTCGGCGGCCGCGTCGCCGGAACCTGGTCGCCGCAGGTCGCGCTCGACCAGATCGACAAGAACGGCATCGCGACCGGCATCTTCTCGGTCTCGTCGATCCCCGAGGAGTGGTGGCGCCGCGACAAGGAATGGCTGCGCAAGACCACCCGCACCATCAACGACTACGGCGCCCAGCTCGTCCGCGACAAGCCGAAGCGCTTCGGGCAGTTCGCCTTTCTGTCGATGGCCGACGTCGAGGGGACGCTGAAGGAGATCGAATACGCCTTCGACACCCTCAAGGCCGATGGCGTCGGCATCGCGACGAGCTACGGCGACAAGTGGCCGGGCGACCCGATGTTCGCGCCGATCTTCGACGAGCTGAACCGGCGCAAGGCGGTGGTCTACTTCCACCCCAACGCGCCGTTCTGCTGCGCCGACATCAATCCGCCGGTCGGCACCTCGTGGATCGAGTATCCCCACGACACTAGCCGCGCGGTCCTCAGCCTGCTGTTCAACGGTTCGCTGGCGAAGCACCGCGACATCAAGTTCCTGTTCTCCCACGGTGGCGGCACGATCCCGATGCTGGCGGGACGCATTGCCAGCTCGACCACACGGGTGAAGAACCTGAAGGAGGTCGCGCCGGAGGGCGTCGAGGCGGAGTTCAAGCGACTGCACTACGACACCGCCAACGCGACCAGCGCGCCGACCATCGCCGCGCTGACCAAGCTGATCCCGCTCGAGCGGATCGTCTACGGCAGCGACTATCCGTATTACAGCGAGGAAGAGAACGTCCACGGCCTGGAGACGGTCGGGCTGAGCAAGGCCCAGCTCACCGCGATCTACCGCGACAACGCGCTGAAGCTGGTGCCGAGGCTCAAGGCCTGAGGCGAGACGCGCGGGCGCGGAAACACGCCGCGCCCGCGCACACCGCCCTGCGTCACTCCGGCTCGAACCTGAGCGCGACGCCGTTGATGCAGTAGCGCTGATGGGTCGGCGGCGGGCCGTCGTCGAAGACGTGCCCGAGGTGGCTGCCGCAGGTCGCGCAGTGAACCTCGACCCGCTCCATGCCGTAGCTGCGGTCGGTCGTGGTCTCGACAGCGCCGTCGACGGGATCGTTGAAGCTCGGCCAGCCTGTCCCGCTTTCGAACTTGGTCTTCGCCCGGAACAGCGGTTCCCCGCAGCCCGCGCAGCGGAACGCGCCCGCCCGCTTCTCGCGCAACAGCGCGCAGCTTCCCGGCGCCTCGGTGCCGTGGCCGCGCATCACCGCGTACTGCTCCGGCGTCAGGATCTTGCGCCACTCGGCGTCGCTGTGTGTCACGGGGTAAGTCTTGGTGTCGGCCATGTCGCCTCTCCCGAAATTCCGCCAAAGTTTGCCTGATATTTGGGTGCACCGCGGCGGTTCGCCAAGCGGCTTCCGGGAGTATAATCGGCTGTCCGTCGCCACCGGAGTCCGATCCGTGATCCAGACACTCCAGAGACTGATGCATGCGGCGCGACGCCTGGGCTGCGCCGGCCTGCTGGTCCTGGCGCTCGCGGGCGTCACGATGGCCGAAGAGGCGCGGGTGGTTCCGCCACCGGCGCAGGACGAGGCGGCGGGCACGTCGGCGTCCGAGACCGCCATTCTCGCCGGGGGTTGCTTCTGGGGCGTGCAAGGCGTGTTCCAGCACGTCGACGGCGTGCTCAGCGCCGTCTCCGGCTACGCCGGCGGCAGCAAGGACACGGCGGACTACGCCAAGGTCAGCAACAGCTGGACCGGGCACGCGGAATCGGTGCAGGTCACGTTCGATCCGCGCAAGATCAGCTACGGCCGCATCCTGCAGATCTACTTCTCCGTCATCCACGATCCAACCGAGCTGAACCGTCAGGGCCCCGACGAGGGCCCGCAGTACCGTTCGGCGATCTTCCCGACCAGCGCCGAGCAGGCGCGCGTCGCGCTCGCCTACATCGAGCAACTCGGCAAGGCGAAGACCTTCGGCGCGCCGATCGTCACCACGATCGAGCTCAACCGGTCGTTCTTCCCGGCCGAGGACTACCACCAGGATTACCTGACGCGGAATCCGATGAATCCGTACATCGTCATCAACGACCTGCCGAAGGTCGCCAATCTCAAACGTCTTTTCCCCGCCGTGTACCGCGCGGATCCGGTGCTGGTGATGGCGTCGAAGCCGGCGAACTGACCGGCGCCCCCGTCACCCCACAGCGGCGCGGGCGATTTCCGCCGCGTCCTTGAGCGATTCCACCGAGCGGCACAGCGTGAGCAGCGTCTCGACCTGTCCCTTGGGCAGCACCGCGCCGGCGAGCTTGCGGAACTTGGCGTCGACGTCGGCGTCGCTCATCGGCCGCTCCAGGCTGCCGATCGCGTGGTCGATGTGCTTCTCGACCGTCCGGCCGTCCTTGAGGCGCATCGTCACGTAAGCCTCGTCCTCGCGGATCGACGGCGTGGCGATCGCCTCGACCTTGTCGCGTAGCATGACGACGCGCGGATCGCGCACGCAGGCATCGCTGTACTCCTCCTCGCCGCCGGCGCCGTGGACCACCGCGACCGCGGCCGAGTGATAGACGCTGAACTTGCCCTCGAGCCCGACCTGCGGCGTCTTCTTGCCGGTGAGCTCGAGCACCAGCGGATGCACCCTGGCGACGATGCCCTGGATGTCCTCGGCCGCGAGGTTGTGCTCGTTGCGCAGCTGGATGCAGGCGTCGATGGTCGGGTGGATGACGATGCCGCAGGCGAACGGCTTGTAGCTGTTGAGGGCGATCTCCCAGGTCTCGCCGAGCCTGCTGGTGATTTCGTCGTAGTCGACCTTCGTCGACATGACGTTGCAGAAGCCGCGCTTGGCCTCCAGCACCTGGTTCGAGCTGGTGAAGTCCTTCTCGGCGAGGAACGCCGCCATCATGCCGTTCTGCGCCGCGCGGCCGGGATCGAAGCTCTTGCACATCGTGCCGAACATCTCGCGGAAGCCCGCCGACTGGGTGCCGGCGATGCCCAGCGCCCATGTCATGCGCTGCTCGTCGAGGCTGAGGAGCTTGCCGGCCGCCGCCGCGGCGCCGAACACGCCGGCGGTTCCCGTGATGTGCCAGCCGACATCGTAATGCGCGGGATACAGCGCGTTGCCGATGCGGCACTCGACTTCGACACCCAGGATGAAAGCGTGCAGCAGATCGGCGCCGCTCACCTTGCGGTGCTCGGCGAACGGCAAGAGCGCCGATGCGACCGGCCCGGCCGGATGGATGATGGTCTCGAGGTGCGTGTCGTCGAAATCGAACACGTGGCTCGATATGCCGTTCATCACGCCGTGTGCAGGATATCCATGCGGTCGCGGCGGCCGAGCACGGTCGCCTGATCCGGCCCCGAGAACGGCTTCAGCGCGGAAATCGCCCGATTGACGGTCTCGTGGCGCGCGCCGCCGACGGCGCAGCCGGTCCAGTTGACGAGCGAGCGCACCGCCTCGCGGCGGACGTCGGCGGGAACGTCGCCGGGGCGCGACGTGACGACGAAGCGGGCAAGCGTACGGGTGACCTCGGTCATGTCTGTTCTTCCAGTGCGCTTTTGAGGCTACGGCAGGAACGTGCCTCCGTTGGCGTGGATCGTCTGGCCGGTGATGTAGCGGGCATTCGGCCCGGCGAGGTAGCGGATCAGCGACGCGATCTCCTCAGGCGCGCCGCGGCGGCCGACCAGCGGCTTGTTGTGGGCGTGGTGCGCGGGCTCGCCGCCGGACGTCGACGATGCCGCTCGCACCGTGTCGATGGTACCGGGCGCGACGCAGTTGACCGTTACGCCCTTGGGCGACAGGTCGTGGGCGAGCGCCCGCGTCAGCCCGACGAGCCCGGCTTTCGCCGCGACGACGTGGGCGCGTCTGGCGGAGCCGATGTGCGCCGACAGGCCGCCGAGATTGATGACGGCGCCGTTGCCCGACGACACCAGATGCGGCATTGCCGCCTGGACGACGAGGAACGCCGCGTCGAGAATGATACCGAGGACCTCGCGCCATTCGCCGTAGCTGATGTCGCCAAGCGCGTTCTCTCGCCGCACGCTCGCGTTGTTGACGACGATGTCGAGCTGGCCGAACGCCGCCACGGCGGCGTCCACCAGCGCCTTGGCGCCGGCGGGATCGGCGACGTCGGCGAGCTTCACCACGGCCTTTCCGCCCGCCGCCTCGATCTCGCGCGCGACCGCGTCGGCTTCGGCGCGCGAGGTCTTGGCGTTGACGACGATCGATGCCCCGGCGTGCGCCAGTTCGAGCGCGATGGACCGGCCGATGTTGCGAGCACTTCCGGTGACGATGGCAACGCGCTCCGCAAGTTCCCGGTCGCTCATGCTCGGAACTCCCCGAGGGCCGCGAGATTCGGTGCGGTGAAGGCGAGTCGCGACCACGCCCGGAGCGCCTCGGCGCGGGGCCGGTCCCAGCCGCCGTACATGGCGTTGTCGGCGAACTTGGCCTCGATCTCATCGGTGGTCAGCGGAGCGTGCGCGCCGCCGCGCATGTGCGGCTGGCGCATCTCGCGCACGCTGCCGTCCTTGAGCGTCGCCCGCAGGTGGCCGATGAACTCGCTGGGATACGGATCCTGCCGATTGATGACGTAGCGGATCCTGCCGGCGAGAGCGTGCACGGCCGAGTCCTTGATGCGCGCGTCGGTGAACTGGGCGAAGCCCGCCTTGCGGTCGACGAACCCACGCGCCATGCAATAGGGCGTCGAGAATTTGGCGGCGTACGGTGTCGGCGGATTGTGCTTCACGTCGAGCGGCTCCCAGAGCCGGTGCACCGTTCCCTCGCCCACCTCGCACAGGATGTCGGTCACGTCGTCGGCCTTGACTCCGCTTTCGGCGAGCTTAATCGCGCAGTCGATGAACGGCTGGGTCATGGTGCCGCAGGCGTAGGGCTTGAACGCCACGGTCTCGATCACGCAGCGCGAGCCGAGGCCGTCGAGGAGCGGCGCGAAATTCGGTTTCACCGACGGCGCGAACGCCTTGTAGAAGCCGTGGACGCCTTCGAGCACGGTGCGCGGGCCGAGGAAGCGCCGCGCGCCATCAGTGCGGCGCGCAAACCCGACTGCGCCGCCCAACCCGCGTGCATGCGCTTGGTCCAGGTCCCTTCGGCGAGATACTCGGTGATGCCGGACGCCATGCTGCCGGCGATGCCGATCGCGGAGACGATCTGCGCCGACGGCAGCTTCAGCGTCGCGCCGACCGCCGCGGCCGCCGCAAGCGCTCCGAACACCGCCGTCGGATGGAAGCCCGCGGTGTGAATCGCCTTCGGCGTCACCAGGCTGAGCCGGCACAGCAGCTCGACGCCGGTCGCGATGCCGACGAGAAGACGATCGCCGCCGAGGCGCTCGCGCTCGCAGGCCGCCAGCACCGCCGGGACGATCACCGCTCCCGAATGCACCGGCCCTCCCTCGAAGGTGTCGTCGTAGTCTTCGCCATGAGCCGCGGTGCCGTTGACCAGCGCCGCGCCGAACGCGTCGAAGCCGCCGGAATGACCGAGCGCCGTGCACACGCCGCCACGGTCGACCGAACCGACGGTGGCCCGCACGTAGTCCTCGTTGCGGGCGGCAACGCACAGCCCGGCGACGTCGAGCAGCAGCTTGCGCGCTATCTCGACCGCGGCCGACGGCAGCGCCTCGGGCCGGACTGTGGCGAGCCAGTCGCCGAGTTGCTCGCCGACGGCGCGGGTGGGCAAGGATTCGTGGGGACTCATGCGGGCACCGTATCCGCTTTCGTGCGCTGGTCGCAGGCGTGGCGGATGAGCGAACCGACGATGAAGATCAACGACACCGTGGGCACGCCGGCGGAAATCGCCACGCAGAGCGCGGCGCTGACCGTCCCCTGTACTCCCGTCCGTCCCATTCTGCCCCCTGTCCCTGTTGGCGGCTCTTCGTCCGCTCCGCCTCTTGCGTCGGACCTACGGTCCTGACGCTGCACGCATCTCGTCCTTCTCTTCCTGAACGTGTCCCCTAGATGGCCCCAGGTGCAGCTCGTTTACGAGTTGGCCGTAATCGTCGACCAGTAGCTGGTTGCCTGTGAACCTGAGAGTTCGGAGGTGCCCATCGCCCCGAATGGTGGTGGGCCGTTCGGCAAACTGTCAACAATTGACAAGCCGCAGTACGCCGCGCGGTCCTAGAGACATGCGGCTCTGTCGGCAGTCTCGGCTAGGACGCCTGGGACTGGCTGTAGTTCTGGAGGCCCATCTGATCGATCAGATGGAGCTGGGTCTCGATCCAGTCGAGGTGCTTCTCCTCGCCGTCGAGAATGTCGGTCAACAGGTCGCGGGTGACGTAATCGCCCTTGGTCTCGGCGAAGGCGATGGCCTCGCGCAGCAGCGGAATCGCATTGCGCTCCTGGCCCTCGTCGGCGCGGAGAATTTCGGTGAGGTTCTCGCCGATGCGCAGCCGGCCGAGTTCCTGCAGGTTCGGCAGGCCTTCGAGGAACAGGATGCGCTTGATCAGCTCATCCGCGTCCTTCATCTCGTCGATCGACTGCTTGTACTCGTACTCGGCGAGTTTCTCGAACCCCCACTGCTTCAGCATGCGGGCGTGGAGGAAATACTGATTGATGGTGGTGAGCTCGTTGGTGAGGATCCGGTTGAGATAACCGATGACGTCTTTGTCGCCTTGCATCCTCAGCCCCCTCTCCCCTTTATGGCTCATTGGCTATCGCAGCCGCGACCGCTGGATCAAGCGCCCGGGGTCGATACAGCCTCGCGCGCCAACAGGCGCGGGTAAAGGTTCTAAATTGAGGCGCTGACCGGAGCCTCGCGGTCGCTGTCCTTGCCACGACGGTCCTGGTACATCCGCAGAACATCGGGAACGCACTTACCGCACCTCGGCTGTTCGCCGAGGCAGCGATAGACGTCTGAGAGACTGGCCGGGCCACTGTCGACCGCCTTGCTGACGCACGATTCCCGATAGCCGTGGCACGCGCAGACGTACATTGAAATGCCTCTTTGTTAAACGACAACGCGACTATAACGGCCTGACTGCGAATGAGAATGATTATCATTTAGATGGCAGCCAAAGCGAAATCAACTACCCGCGAGCCTCGCTTCGATCTGCGACAAACAATTGAAATAGTTGCTTATTCCTTCCGAAACGAGCGGGCGTCCCAGCCAATGTCATGGCAAGCCCACACGTTCAGCGCCGGGCGACGCCGTAAAACCATCCGCCTGACCGGTACCGGAGCATGCGGATGCGTCCATCGTTTGCAGTGATTTTGCTGATCTTGGCCGCCGTGGCGGTCGTCGCGCCAGCGCGCGCGGAGCCGACGCCGAGCGCGTACGTGCCTCCCGGCTACGTCGAGGTGTTCGGCGACGAGTTCGACGGACACGGGCTCGACGTGGCCAAATGGTGGACGCGGTTCGTGTACGAGAACGGCACGCTCGATCACCTCAAGGACAACGGCGAGTTGCAGCGCTATCGCGAGAACCGCAACCATGAGGTCGGCAACGGCACGCTGAAGCTCACCGCGCGCGTCGTCCCGAAGAGCGCCGACAATCCCGAAGGATACGAGTCGGGAGCGCTACGGTCGAAGAAGACCATGAAGTACGGCTACTACGAGGTCCGCGCCAAGGTGCCGGCGGGCAAAGGGGTGTGGGCCGCGTTCTGGCTCAATCCTTCCAAAGGCCCGGAGGGTGCGCAGCTGTGGCCGCCGGAGATCGACATCGTCGAATACCCGGTCAACGGCACCGAGGAGAAGCCGACGATGATGCACAGCAACGTGCTGGTGCGCGACGGCACACAGGGCGGCGAGATCCTCGAGGCCGACCCTGCCTTCAACCGGCAGTGGAACTACATCGAAGGGCCGCGGCCATGGTCCGACGCCTTCCATGTCTACGGCGCGCTGTGGGACACCGACGACACGGTGTCGTTCTTCATCGACGGCAAGCTGATCAACAAGCGCGCGTACAAGTGGACCAACGCGAGCGGCACCCCGGGCTTCGCCCATGTACTGCTCAACCTCGCGATCGGCGGCCAGCCGGCGGGCAAGTTCGGTATCGATCCGCCGTCGGCGTTCCCGAAGAAATTCGAGGTCGACTACGTCCGCGTCTACCAGAAACGCGACCACGTCATGGTCGGGGACGACGCGACCGGAGCCCCGAACCTCTGCAAGGCACCCGGCACGGCGTGCTAGCGGCTTACGCCCGCTCGCGCGTCTTGATGAAGCGGACGTCGGGGGCGCGCTCCATCGTGTAGTTGAGCTCCCACGCGTTGCGGGCGAGGAACACCGGCGCCGCATCGCGGTCCTCGGCGATGCTCGAACGGTTCTGCTCGACGAACTTCTTGAGCGTGGCCGGATCGTCGGCCGCGAGCCAGCGCGCGGTCTCGTAGGGCGCGGGCTCGAGCTCGATGTCGACCTTGTATTCGGTGGCAACGCGCGAGGCGAGCACGTCGAGCTGGAGCTGACCGACGACGCCGACGATCCAGTCGGAGCCGAGGTTGGGCTTGAACACCTGGGTCACGCCCTCTTCCGCCAGATCCTCGAGCGCGCGGCGAAGCTGCTTGGCGCGGATCGGATCCTTGAGGTGAACACGACGCAGGATTTCCGGCGCGAAGTTGGGAATGCCGGTAAAGCGCACGTCGTCGCCTTCGGTCAGCGTGTCGCCGACCCGGAGCGTTCCGTGGTTGGGAATCCCGATGATGTCGCCGGGCAGCGCCTCATCGGCGAGCTCGCGCTCGCGGGCGAAGAAGAAGATCGGGTTCTGCACCGCCATGGTCTTTCCGGTGCGCGGCAGCCGGAGCTTCATGCCGCGGCGGAAACGCCCCGAGCACAGCCGCACGAACGCAACGCGGTCGCGGTGGTTCGGGTCCATGTTGGCCTGGACCTTGAACACGAATCCGGTGACCGAGGATCCGTCGGCGGTGACGGCCTTCGGCTCGGCCGGCTGCGAGCGCGGCGGCGGCGCCAGCAACGACAGGGCGTCGAGCAGCTCGCCGACCGAGAATTCCTTCAACGCGCTGCCGAAGAATACCGGCGTGAGGTGACCGCTGCGGTAGGCCTCGATGTCGAAGTCCGGGTAGGCCGAGGCTGCAAGACCGGCGGATTCGCGGAACGGCCCCAGCACGTGTTCCGGCACGGCCGACTCGAGCTTCGGGTCGTCGATGCCGGCGCAATCGAGCGCCGCCCCTTGGGGACCGGGCACGGTGATGAACCGGTTGCGGCGGAGGTCGTAGATCCCCTTGAAATCGACGCCCGTGCCGACCGGCCAGGTCATCGGCGCGACGTCGAGGGCGAGCGTGCTCTCGATTTCATCCAGGAGCGCAAACGGATCACGCGTCTCGCGGTCGACCTTGTTGATGAACGTGATGATCGGGATGTCGCGAAGGCGGCAGACTTCGAACAGCTTGCGGGTCTGGCTCTCGATTCCCTTCGCGGCGTCGATCACCATGATCGCCGAATCGACGGCGGTGAGCGTGCGGTAGGTGTCCTCGCTGAAGTCCTGATGACCCGGCGTGTCGAGCAGATTGAAGGTAAGGCCGTCGCGCTCGAAGGTCATGACCGAGCTCGAGATCGAGATGCCGCGGGCCTTCTCCATCTCCATCCAGTCGGACTGCGTGCGCCGCTGCTCGCCACGCGCCCTCACCTGCCCGGCGACGTGGATCGCGCCACCGAACAGCAGGAGCTTCTCGGTGAGCGTGGTCTTGCCGGCGTCCGGGTGCGAGATGATCGCGAAGGTGCGGCGGCTCATCCAGGGCGGGAGCGCGCGCTGGTCGGCTATGGTCACGGTCTCACTCATCGCAAATGTACGCTCGCTCCGTCTGTCCCGAGCCAACGGTTCCGGTTGGGTCTGGGGAGTGCGAATGGGGCGCCGCATGCCGGCTGCCGTCCTCTCGGTCCCCGCCATGACGGGGACCGGGCCGAGCCGGAGCACTATCCCGGCGGCGCCCTGAATGTAGTGTCCGCGACGGGCGTTTTGTAGTGCAAATCGGCGTTACATGCCCTGTAGCGGGCGCTAAGTAGCCGGTGCCTCAGCCATCGCCTCGGCGCACGCGTCGACATAGCCACGGAGGGCCTGCCTCGCGCCGAACAGATGGTCGGGATCGCGCCCGGCCTGGCGGCATCGGAGGGCCTCCCGGATGAGGGCGACATCGATTTTCCCGTGAGCGCGCGTCTCGAGAAACGAAACCGCTTCGTCGTTCGACGTGATGTCGCCGAGCACCCAGCTGTATACGAACCGCGCGGGATAGAGGAGCGCGCGCAGATACGGCTTCCGCTCTACTGGTTTGAGCTCAAACGCCTCGCTGAAGCTATGGGCGCGCTCCGCCCACCGCTCGAACGGCGCACCGCGCAGGTAACTTCGCACCTCGGCAACCGACGGGCGTTCCGGACGAACGGCCTCGCGTTCGACCAACGTCACCGCGTGCGTCAGGTAATCGATGCGATCGAGCGGCGGGAAGCGCCCGATAGAAAATCCGCGATCCGTCCAGAAGAGGGAGAGTTTGGCCGCATGGGGTTCCGAAACCGCCGCCGCCCTCCGCTGCATCTCCGCGAAGTCGGCCGGAGCGAGCGCATTCGACAGCACCACAGCGACGTCGATGTCGCTGTACCGGGCGCTGAACCCGCCGTGAGCCAAGCTCCCCATCAGATAGGCGCCGAGCAGGCGCAATCCGAGAAGATCGTCCCATTCCCTTGCCACATGCCCCGCGAACTCGGATGCAGATCGGGCTTCAGAAGTCTCCGCGACGTTTTGCATGTTCCCCCTTCGAAACCTCGTGGCTCTCAGTCGCGACAGCGATTCGGCGCCGCAGTCGTCCATCTACATATATAGAAAATACTTTTTTATTGTTCTCCCCGAATTGAGGGCCAAAGATGGGACCGCCGACTCACTGCACAGGCGGTCGGGTCGTTAACCCGCTGAGAGGACGTGATCGGGGATGAATACGGAAAGGCAAAAGCAGCTCGCGCAAACGTTTCGCCGGATGCACGAAGCACCGCCCATATTGTTGCTTCCAAACGCTTGGGACGCGATGAGCGCTCGGGCATTCGAGGCGGAAGGTTTTAACGCGATCGCCACGACGAGCGGCGGCGTTGCCTGGGCACTGGGATATCCCGATGGGGAAAAAGCGCCGTGGCGTGAAGTGGTGTCAGCGACCGAGCGTGTCGCGCGCACCGTTCGTGTGCCCGTCACAGCCGACATCGAGGGCGGCTACAGCGATTCACTCGATCAACTCGCCGACAACGTCGAGGACATCATCCGGGCCGGCGCCGTCGGGATCAACCTGGAGGACGGCAGGTCCGATCACGATCATCCTATTCGCCGTCTGGAGGACGCCGTCGATCGCATCCGTGCGGCGCGCGATCGGGCCAACACCCTGGGCGTACCGGTCGTGATCAACGCGCGGGTCGATGTCTACCAGAAGCACATCGGCGAGGAGACGAGCCGTTTTGAGGAGACCCTTCGACGCGCCAGGGCTTATCTGGCCGCCGGCGCCGATTGCGTGTTTCCCATCGGGCTCAGCGACCTGAACGTGATCGCGAATCTCGTTACTGCCCTTAAGGCCCCCATCAACGTCGTCGGCCGCAACGGCATGCCCCCGATCGCGACCCTGGAAAAGATCGGCGTCGCGCGGGTGAGCACCGCCTCCGGGCCGGCGTTGGCAGTCCTCGCCTTCGTGCAGAAGATCGGCCGGGCATTGCGCCGCGATGGAACATTCGATGTGCTCGCGCCGCAGACCCCTCGCGCCGACACGCAAAAACTCTTTGCCGCAAGACCGGATTGATTCCTCAAGTGGCGATGCAGAGGCGCGCCTGATTTTCAGGACGTTCTCACCGAATGGGATACAGGCACTCGGCGCTTATCTGAATCCAGGACTCGCGGTCGTCACATCAGAAGATGGACCAACCATGGCTGCCGGCGACCGCGCCGAAGACCGTAATGAGAACGAGGACAAGCAACACCCAGTGCGCCCGATGCATCCGCGCGAGGGCAACGTCCGGCGCCGATGCCGCCCACTTGTGAAGATAGCGATGCACGATGAGCGGCTCGGCGACGAACAGAAAGAACGCGAACAGAAGCCAGACGCAGACCATGGCGTGCATCCACCAGAAATCCAGCGACTGAAACCGGCTCCAGAGATCGAGTTGCGCCACCATGTAAAGTCCGGTCAGTCCAACGATGACGACCGCCGTACGCGCCTGCCAGACGAATCGCCGCTCGATCGCCTGGAACGCCTTCAGGCGGTCGGGCCCGAGGTCACCACGGCGCGCGGCCGGCAGAACCACCGTCGTCGCCATCGCGACTCCGCCGATCCAGATGACCACCGCCAGGACATGCAACGCCCGCGCAATCACCAGATCCATGATCGTCCTCTCTCCGCCATGACTCGGCCCATGATTGGCGCCATCACGACCATTCACCCACCGGTCGCATGATGCGGCCGCAGTTTACAGGCTGCGACCGTCAGTCGCACCTCGCCAGGAGCATGGCTCGATTGCATAAACATGCATTTTTTATACATCTTTTGTGGCCGAGAATTCAAGCCATGAGTGGATACGGAAATGCCTTGATAACGGCACTTCCCAACCTGGAGAGCCCGGCCATGACCGCACCCAAGCTTGTCGACCTGAACACCCGGCAGACGCCAAAGGATGCCTCGGACCGCTTTGCGTTTGGCCTCGTGAAGGTGTTGCGCTTTGTCGCCGATCGTTTCTTCGCGAAGCGCTACGGGCACCGCGCCATCGTGCTCGAGACCGTGGCGGCCGTGCCCGGCATGGTTGGCGGCACGCTCAACCATCTCAAATGTCTGCGCCGCATGAGCGACGACCGCGGCTGGATACGGACGCTTCTCGACGAGGCCGAGAATGAGCGCATGCATCTGATGACATTCATCAGCATCGCGCAGCCGAACGTACTTGAACGCGCTCTCGTCCTGCTGGTGCAAGGCGCGTTCTACAACTTCTTCTTCCTCCTTTACCTCGTCTCTCCGAAGACAGCCCATCGTGTCGTCGGTTATTTCGAGGAGGAGGCGGTGATCAGCTACACTCAGTACCTGGCCGAGATCGACGCCGGCCGGCACGCGAACGTTCCGGCGCCGGCACTGGCTCGGCGCTACTGGGAGCTGCCTGACACCGCGACCCTTCGCGATGTGATCGTCGCCGTGCGCAGCGATGAAGCCCACCACCGGGATGTGAACCATCGTTTCGCCGATGAACTGGCGGGATCCGTGCCGGCCGACCGCCAGGATCATGGCCCCTGCCGGAAGGTCGCATGACATGAACGGCGGTCTGCCCGATGGGCTCGTCGCCTATAAGCGGACGCCGGTCTTCGATGAAAACACCCTGCCCGCCGGGCTTCTGCGTGATCACAGCACGAAGCCCGGCGTGTGGGCGCTGATCCAGGTTCTCGAGGGGCAACTGCGCTATCGCATCGCCGAACCGCCAAGCGAATCCGTTCTGACGCCGGGCAGTCCGGGCGTCGTTCGTCCCCAGCAGGTGCATGAGGTGCAGCCGATCGGGGCGGTCCGCTTTTTCGTCGAGTTTTACGCAGACCGGACAATCGAGGGATCGCCCCACCGCGGCGACGTTCTGTCAGAATAGGATTCGGCCCAGTCACCGACAGGAGGCTGCGTTGGGATTCGATATTTCGTGGATTGCCGTGGAGAGCCGCGGCAAGGCGGACCTGCTGGACAAGGCCGGTTTCCGTGACTCCGGCGAGGAAGATCCGGCGTACGAGTCGCCCTTCTGCGGCGCCGAGCTACCGACCGGCTGGTTCGTTCTGTTCGCCAACGACTCCGAATTCGTATCGCCGAAGCGACTCGCGTTCCTGTCGGCCGATTGCCGGCTCGTCGCCTGCCGGGCGCACGAGGAAACCATGACGAGCGGCGCCTTCTGCTACGAGAATGGCCGCGAGCTCTGGAGCGTGCATCATGATTGCGAAAAGGACCTTCGCGACCTGTCGATTTCAGGATCGCCACCGCCCGGTTTCGATGACATCCGCAATCACCTGAAGAACAGGACGAGAGGCCCATCGACGCCAGATTTCTCGTTGGTGTCGATTACATCTTCGACATCCCCGTCGAGACCGCCGCCTTGATCTCGGGGTATCGCCACGATCGCTGGCGATACGACTGGGGCGAGCCACGCTTCACCCGGCTGGCATCGGTCTAACCCCCCGCGCTCCCATCATCATCAGGTCCCCCGGCTCGCGGCGCGGTGCAATGTCCGCCCACGCGCGTTATTTGCTCGCACGCAGACATCCGCGTGCAAACCGACCTATCGAACGGAGCGATTCGTGGCGGCGACACCCTCATCGCGGCAGGCCGTCAATGCGGCCCTGGTCGGAAATCTCCTGGTCGCGGCAGCGAAACTCGCCGCCGCTGCGTGGACCGGAAGCTCGGCGATGCTGAGCGAAAGCGTTCACTCGCTGGTCGATACCCTCAACGAGGTGCTGCTCCTGTATGGCCTGCGGCGGTCGGCGCAACGCGCCGATGCCGAGTACCCTCTCGGTTACGGCCGCGAACTCTACTTCTGGAGTTTCATCGTCGCCCTTCTCGTGTTCGCGCTCGGCGCCGGTGTGTCGGTGTACGAGGGAATCCGCCATATCCGGAATCCGGAGCCCATCACCGATCCGGTGGTCAGCTACATCGTGCTGGCGATGGCCTTCCTAGACGAACCGGACCTCGCGTTCGTCATGCCGTGCATCGGCGACGCGCGGGTCCGTTCCAAAGAGCGGCCAAGCGCATCGTTCGTCTGGGTCGGCTATCACGTAACGGGGCATGTCGTGAACTCTGCGCTCATTCCCTTTGATCGCCAGCGGCACGCCCGGTGCGCTCGTCT
The DNA here is from genome assembly GCA_035493495.1 of Alphaproteobacteria bacterium. Classification (GTDB taxonomy): domain Bacteria; phylum Pseudomonadota; class Alphaproteobacteria; order SMXQ01; family SMXQ01; genus DATJIG01. The sequence goes on from DATJIG010000199.1 coordinate 27,277, forward strand.
TGATTGAATGGGCGCCATGATGAATTGGCACCTAATTAGGCACCATTATGGTGCAGATCGGCCCCGACGCACTCGACAGGTTGGACCTCGGGCTGAGAAGGAACCACCTGAAATGAACCTCACATGTACGAAGGCTGGTGAGGCAAAATGGATGAGCTCAGGGCTAGGAGAGGACCTCCGAGCGCGCGGCCTGTCCGAGCCTCACCTCAAGACGGTGGATCGCTCCGTCGTTGAGCAATGGAAGCCGCAATGGCAGTTCGGTGATTTCTTTTCCGTCCCAAGAAGCCGCAACAACCCCGCGGCAGACGCCGTCGGGGTTCGTGACCGTGATCTCGTAGCGCGCGGAGCCGTGACAGAACGTGATCTCGAAGCCGGGCCAGGCGGTGGGAATGCACGGATCGAGACGGAAGTGCTCGCCTTCGATAAGCAGCCCCAGAATGCTCTCCACGCCGGCCCTCTGCATCCAGCCGGCTGAGCCCGTATACCAGGTCCAGCCTCCGCGGCCCACATGGGGTCGAGCGGCGTAGACATCGGCAGCGATGACGTATGGCTCCACCTTGTAACGATAGATATCCGTCCGCGTGCGGGCATGATTGATGGGGTTGATGAGCGAGAACAGCTCGGCCGCCTTATCGCCCTCCCCGAGCGCCGCGTACGCCATCACCGACCAGGCGGCGGCGTGCGTGTATTGGCTCCCGTTCTCGCGGATGCCGGGCGGATAACCCTTGATGTAGCCGGGATCGAGCGGCGTTTGATTGAACGGCGGCGTAAACAGTAGTGCCAGCCCGTCATCCGTACGGATCAGCTCCCGCCCGACTGCCGCCATCGCCTGGCTCGCCCGCTCGGGCTGCGCCGCGCCCGAGATTGCGGCCCAGGACTGGGCGATGGAATCGATCCGGCACTCGTCGCTCATTGCCGAGCCGAGCGGTGCGCCGTCGTCGAAATACGCGCGCCGGTACCAGTCGCCATCCCATGCCTCACGCTCGACCGCGCCCTGCAAAGCGCTCGCGTGCGCTCGCCATTTCTCAGCGCGCGCCGGTTCGTGTCGCGCGTCGGCGAACGGCGCGAACGCGACCAGCGCCGCGTGCAGAAGCCAGGCGAGCCAGACGCTTTCGCCGCGGCCATGCTCGCCGACGCGGTTCATGCCGTCGTTCCAGTCGCCGGTGCCCATGAGCGGAAGGCCATGGAGGCCGACAGCGAGACTTCGGTCCAGCGCGAGTGCGCAGTGCGCGAACAGCGTAGCGGTCGTGTCGGAAATCGTCGGCTGGAAGTAGCTGTCGTGTTCGTCCGCTTGCAGCCTTTGCCCTTCGAGGAAGGGAACCGGCTCGTCCAGAACGGCAGCATCTCCGGTCGCTCGAACATAGTGTGCAACGACATAGGCGAGCCACGCGCGGTCATCGGCTATGCGCGTGCGGACGCCCTCGCCGGAGTGCGGACGCCACCAATGCTGGACGTCACCTTCGGTGAACTGCCGCGCCGCGGCGCGCAGCAAGTGCTCACGCACCATCGCCGGCTGTGAGGTCACAAGCGCCATGCCATCCTGCAATTGATCGCGGAACCCGTAGGCTCCGCTCGACTGATAGAATGCGGAGCGAGCCCAGACGCGGCACGCCAGCGTTTGGTAGAGCAGCCAGCCGTTGAGCATAATGTCCATCGACCGTTCTGGTGTCCTGACCTGCACGGCGCCCAACGTCGCATCCCAGTATCGGTCGACTTTCGCGCGCACGCCGTCGAGGTCGGCCGTTCGGTAGCGCGCGAGCAAACGCCGCGCCTCGGCCGGGCTTGCCGCTTCACCCAGGAAGAAGATGATCTCCGTCGCGCCATTCGGCTGCAGAGTAACCGTTGTACGCAGCGCGCCGCACGGATCAAGTCCGGCGCCGACGGTATTGGAGAGGGGGGCGCCAGTCTGAAGCGCCGCGGGACTCGTCAACGTCCCGTTCCGGCCGATGAACTCCCGCCGATCGCCGGTCCAGTCGGTCTGACTACCCCGGAGATCGGCGAAGGCGACCCGCGAGGCAAAAGCCGGAACCCATTCATTACGGGCAAACATGGCGCCACTCTCCGAATCGATCTCCGTGACGACGAATGGAGCTGCGGCACTGCGTGACGGTCCAAGCACCCATTCGGCATAGGCGACAATGGAGATATGCCGCGGTCGACTGGAGGTGTTGCGGAGCGTGAGGCGAGAGATCTTGATCGGGTCGTCGAGCGGCACGTACTGGAGAAGGTCGGCGGCAATGCCGTGAGCCTCATGCTCGAAACGGCAGTAGCCGCGCCCATGGTGGGCGATATAGGTGCCTGACTCGTCGCGGATCGGGGACGCTGTCGGGGTCCATACCTCGCCGCTGTCGTCGTCGCGCAAATAAATCGCCTCGCCGGGCCGATCGGTCACCGGATCGTTCGACCATGGTGTCAGCTGGCGCTCGCGGCTGTTGACAGACCAGGAGTAGCCGCTGCCCTCGGCCGCAACCTGAAAGCCGAACGTAGGGTTGGCCACGACATTTATCCACGGTGCAGGGGTCGCGCGGCTGGGCCCGAGGATTGTCACATATTCGCGCCCTTGGTCGGCGAACCCGCCGAATCCGTTGAAGAACTCGAGCGTCGGCGGCGCTAGAGTTGCCGGCGCCGCGGGCACTGGTGACAGTCGTCGCGGCGGATTCGTCTTATTGGCATCGGACTCACTGGCGCGATCGAGTTGATCGCTGAGGCGGCCCCGCTGGCCGACCAGTACGACTCGTGCCGCGGACAGGAGAAGGGCCCGTGTCTCCGCCGCCAGAAGATCCGAGCGCACGACGAAAATGCCACCGGCCGGGGCGTCGTCTCCATGTTGTTCGGGCGACTTACTCTCCCGAATCAGAGTTTCGAGCGCGATCTGAAGGTCTTGCACGTAGGACGATGCCCGTTCGTTGAGGATCACCAGATCAACCGGGAACTGCTTCATTCGCCAATACTTGTGGGCTTGCGACAAAGTGCGCGCGAGATCGAAATCCTCTGTGTCGGAAATCCTCAGCAGAAGTATCGGCAAATCCCCGGAGATGCTGAGTCCCCACAAGCCCGGCTGCCCGCCGCGCCCGCCGCGCCGGATCGTATCGGAGGATGGGCGTAACGCCGGCGTAGCATAGACGAGGTGGCCAGCGAGTCTCTGGAACAGGGCAGCCTTTCCGGAGTCGATTCCAAAGTGATAGAGTTGTACCTGCGCCTGCGTCCAGGCCAAGGTCGCTGCGCGTTCGACCGCGGTGCTGTCGCGATGCTTGTCAACCAGATCGCATACCGCCTGCCGCGACGACGCGACCATTGTCCAGAAAGCAATATGCGCGACTGCGCCGGGAGCGATTCGCACGCGCCGGCGGATGGCAAAGATCGGATCGAGCACGGTGCCAACCCTATTCGAAAGTGGCCGTCCCTCACGCATGACGCCGGGCGCGCGGATACCGCAGCCGCGGCCGAGGAACCGCGCCCGATCGGTCTCGATCTCTATTTTGCCCACGGCCTCGCCGTCGAGGACCGAGAGATGTGCAGCCCATATTTCGGGCTCGGTCGGCGCGCGGCGACGGCGTGTCGCCAGAATGGCTCCGACGTCTGCGAGATATTCCGTCTCGACAAAGAGCTTCGAAAAGGCAGGATGCGCGGCATCGCTCGCGGGCGACGCCAACACCAACTCGGCGTAGGACGTCACCTCGATTTCACGTACCTCACTGCCGCAATTTGAGATGGAGACCCGGCGTACCTCGGCGTCATCTTCGGACGAGACCAGAATTTCCGTCGTTGTTGTGATAGTTCCGTCGCGTCTCAGGATTTCTGCTCGATCCTCATTGAAGGTTACCTCGTAGACGTCGGGTTCGGCACCGCTCGGTTGAAAGCCGGTCGACCACACGTCGTCACTGCGGATGTCGCGCAGGAACACATAGGAGCCCCAGTCGTCACAGGTCGCGTCTTCGCGCCAGCGGGTTACCGCAAGATTCCGCCAGCGGCTGTAGCCCGAGCCGGCCGCCGTGAGCATGACGTTGTAACGGCCGTTGGAGAGCAAGTGGGTCGCGGGTGTTGCGCCGTGCGCTGTGGTCAGCCGTCGACCGCCGGGAGATTGGATCTCGCGGATCTTCGCCGCGGATTGCGCTTCCGCTGCCCACGGACGTATGACGGCAACGTCGCGCGGCGTTCGCTCGTGAAGAAGCAGCTCCGTCGCCTGCACGATGGGTTCCGCATGGAACCGGGCTCGCATGACGCCTTTCAGCAAGGCGTCTGCGATTGCTACGATCGTCATTCCCTGATGATGGGCCATGAACGCACGCACAACGGCGACCGACTGGTGCTTCGGCACGCGGATCGGTGTGTAATCGAGCGCTTCATAGAAGCCGTAGCGCCCCAGCGCGCCTTCACGGGCTAACGCCTTGAAGTTTCGTGCCGCGGCCTCAGGATCAACCATGGCCGCGAGCGCCGTCGCATAAGGAGCAATCACGGCATTCTCCCCCAGCCCCCGCTTCAAGCCCAGACTGGGAACACCGAAGCTCGAATACTGGTAGGTGAATTCCAGATCGCGGACGTTATAGGCAGATTCGGAGATGCCCCATGGCGTCGCGAGCGTGGCCCCATAGCTAATTTGACGCTCGACCACGAGGCGGCTCGTTCGTCCGAGAAGGCTTTGTGCCGGTGCCCGCATGATGAGCGACGGCATGAGATACTCAAACATCGATCCCGACCAGGAGACCAGCGCAGCGCTACGGTGAACGGGCGTCACGGCACGGCCGAGGCGGAACCAATGGCGCGCCGGCACGTCGCCCTTGGCAATGGCTACGAAGCTCGCGAGCCGCGCTTCGGAGGCCAGTAGATCGTAACAGTTCGGATCCAGCGCGGCGTCTGACACCGAGTAGCCGATCGCCAGCAACTTACGGTCATCGTCGAGCAGAAAGGCGAAGTCCATAGCCACGGCCATGGACCGAGCTCGATTTTCGAGCGCGGAGAGGCGATCCTCGGCAGCAATTGGCGCGTCGCTTTGCGCATCGAAATCATGGCGGTGACTCGCAATGGCGTTGCGGCTTGCCTCCGCCCAGAAAAGTAAGTCCTTGCAGGTGGCATCCCCGTGCTCGGCAGCGAACGCACGGGCAATGTCCACGATCGTTTCGGCTTGAGCCGCAAGCCCGGCGAGCCGGTCGGCCATGTCCTCGCCGTCGATAGGACTGCGCAAGCTCGCTGCCAGGGCACCGAGGGCGACGGAAAGCTCGTTCCACGTTGGCGTCTGAATTTGCCGGTCGTCGTGCAAGCGATCTGCTTCTTGATGGGCGAGATCAACAGCGTCCGCAATGCCCGCCAAGCGCCGCGCGTTTGCGGGCTGCGCGCTACGCCAATCCCGACAAGCATTGGCAAGGGTGATCAGATGGCCGGCGAGATTGCCGCTGTCGACCGACGAAATATACCGAGGATCGAGCGGTCGCAAATCGTGCGTGTCGTACCAATTGTAGAAGTGACCGCGATAGCGGGCGAGCCCGTCCAGGGTCGCGAGCGTGGCCTCCAACCGCTCGATTGCATGTATAGTCCCAGTCCATCCGAAGTCACGGGCGGTCACCACCGAGAGAAGATAAAGCCCGAAATTTGTCGGAGAGGAGCGGTGGGCCAGGATGGGTTCCGGATCGTCCTGGAAATTGTCCGGCGGCAGCATGTGATCGGCCGCTGTGACGAAGGTCTCGAAAAACCGCCAGGTCCGTCGCGCGATCAGCCGCAGCGCGTACGCATCTTCGTCGGATACCGCTAGCCGGCCGGCATCGACGGGGGCCATGCTGGTCCAGCGCGCAATGGCGGGCGACGAGATCCACAGCGCAGCGAACGTTGCCGCCAGCGGCCATGTTCCATGCGGCGACAGCTTGGCGACGACTACCCCGAGGATGCCGATGACCACCGCCCCCGCCATTCGCCGATAAAAGCCGCCGAAGTCGAGGCGCGAGCTCATCGTTGCCTGGGCCGCGGGTACCCATTCCAGGAGATGGCGACGGGTGAAGTACAGACGAAACACGGTCCGCGCGATGGCATCGCCCATTAACCAAGCCTGGTGGGCGAGAAAGATTATGATGAGCGCCGACAATGTCAGCGCAAGGCGGATATCGTCCCCGAGCGCGCGCACGTGGCTACCGAGCGAGATACCGCGACGGCTAGGTACGACCGCGCCGACGAGAGGGGTGAGAATCGGCGTTACCATTGTCGCCAGCACGAACCCGGTCCACACGAGCGCGGCGTCGAGTGGCAACGCCCAACCGACGAATAGAGCAAGGATGGCAAGCGGTGCCGACACGCTCCGCCGCAGGTTGTCGATCATCTTAAAACGGCCGATCGCGGGCGTGCCGCCATGGACGTGCCCGGCACGAGCGAACGTCGGTCTGCCCAAGATCCAGGGAAGCAGCTGCCAGTCGCCACGCGCCCAACGATGCTGTCGGAGGGCGGCAACGTCGTAGCGGGCGGGAAATTCTTCGACCACCTCGATATCCGAGGCTAAACCCGCCCGGGCGAAGATGCCCTCGAACAAATCGTGGCTCAGCAGCGTCGAGTCGGGCACCCGTCCGGCGAGCGACGCCTCGAACGCGTCGATGTCGTAGATTCCCTTGCCAGTGTACGAACCCTCACCGAACAAATCCTGATACACGTCGGACGCCGCCGCGGCGTAAGGGTCGATGCCGCCCATGCTGGAGAAGATGCGCTGGAAAAGCGATCCCTCGCGGCCCACCGGCAATGATGGTGTGACCCGGGGCTGAAGCACCGCATATCCTTCGACAACTCGTTCTACCGCCGCGTCGAAGTGGGGTCGGTTGAGCGGATGCGCCATCTTGCCGATTAGGCGTCGCACCGTATCTCGCGGAAGTCGGGTATCGGCGTCGAGCGTGATCACGTAGCGAACACCGGCCGGAGGAATAAGGCCGTCGCCGGTGTCGATGAAATTGGTGTCGGTTGCGCCGCGCAGCAGCCGGTTCAACTCGTGCAGTTTGCCGCGCTTGCGTTCCCAACCTATCCACCGCGCTTCGCCTTTGTTCCACACACGGCGCCGGTGGAGGAGGAGAAAACGCTGGCCGCCGGCCGCCGGTCCGTAGCGGTGGTTGAGGCGCGCGATCCCGTCCGCCGCCGCCGCGACGAGAGCCTCGTCGCCGTCAGAATGCTCGGTTGCGGCGTCGATCCAGTCGGAAAGCAAGGCGAAGTGCAAGTCGCCCTCGGGGCTGGCCAGGTGATGGATTTCGAGGCGCTCAACCTGCTTTTTGATGTCCTCTCGCGTGGTCAAAAGCGTCGGCACGGCGATAAGCGTACGGAGATCCGCGGGAACGCCATCACGAAGCGCCAATGCCGGTAGGCGCGTCGCGTCGAAGCGCCGCATGACACTTCGGTTGACCAGAGCGACAGCCGCATCGATCGCCGGAATCGCCCCTAGGGTGCCGAGCAGGACCAGCCAATTGCCTTCGATCCCGAGGTGCGCCAGTGCCAGTAACGGCAGGAGAAGGATCATCCCGGAGACCACCGCGCCCGCTGTGACGTAACCACCTATTCCGAGTGCCCGACTGAGATGGGCAAGCCATGCGCGCGGTGGCGGTCGAAAGCCGATCGCCGCTTCGAATGCCGGGCGGCCCCCGGAGATCAGGTAATATCCAGGATCGCCGCGACGCGTGTGCTCTTTACCGCCAGCGGAGGCGGCCCGTTGTGCTGCGGCAGCGGCGTTGCGCGCGACGTCGATCTCCGAACGTCCGGAACCTCGTGATAACTGCTCCACCGCGCTGCGATAAAGATTGCGTGTCTGAAAATCCATTGCTCGAAAATCAGTTTTGGTCCCAAGCTCGTCATCGACGACGCTGAGGCGCTCGAACAACTCCGCCCAATCGACGTCGGAGATCACGCGTAGGCTGGTGATGATGTTCCGGATCGTCACGGTGTCCGCGCCCTGACGCTGGTGCTCGTCGCGAACAGCCGCATCGGCCGTCGTTCCTTGCGCGGCGAGACACTGAGTTAGCCACGCCAATGCCGGACTGATCGCGGCGTCCTGGTCGTGAAGGCGATGCACGAGTTGAACGGCGAACGGTTCCGGCATAGGCGCACGCCGATATTCGGCGAGCACCACCGCCATCGGCTTGGCAGCCGTCCCATGCACGCCAAGCAATCGATCGGCGAGGAAATCCGCCTGCCGACGCTCCGCGCTGCTGGCGACGATGAGCTCTGCGACGCGTCTGAGATTCTCGATAAGGACAATCCGCAATGTGATCGCAATAGCCCAAAGTTCCCCGATCGTCAGCGGCTGAACTTCCTGATAAGCGCGCACATAGCTACACAGCGTCTTTGAATCGAAGTGGCTGTCGGTGTGGGCAACAAACGCCCACGCGAGTCCGAATACCCGTGGATAGCCAGCGAACGGCCCCTCAGCGAGATTTGGCAATTGCCGGTAGAAGCCGGCCGGCAAATCCAACCGAATCTCGCGAACCTGCTTTTCAACCAGGTGATAGTTGTCGACGAGCCATTCCGCCGCTGGGGTGATCGCGTGGCCGTGCTCTATCTCCTTCGCGATACTCCGGTGACACGCGAGCAAAACAGACGCATTGCTGGCAAGTCGCTTAATGAGCGGATGGCCTCTATTGGGCTTGTTCGTCACTGCCTGGGCGCGCGCGAGGCTTCGCGCGTGCGCCTCGAGCCGCTCGGCGCTGAAGAGTTCCTCGCGAACGGGTTTCGGACTATCCCAGAGAGACTGTCGTGGCCAACACCGTAGCGCTCGGTAAGTGAGTGTCATCGAGAAAACCTATCTTCCACGCTGGCGGCGCGTTGAACTCATCGTGGGGGCAACGGCATGGGCAACGGCATGGTACGGCTGCGCGGTTTGCCGTTAACGGCGGCGTAAGCTACCAATCGTGAGAAGCGCTGCCGCATCGCGCTCGGGTTCGCGACCTGTTAGACGCGACTCTTGGAGAAACGAGAATGGATAAGCTTGAGTAAGGTGTGCGCGATGAGGGCGGCCGCCGATTGCTACGGATTCGCTCCGCGCCGCTCATCCGACAGTTTAATTCCCTGCGATGGATCTCCGTCCGAGCCACGCGCACTGTTTTTCAGCATCCCAGGCCGGGTGTCGTCTCACCAGCGTACGAGCACGGCTGTGCATACGACGCCGGCAATAATCAGCGCGGTCCAGATTAGGTCATTGAAATTTTGCTTCCACCAGGTGTGGAGCATGCGTGCGGCCGTATTCATCGCCTTCCTTCTTCAGTGGCGGTCGTAGCGCCTCGCCGGCCACCGTTTTTCAGCGCGTCGTGACTAAGCAACTGGTCCGGCGCCCACAAGCGATGTGAGTTCCGCCCAAAAGTTGTAGACGATAAGCAGGACGACCATTGTTACTACAACGAGCAGCGTCTTTATGCCGGGTCGTGACGGCGGGTATTCTTGCGGTACATAGGCCATAACAACCTCCTCGGTGGACCGGCGGAGGTCGAGACATGCCCGGACGCCAAGTTGGGGTCCGAGGCCGGTGCGGAGAGTGGAGACATGAAGCCGGTGACCGGAAGCAGATTGGGCGCGTTGCGTCGTGGATTGTCGTTCCGCCAGCCACTCTTACAAGTCGTGCGCGTCGACCCGGAATACAAGGGCGCACCGACACGCTGCAACGTTTGCCTCCTGGCTTCTCGTCGCTCTGGCTGTTGAAGCCGCCGAACGACGTCGCGAGTTGGGCAACGCTGGCCCAGGCCGTCGGCGATTCGCGCGGTGCGATGGCACGTCTGATGGCGGCGATGGTCGTCGGTAATCATGCATTTCCTAAGCTTTAACCTGCCGGAAACGTCGAGCGTGGACTTGCCGGAAAAAAGAGGGGCGGCCGAAGCCGCCCCCGTTCTGCATTGAAGTGCGATTAATCGCTCTTCAGATTGCACGCGGACGTTTTACCGCTGCGCTGGTCGTTCTGAAGATCGAACGATATCTTCTGACCTTCGGCAAGGGTTCCGATGCCGGCCTGCTCAACCGCCGAGATGTGCACGAAGACGTCCTTCGAGCCATCCTCAGGCTGGATGAAGCCGAAACCCTTTTGCGCGTTGAACCACTTCACTGTTCCGTTAGACATTCGATGTGCTTTCAAGTCATGAGACGCCGCTGCGCGATCACGCACCGGATCTAACTTCATTCTGGAGCGGAGAGCAGGCCTGACTCGCTCGTGAGCAAGGTAAGCAGGCCGAACCTCGAAAGTTGGGTTCGCAAGTCATGCGCCTGTTCCACACCGAAAGCAATGGCGGGATTGTGTCGTCGGGTGAAGAAACACCGCTTGAGCAAAAGGTAACTGCTTGTAAACCACTCATCTTCGGCCCACATCACAACTAAAGCGCGTGCCGATTAGAACCGACCAATAAATCGCTTCCTTCGCCCGCCGGACGCGGCACCGATCGGCTCGCACAACGACTCACGATTGCCGACAGGGTCGTGGCGCAATGCTCCCTCGGGAGAGTTTGCGGCGACGGCTCTCCAGCGGGAGAGCTTCGGCTCTGCCCCTGTTGCCACGCCGGCATGCTCCGGAGACCACGCTCATGCGCACGCACCTTCATCAAGCGCTACCGGCTCTCGCCGTTATTTTCGACGCCGATCTCAATGCGTACGAGGCAGCCTTGTCCGAAGGTTGGCCCGTCCACTGGGAAGGCGTGCGGAGGAAAACCCACGCTCCGACAGTCGAGCCCTCCAGCGCCTTCCAGCAGCGCACGCTATTACGGCGAGACGCGCTACCAAACCGGATAGGGATTCGTGACGCACTGGCCGATGAGTACATTCGCGGTATGGCGCACACCAACACGATCGAGGGCTTCTTTCGATCTTCAAACGCGGCATGAAGGGCGTTTACCAGCACTGCGGCGAACAGCACTTGCAGGCGTTACCTGAACGAGTTCGATTTCCGCTACAGCAACCGCAAGATCTCGGATGCGGAACGTGCGGCGCTGGCCCTCGCCCACATCGGCGGGAAGCGCCTCACATATCAGCGGACTGATCAACGCCAGTAAGAAGGTCCGTCAGAAACGACGCCGCGCCCTTCGCGCCCTCAAGCGCGAGGGGTTGTTTGCTAAACCGGCGATAGGAGGGGAGCAAAATGGACGATAGGGAGTGGGAAAACGCTTCTACGAACGAAAAGCTTAAATGGCTCCGGGACAACATCCTTCGCCTTATAAACTTTGTGAATAGTCTGTCCGGTCGGATCGCGGCCGTGACGAAGAGGGTGGACGAGCTTTGAGGCGAGTCCTAGGCCCGCGCCCGGTGATAAGCATCGCCGCCCCGGAGGGCGACCCGCTGCCCGTATTCGCGGAAGAGTGTGGCAACTTTCTCAGCCGTGAGCTTAGTCATGAAAGATAAACGACAAAGCCGCTCCATTTGCGCGAATGCACACCACCGCTGCAAAAAGGCGGAGTGCATATTGGCCTTGCGGACCGCCAGGTGTGAAGCGGGGCTGCGGATCCGGTCAGTGAATAGCGCCCCGCATGTGTCGAGTTGGCCCCCCGTTACGTCGATGTCCGGTTTTGATCGGGTGTTTCGGTCGAACTCAGATTCAATTTCTCGGTCATCATCAGCATAGGGCTGCATTGTGGGCGTCTCCGAGAGATTGCACCCATACTGCGCTAGCAACTGTCCATGACCTCATCCGCGCAGTTGTGGGCGCGGTTCCATCTGCCCAGGAAATCGGGCGCCGAGTACTCCGGCGCGCCTCATTGAGGCGCGGGCGTTTCGGCCCGCGCCTCTTTCGTTTTCTCAGGCTGCGTGTTTCTCGATCTGCGCCTTACCCGTGTCGGCACCGATCTCGATTCGGCGCGGCTTCATCTCGTCCGGCACCTCTCGCACGAGATCAATGATCAGCAGACCATTCTCGAGCGACGCAGAGGCGACCTTCACGTAATCGGCGAGCTCGAACTCCCGCGCGAACGGCCGCTTCGCGATGCCGCGATAGAGATACTGCACATCGTCCTCGGCTACATGCGCACCGCGCACCGTCAGCGCATTACTCGCGCTGACGACCTCGATCTCGTCGGGCCGGAAACCCGCAACCGCCATAATGATGCGATACCGGTCGTCGCCGGCTTTCTCGATGTCGTACGGCGGCCAGTTGTCCGCCACGGCATTTCCAGTCGCATGCTCGAGCAGATCGAAGACCCGGTCGAAGCCGACGCTCGACCGGAACAGGGGAGAAATGTCGTAGGTCCTCATAGCCACATCCTCCAATGAGCAACATGGATTAGGGCCCGCCCGAGGCGGACCCCGGACAGCCGGCAGTCGGGACCACGCGGGCTCCCGAGACGCCGGCATCATCGATTTAGGGAGGCTTAAGCCGCCGTCAAGGGGCGCTTGTGGATTGGTATAGCGTCATCGCCGCAGTAAAGCGCCGCGCCTCCCGCGATAACAGTCTTGGCCAGTGCGGCAGGTCGGAGAGGCTCAGTTTACCCATCAGCTTTTGGGCTCTTTCGGCGGCCTTTCGGGCCGCATGCCTTTCAGCATAGCTCGCGTGTCTCTCACCTTCTCGGCCCGGGTCATACTGTCCCGGGGATGTCGGAACGACGGGCGGCGAAATTCCCGTTGCGGCTCCAGCGCCGGCGCTGCTCTCTCCTCGAACCCCGTGACGGCTGCCTGGGGAATCCGAAACATGCGCCCTAGGCGGAAGTGCCGAAGCCCCCGCTTTTGCAGAGACGCTTTACGTGCATGGCCGAGCAATCCCAGCGCTCCGCCAGGGTTTCGGGGGTGAATGGGCGTTCAGGGAGCGGCATCTCGCCAGGACGAAACAGGGCTCGAGGCGGTGGCCGGGCATCACCATGCGGCAGATCACCACCCGATTTACAAAACCATACCATCACGTCACGCAGGCGGTGACAGGAGGACAGCACCCAACAATTGCCTCTTTTGTCCAGAACAGCGAGGGGCCAAATTGAAACATGACGCCGCCCGGGGTGCGCCTGAGCGCCTATGTCATTTGGTGGGAGTGTTGTTACCCGTGCCGCGGGCCGGCCCGTTCACGTTGGCGGCGCATGTTTGCCTTCGGAGTCCGTGCCAGATCGTTCCGGCCAAGTGTGGCCTTCGGGGATTCCATGGGCGACATCGACGTCAACGACCCAAACTATTGGTGCCACCGTGCGCGCGAGATGCGCGAACTCTGCGCTGTCACGCCAGACCCGGGAGATCCGGTTGTCTTCGGGGACATCCCCTCGCACTACGACGATCTCGCCGCGGTGACGGAGCGCCTGTCACATTTGCTGCCGCTGGCCTCTGGCTTCCGCTTCAGTGCGTAAATGCGGTAGGAGAGACCCGAGCCGCAATACCTCTTCCGGCGCCCGCTTCGGGGCGACTCCGTTCTCATCACTGACTCGGGTCACGATTATGGGCAAGAACACGAGCCGAAGCCCCAACGCAACCGCGCTCGCGGGGGCAAGGGGTGCTCAGGAGCGCGATCGTGCCAAAGCAATGCAGGAATACGTCGATCGACGAAACCAAGCTCTCGCGAAGACGGCACGACTGCGCGCGCTCCGCCTTGCTCAGCAGGACGTACTCGCGCAGCAGAAAGAGCTTCCACGCACGAAGAAGAAAAGCTGAGCTCATTCCTCGCGCGCCGGCGCGGCAACGACGCCGCTCGGCAACGTCCTTGTCGTTGACGACATAAATGTAGGGACCTTGCTGATCTGCGAGAATCGCCGCTCGCGGCACGGCCGGAACGCTGAGTGGTTCGACCGCCTCAAGAATGACAGTGACGAACTCATCGTTAGCGAGCTCCTGAAGACGGCCCACCCCGGGCACATCGGTCGGCAAAGTGGGATTGGGGATGGTGCCGCGCAAGAGGATCGTGTCGGTGTCCTTTGCGACGCCGATGTCCACGAAATCCAGCTTGCCGGTTTCGCGGTACATTTGTCCGTTCGGAAGCCGCAGATGGATTCTGACCGCGTTCAGTCCGCCCTTGTCGTCATAGCGATTGCGCAGCTCCAGGACGTGGCGCACCGACGGCCGCATCGGCCGCACCGATGGGCGCACGGATTTCGGTATAGCCGAGATTGACTTGCGACTGCCAGCGCCTGGGTGAAGTGGCGCATTGCCGCCGCAAGTTCCCCTTGCAGACCGCTAGATTCGTGTCACGTTCCAAATAGGCCATTCGATTTCCTGAACGACTGCTAGCCGCCTGATTCTGACCTATGTCCAATATCCTTCCCCTCCTCAATTCCGTTTTTGGTTTACCGTCGCTCCGCGGCGATCAGGAAAAGATCATCCGCCATATTGTCAGTGGTGGCGATTGCCTAGTCCTGATGCCGACCGGTGGCGGCAAGTCGCTGTGCTACCAATTGCCGTCGCTGCTCCGTAAAGGCTGCGGCATCGTCGTGTCCCCACTCATCGCTCTGATGCACGACCAAGTTGCCGGATTGCTCGAAGTCGGCGTCAAGGCAGCGGTCTTGAACTCGACGCTCTCTTACGAGGAAGCCTCCGATGTCGAGCAACGCTTG
>DATJIG010000200.1:0-2277 GCA_035493495.1 Alphaproteobacteria bacterium
TCGCCATCTCCAGCATTTCCTCGAACGTCACCCGGTCGAGCCGCCGCGCTTCCGGCACGATGCGCGGATCGGTCGTATAGACGCCATCGACGTCGGTGTAGATCTGGCATTCGTCGGCGCCGAGCGCGGCGGCCAGCGCAACGCCCGACGTGTCGGACCCGCCGCGGCCCAAGGTCGTGATGTTGCCGTCGGCATCGACGCCCTGAAAGCCGGCGACGATCACGACGGTACCGTCGGCAAGATCGCGCCGTATGCGGTCTTCGTCGATTTTGAGGATGCGAGCCTTGGTGAAGGCGCTGTCGGTCAGCACCTGCACCTGCGCACCGGTGTAACTTTTCGCCTGCAGCCCGAGCTGCTGCAAGGCGATCGCCAGCAGTCCGATAGTCACCTGCTCCCCGGTCGCCGCGACGACATCGAGCTCGCGAGGATCGGGATTCGGCGCGAGCTCGCGGGCCAGGGCAAGCAGGCGGTTGGTCTCGCCGCTCATCGCCGACGGGACGATGACCAGCTGATGTCCGGCGCGGTGGAAATGCGCGACCCGCCTGGCGACGCTGCGGATTCGCTCGATGCTGCCGACCGAGGTGCCGCCGTACTTCTGGACGATCAGCGCCATGACAGCGTTCGGTCCGCGGCGCCACGACGCCGGTGCGGGCGCGGGCCGCTCACAGCAGCCGGAAGGCGAGCGTCGCGTTGGTGCCGCCGAAACCGAATGAATTCGACAGCGCGGCGCGGATTCTCATCCGGCGGGCCTCGTTCGGCACGAAGTCGAGGTCGCAGCGCGGATCGCGGTTGAAAAGATTTGCGGTCGGCGGCGCGACCTGGTCGCGCAAGGCGAGCACGGTGAACACCGCTTCGACCCCGCCGGCGGCGCCGAGCAGATGCCCGGTCATCGACTTGGTCGACGATACCGCAAGCCGCGACGCGTGATCGCCGAAGCAGCGCTTGACGGCGACGCATTCGGCGACGTCGCCTAGCTGCGTCGACGTGCCGTGTGCGTTGATGTAGTCGATGCCGCGGACGTCGAGTTCGGCGTTCTTCAATGCATTAGTCATGCTGCGCGCGGCGCCCGATCCATCTTCGGGCGGCGCGGTGATGTGATGCGCGTCGGCGGACATGCCGTAGCCGACCAGCTCGCAATAGATCCGCGCGCCTCGCGCCTTCGCATGCTCAAGCTCCTCGAGCACCAGCACGCCCGACCCTTCGCCCAGAACGAAGCCGTCGCGGTCGATGTCCCAGGGCCGGCTTGCCGTCGCGGGGTCGTCGTTGCGATGCGACAGCGCGCGGGCGGCGCAGAAGCCGCCGATACCCAGCGGACTCACCGTTCCCTCGGCACCGCCGGCAACCATGATGTCGGCGTCGCCGTATTCGATCAGGCGCGCCGCCTCGCCGAGGCTGTGGTTGGCCGACGAACAGGCGCTGACGGTGGCGAGGTTCGGCCCCTGGTAGCCGTAGTGGATCGACACCAGGCCGGCGATCATGTTGATGATCGATCCCGGCACGAAGAACGGCGAGATCTTGCGCAGTCCGCCCTCGAGATAGGCACTATGCGTGTCCTCGATCATCGGCAGTCCGCCGATGCCGGAGCCGATGCAGACGCCGACGCGCTCCAGGTTCCCGCCATATCCATCGAGCCCGGCGTCGGTGACCGCCTGCATCGTGGCGACCTGCCCGTAGTGCACGAACCGGTCATAGCGGCGCGCGTCCTTGCCGGACAGATACTTGGTGACGTCGAAATCCTTGACCTCCCCGGCGATACGCGAGGGAAAAGCCGTGGCGTCGAACCGTGTGATAGCAACGATGCCGGACCGGCAGGCAAGAATGTTGTCCCATGCGGTCGCGACGCCGGTGCCGACCGGCGACACGATACCTATTCCGGTGACTGCAACTCGGCGTCTGGACATGAGTCGATCGTGGATGGGCGGACCGGCATGCGGCCGCGCCCGCTCGCGCGGGACGGCGGCCGGGCCGCCGGAGCATGACTGGATGCCGCTCTCGGCTGCCCGGTGCGGGGGATGCTACTTCTTCACGTGCGAGCCGACGTAGTCGATCGCCTGTTGCACGGTGGTAATTTTCTCGGCGTCCTCGTCGGGAATCTCGGTTTCGAACTCTTCTTCCAGCGCCATCACCAACTCGACCGTATCCAGCGAGTCCGCGCCCAAGTCGTCGACGAACGACGATTCATTCTTGATCTCCGCTTCGTTGACACCGAGTTGCTCCGCGACGATTTTCTTGACTCGCTGCTCTACGTTTTCCATGCCTCTCCTCCCCTCACGGGAT
>DATJIG010000201.1:0-8870 GCA_035493495.1 Alphaproteobacteria bacterium
AAGGCCGGGCATGAAGAAAACGAAAACTCGTGGATCCTCGCCCTTGGGCGAGGATGACGAAAAGAAGCGCCCCTACGCGCTGGCGCCTTCGGGGATCAGCTCGCCGGCGTTGGCCCTGGCGATCAGCGCGATGGTCTCGGGGATGCCGTAGACGGCGATGAACGAGCCCATACGCGGGCCCTGCGACTGGCCGAGCAGCACCTCGTAGAGCGCCTGGAACCATGCCTTGAGATCGGGGAACGAATGGCGCTTGCCGACCTCGTAGACCTGGGTCTGGATCTCCTCAGCCGTGGCGTCCTTGGGCAGCGACTGGAGCGTCGCCGCGAGGTCGTCGAAGGCGTGGCGCTCGATCTCGGTCGGCGCGCGGAAGCGCCGCGTCGGCTTCACGAAGTCGTTGTAGTAGGCAATCGCGTAGCCGACGAGCCGATCGAGGATCGGCGCGGTCGCGGGCGTCGCCGTCGGTGCGTAGCGGCTGATGAAGCCCCACAGCACGCTCTTGTCCTCGGCCTGGCACACCGATGCGAGATTGAGGAGCACGTTGAACGTGAGGTGCGCCTCGGGCTGCGGCGGCGTGCCCGAGTGGATGTGCCACACCGGATTCTGCAACCGCTTCGCCGGATCCTCGTTCGAGAACTTCTCGAGAAACGTCAGGTAGTCGTCGACGTGGCGGGGGATGACATCGAAGTAGAGGCGCTTCGCGCTCTTCGGCGAATTGAACATGAAGAGCGAGAGCGATTCCGGCGGCGCGTAGCGCAGCCACTCCTCAACCGACAGCCCGTTGCCCTTCGACTTCGAGATCTTCTCGCCCTTGTCGTCGAGGAACAGCTCGTAGTTGAAGCCCTCGGGTGGGCGGCCGCCGAGGATCTTGCAGATCTTCGAGGCAAGCTTGACCGAATCGATCAGGTCCTTGCCCGACATCTCGTAGTCGACCTCGAACGCGGTCCAGCGCATCGCCCAGTCGGGCTTCCACTGGAGCTTGCACGCGCCGCCGAGGATCGACGTCGTGTATTCCTTGCCGGTGTCGGGGTCGTCCCAGGTGACGGTCGCGGCGGCGACGTCGCGGCGCTTGATCGGAACCTGCATGACGATGCCGGTCTCGGGATGCACCGGCAGGAACGGCGAGTAGGTCGCCTGACGCTCGGAGCCGAGCGACGGCAGCATCACCGCCATCACCTCGTCGTAGTGGGCGAGCACCTTCTTCAGGGTCTCGTCGAACACGCCCGCCTTGTAGCACTCGGTCGCGCTGCGGAATTCGTACTCGAAGCCGAAGGTGTCGAGGAACGAGCGCAGGCGCGCGTTGTTGTGCTGGCCGAACGACGGATGGGTGCCGAACGGATCGGGAATCGACGTCAGCGGCTTGCCGAGGTGCGGCGCGATGATCTCCTTGTTCGGCACGTTGTCGGGCACGCGACGCAGCCCGTCCATGTCGTCGGAGAACGCGACCAGCCTGGTCGGGATGTCGGAGAGCAGCCGGAAGGCATTGCGCACCATGGTCGTGCGCGCGACCTCGCCGAAGGTGCCGATGTGCGGCAGGCCCGACGGACCGTAGCCGGTCTCGAACAGCACGTAGCCCTTGGCCGGCGCCTTGCCGCCGACGCGCGCCAGCACCTTGCGCGCCTCCTCGAACGGCCAGGCGTTGCACTTCTCGGCGAGCGCGCGAAGTTCGGCGGGAACGGGGCTGGGAATCACGGTTTCTCGGCCATCAGCTTCGGAAAGATCGCCGAAGCTAGGGCCGCCGGCGGCAGGCGTCAACGGCGCCGGGCGCATGGCCGGTCACCGAAGGCCGCTCAATCCGCCGCGATCAGGTCGTAGGCGAACCAGGCCGCGAGCACGACGGAAACCAGCCAGATGGCGATGATCATCGCGCCGGCGGTGCGGCTCACGGGCCGGTCCTGGGCGGCGCTCGCCAACTCATGATCTCCGGCGGAATCAGCTTGATGACCATGAGGATGCCGAGCGGGACGATGATCACGTCGTCGAGGTAGCCCACCACCGGAATGAAATCCGGAATCAGGTCGATCGGCGACAGCGCGTACCCCGCGACGAAGATCGCCAGCGCCTTGGCGTACCACGGCACCCGCGGGTCGCGACTGGCGAGATACAGGGCATGGACATCGCGCTTGATGCTGCGCGCCCAGCTTTTCCAGGTGTTGAGCATTACGAAATCCCAGGAACGGTAAGCGCCGCCCTGTCCGTCGATCGCAAGGTCACCGACCGGTAATCCTGACGGCGACGTGGCCGTTCTTCGCGGTCAGGCCGATGTACTCATATGCGACGCCGCGCGCTTCGACGAACTCCTGAAAGGCGCGGAATTCATGTTCCTGCCAGTTGGGATAATTGAAGTACTCGTCGAACACGATGACCGTCCCGGGCGCGATCCTGTCGGCGAGGAGGTCGAATACGGTCTTCGTCGACGAATATATGTCGCAGTCGACGTGAACGAACGCCGCCGGTCCCGTCGTCTCGTCTAGGAATTCGGCGAGCGAGTCCGAAAACCATCCGACGTGCAGCTTCACGTTGGGCTCCACCTTGGGCAGCTTGCCTTTGAGCGAGAACTTGCCGCGCTTCTCGAACGTGCCATGCCAGTCCTCCGGCAGGCCCTCGAAAGAATCGAAGCCGTGGACCGTGCGCCGGGTGCGGGTGGCGAGAAGATTGATGCTGGCCCCCTTCTCCACCCCGAATTCCAGGACCAGGCCGTCCTCCGGCGCGAACGCGAGAGCGTATTCGAGCAACGCCCAGCGATCGGGCATCAGCATCGCTCGCCGCATCTTGTGCTGAATGTACTCGACGCTCGAACGCTTGGCCTCGAGCTGGAGGTCCAACAGGAGATTGCGCGAGTAGTATTTGAGGGCGAAGCGGTTGAACAGCCGCTCGCTGAACGAAAGCCGCCGCCGGGGAATGCGCCGCTTCCGCGACGCGGCTCTTGCGCTGGTTCCAGCCGCCGGAACCAGCGCGAACTCCACCAGCATGATGCCTGCGACGAGGACCAGGGCCCCGGCCGCAAGAAGGATCAGCCGCCGGTCCACCAGCACGCTCAGCGAGCTGTCGAACAGGAATTGCAGGAGCAATTCGGCCGCCAGAATTCCCGCCAGCACCTGCGCGATCATCCGACTAAAGCTGTAGACCTTGTGAAGCGGTTCCGACGCGCCGCCGGATGCCGCGCCATCGAACGCCGCCGCCAGCGGGAACAGGCGCGCTCCGTTGTCCGACAACGCGTCGATCCGGGCCGAGTAATCGGAAACGATATGCGATGGGATCGATTTCGCGGCGACGAGCGCGCCAAGCCCGAGAATGCCCGCATCGTCGAGCCAGCCGAACACGGGAACCGAATCGGGTATGAGGTCGAAGGGAGCGAAGAAATAGACAACGCCGATTGCCGCCAGCGCCCGCGTGAACCATGGCAGCCGCCGATCCCGTGACGTGAGCATCAGCAGGCACAGCCACCGTTCGACGCGCACCGCCATTCGGAGCGACCACGCGGACAGTCCCTGAAGCACGGCCTTCATCGCAATCTCCCTGCGCCAACGCAATTCCGAGGCGGCGTTCGCCCCTGCGAAACCGCGATGCTTCCGCCACGCTTCAGCAACGAAGGCCCGCGGAAAGACCGTCGAAAGCTAGGGCCGCGGCAACCCCGGCGTCAACGGACGCGGCTCCCAGGCCACCGTGCGGGATCCACCCGCCCCCGACCGCGACGTCCGCAACGGCGACTCTGCCGCGACAAAATGGCGCTACCGGTAAACGGCATGAGGGCCAATACTGACGTCGCCTGACGCGTCCTTGAGATCGTCAGCCATCCGTCCGGTGCCGCTATGCCCGACGTCGTATTCCTGATTCAGCACTACGGCGTGCCCGTCGTGTTCCTCAACGTGCTGCTCGCGTACCTGGGCCTGCCGCTGCCGATCTACCCGACGCTGCTGCTCGCGGGAGCGCTGACGGCCTCGGGCGCGGGCTCGGTGTGGCTGGTGATCGCCGCGGCGACGGCCGGCGCCGTCATCGCCGACGGAATCTGGTTCGTCGCCGGTCGCCATTACGGGCGCCGGGCGCTGGCCCTTGTCTGCAAGGTCAGCCTCTCGCCCGATTCCTGCGTGCGGCGCACCGAATCGGCGTTCTCGCGCACCGGCCCGTGGACGCTGCTGTTCGCCAAGTTCCTGCCAGGTCTGAGCTACGTGTCGGTCGCCCTGTGCGGCGCGACCGGCGTGCGCGCGTCGCTGTTCATCCTCGCCGACGCGATCGGCGCGGCGCTCTACGTCGCCCTCGCGGTGGCGCTCGGCTGGCTGTTCCGCGACGCCATCGACGCCGTCGTGAGCACGCTGGTTCAGCTCGGCGCCTACGGCGTGGTCCTGGTCGTCGCGGCGCTCGGCGCGTATCTGGCGATCCGCTGGATCGAGCGCCGGCTGTTCATCCGCCGCCTGCGCATGGACCGCATCTCGGTCGAGGAGCTCGCCGAGATGATCGACCGCGGCGAGGCGCCGGTGATCCTCGACGTGCGCTCGGCCGACCTGCGCCTCAGCGAAGGCATGATCCCCGGCTCGATCGCGGCCGGCATCCTCGAAGCCCCGACCGCGCTCAAGGGGCATTCGCTGACCGTCGAGGTTGTCGTCTACTGCTCGTGCCCGAACGAGGCATCGGCGGCAATGGCGGCGATGCACCTGAAGCGCGCGGGCTTCAGGCGGATTCGGCCGCTGCTCGGCGGCATCGAGGCGTGGAGCGCGGCCGGGCGGCCGATCGAGCTTGGCGCATAGTCTCCAGCGCACCATCCGCGCAAACGAAAAGCCCGTCGCCAACCGGCGACGGGCTTTCCTTCTGTCGGAGCGCTGCCGGCTAGTTGACTGCGCTCAGCTCCTTTGCGCGGTCGATCGCCGCTTGCGGGAAGCTCAGGATGCGCTCGACCATTGCCGCGATCTCCTCGCCCGGCATCGGCTCGATCTCAACGTTGAGCTTCTTCGCCTCGGCGACGAACGCGGGATCGGTCATCGTCGCATTGAACGCCGCGCGCAGCGCTTTGAGGCGATCGGCCGGCAGGCCCGGCGGCGCCAGCATCGGCCACGCCGCCGCCTGCGGCGCGAAGATCAGCTCCAGCGCCTGGCGGTCGAGATCGGTCTTGGCGTAGTCCATGATGAACGGCGTGTTCGGCAGGTCGGGCGCCTTCTTCAGCGCCATCTGCAGGATGACGTTGATCTTCTTCTGCTCGAGCCAGTCGCGCGAGCGCACCTTGATGCTGCCCCACGACCAGCCAAAGCGGCCGTCGACCTCGCCCTTCTCCATCGCCATGGTCACATCGTTGCCGCCGGGATAGCCGGTGACGATCTTGATCTTGGCGGGCGTGAGGCGCTTGGTCAGCGTCGGAAAGCGCGCGGTGTCGTCGGTCTGGCCGGTCGAGCCGACCGTGACCTCATGGGTGTAGAGATCCTCGAAGGTCTTCACCGGCGACGTGAACCAGGTGACCGCGACCGACACCTCCGACGAGGTGCTGCCGATCGGGTTGAACCTGGTCGGGTCGTATTTCTCGCTGATCGGATTGAAGATCGGATCGATCGCATAGCTGCGCGCCACGACACCGACGGCCGTGCCGTCCTTGGGCGACACGTTGTAGAGCGTGAGGATCGCCCGGATGCTGCCCGACGCCGGCATGTTCTGCGGCACCATCACCGGCTTGCCGGGAATATGGCTCGGCATGTGCCGCGACAGGAGCCGCGCCGTGATGTCGTAGAGCCCACCCGGCGAATAGCCGATGATTACCTGGATCTGCTTGCCCTTGTAGAAGCTCTCGAGGGACTGCGCGGGCGACTGGGCGTGGGCGCCGCCCGCGACCATCGTCGCCAACACCGCCGCCAAGCCGATCCCGCCGATCCGTCCGATACCTGCCATCGCCTAACTCCCCTGTACGCGCGCACGCCGATCGTCGGTCGTGCGCTGACAATATGCGCCGGCAGGGGAACCACAGGATCGACATGCGCTC
Organism: Alphaproteobacteria bacterium; assembly: GCA_035493495.1. Lineage (GTDB taxonomy): Bacteria > Pseudomonadota > Alphaproteobacteria > SMXQ01 > SMXQ01 > DATJIG01. The sequence continues at coordinate 5,960 of DATJIG010000201.1, forward strand.
AGACGCAAGAAGCGCGTGCGTCGCGAAATCGTCGCGCCGCACGCGTTTCCTTGCGTCCTGCCGTCTCTGGCCTGTGGCTCCCTGCCGGCCTCCCCGGAATTTCGTTCCGCCGCAGCGCGACGGTGCAACACACGGATAAGCGAAAATCGTGGACGGCGGAACCGGCGAAACGTAAGAATACTGTTGAACACGGATGAACAATAGAACGGCCCGGAGGTGAACCGGGCTCACCGCGGGACCGATCCCGCGATGGAGCGATCGCGGAGCGGAGAGATATGGAGCGCTTCAAGACCATGGAGAGCTTCGTGCGCGTGGTGCGCGCGAAGAGCTTCTCGACCGCGGCGCGCGAGCTCGGCCTGTCGCGCGCGCTGGTCACCAAGCACGTCCAGGCGCTCGAGGAGCACCTCGGCGCGCGCCTCCTCAACCGCACCACGCGGACGCTCGCGCTGACCGAGATCGGCGCCGAGTACTACGATTTCTGCGTGCGCATCCTCGGCGAGATCGAAGACGAGGAACGCAGCCTGCGCGACCTCCAGAAGGAGCCGCGCGGCACGCTCAGAGTCCTGTCGCCGAAGTCGTTCGCCAACCTGCACATGTGCGACGCGGTTGCCGCGTTCGCGAACCGCTACCCCGACATCCGCGTCAATTTCGTGCTCGACGATTCGTCGCTGCACGCGATCAACCTGGTGACGCAGGGCTACGACGTCGCGGTGCGGCTGTCGGCGATCGAGGATTCGACGCTGGTCGCGCGCAAGCTCGCGACGCTCAAATGGGTGACGTGCGCCTCGCCCGAGTACCTCGAGCGCCACGGCACGCCGCAGACGCCGAAGGATCTCGCTGAGCACAACTGCCTCACCCACATGACGCTGGGCGCCGACCGGCAGTGGCACTTCGAGCACGGCAAGCATGCGGCCGACGTCAAGGTACAGGGCACATTCACCGCGAACAGCGTCATTGCGCTGCTGCACGCGGCCCGCGCCGGCATCGGCGTCGCGGTGCTGCCGACCTATTGCGCCGCCGACGACCTCCGTGCCGGGCGTCTCAAGGCCGTGCTCAGCGACTACACGGTGCCCGAGCGGCCGCTCTACGTCGTCTATCCCTACGGCACAATGCCGCCCAAGAAGGTGCGGCTGTTCGTCGACTTCATCGCCGCATGGTTCCGGGTACCCCCGTGGGAGGCGCGCACGGTCGAAGCCGAGAGCAGCAAGCGGAGGGCACCGAAAGTCGCCTGAGGGCATCGTTTCGCGTGAAGAGTGAACGGCAGGCCAGCGGCGCATAAGCCGAGGCATCCAACAGGGAGATCGCCATGTCACTTAGAGAGCGTCAGGGCAAGCGTCAGGGCAAACATCACCGCAGCGTGCGTCGGTTCGTACACGTCCTGTTCGGACTCTGCGTCGGCACCGCCCTCGCCTCCGCGACCGCCGCGGCCGAGGACGTCGCCTCGTTCTACAAAAGCCACAAGCTCACCATGGGCGCACCGTCGAACGCGGGCGGCAGCTACGATGCCTACATGCGGCTGCTGGCGCGCCATATCGCGCGGTTCATCCCGGGCGAACCGTCGACCGTGGTGCAGAACGTCGGCGCCGGCGGCGGCATGGTGCTCGCCAACCAGATCTACAACACCTCGCCCAAGGACGGCTCCACCATCGGCATGGTGCGCGGCACCGTGGTGCAGGAGCACGTGTTCGAGAACCCGCAGGCCAAGTTCGACGGCCGCAAGTTCGAGTGGCTCGGCAACATGAAGTTCGACTACGACACGTGCATCGTGTCGGCGGCGAGCGGCATCAAGACCATCAAGGACTTCTACACCCACGAGGTGGTGGTCGGCGCATCGGGCGTCGGCGCCCAGGCGTACTCGTTCCCGATCGTCTACCGCGACCTCCTCGGCATGAAGTTTAAGGTGATCGCGGGCTATCCCGGCACGCCCGAACGCCTGCTCGCCATGGAGCGCGGCGAGATCGCCGGCGCCTGCGGCATCACCACGACGTCGTTCCGCACCGTAGCGGGATCGGCGGCAGCCGAGGGCAAGGTGATCCTCGTCGCTCAGGCCGGCAGCCGCAGCGACCCGGCGTTTCCCGACACGCCCAACATCCTCGACGAGGCGAAGACGCCGGACGTTCGCGCGGCGCTCGAGTTCCTGTTCGCGCCCCTCGCCCTCGGCCGTCCGCTTGCCGCACCGCCGGGCACGCCCAAGGACCGCGTCGCGGCGCTGGGCAAGGCGGTCGTCGCCACCATGCGCGACAGGGAGTTCCTGGCGGACGCCGACAAGGCCCAGATCGACATCGAAGTGTCGGATGGCGCCGAGACCGCGAAGATCGTCGACAGCTTCTACAAGGCGCCCAAGGACGTGGTGAAGCGGGTGCAGACCGCGCTGCAGGCGGCCGGCGGCACGCCCTAGCGCGGCGCCGCCGCGCCTCCCAGAGAGCGGCGGGGTGCGCCCGTAGTGTCCTAATGAGAAGCGGTTCGGTGCACTAACCGCTGTGAAAGTACGCGCTTGCGCTCCTCATACTCTTGCCTGTCGATCTCACCGCGCGCATATCGTTCGTTGAGAATTTCCAAGGCGCGGGACGAAGGGCCTGCGTCATCATCGCGCCCGCGCCAGGGCGGCATCCTCATCCTGGGGCTGCCCATCATCCGCATCATGACGAACATGCAGATCACTATCAGGGCGATCATGATGAGCGGCCAGAACATCATCCCAAACCACGGCGCTGGGCTGTTCCACCACATGCGAGCCTCCTTTAATACGGATAGCCCAAGCTAATTGGTCAGCGCGGCTGCAACACTGACCTGGATCAACCAGCCTGTTCCGCTGCGTCACAGTGGTCGCCCGCCTGCGTCCTGCCGGGGTGACTAGCGCTGCTCGACCGTGTTCGGGATCTCGTCCTTCTGGATGGGCGCGGGCGGGAAC
>DATJIG010000202.1:0-9195 GCA_035493495.1 Alphaproteobacteria bacterium
TCGACCACGGGCCTGGGATAGGTCTCGTCGAGGCGGATGCCCGCGTCGGCCAGTTCCAGCGGCTTTGCCGCCCACGGCTTATGAATCAGTGGCGTCGGGAGCTTGGCGAGTTCCGGCACCCAGCGCCGCACATAATCGCCCTTGGGATCGAACTTTTCGCCCTGCAGAACCGGATTGAATATCCGGAAATAGGGCGCCGCGTCGGCGCCGCAGCCGGCGATCCACTGCCAGCTTGCCGAGTTGTTGGCGAGATCGGCGTCGACCAGCGTGTCCCAGAACCACGCCTCGCCGGCGGTCCACGGCTGAAGCAAGTGTTTCACCAGGAACGAGGCGACGATCATGCGGACGCGGTTGTGCATCCACCCCGTGGCCCACAGCTCGCGCATGCCGGCGTCGACCATCGGATAGCCGGTCACGCCGCGCTGCCATGCGCGCAGGGAATCACCGTCGCGCGCCCACGGAAAGCGCCCGAACAGCTCTTGAAGTGGTTTCTCAGGAAGAACCGGAAAGCGACTGAGTAGATCGTAGGAAAATTCGCGCCAGACGAGCTGGCGCAGGTACGGCGCGGCGGCGGCCTCCTGCCCCTCCGACGCAGCCCGCATCGCGACCGCGTGCCAGATCTGACGCGGCCCGATCTCGCCGAAGCGGAGGTGCGGCGACAGTCGCGACGTGCCGGGATGGTCCGGACGGTCGCGCTCGCGCGCGTACTCGGTGAACACATCGAGGAACGCGTCGAGGCGCTCGCGCGCCCCCGCCTCACCCGGCGACCACGCGTCGCGCAGGCCGCCGGCCCAGTCGGGCGACGTCGGCCGCAGCGACCAGTCGTCGAGCGACTCGCTCGCGGGCCACGCGTCGGGAGCGGCCAGACTCTTCGGCGCGGCCGACGGCGCGGTGGGCGCGGACTTCGCGATCGCCGCCTTCCAGAACGCGGTGAACACGCGGTAGCCGTTGCCCTTGGGCCCCGGCATCGTCTCGGGCGGGAACAGGAGTTGCGATTCCAGCGCCCGGAATGTCACACCGCGCGCGGCCAGCCCTGCGGCGATGCGTTCGTCGCGCGCGACCGCCCACGGCTCGTGGACACGGTTGCAGACGATGTCCATCGCACCGGTCTCGCCGATCAGCTCAGCGAGCGCCCTGCCCGCCTCGCCGCGGCGCAGGATGAGTCGGCTGCCGCGCTTCGCGAGCGATGCCGCCAGCGACCCGAGGGATCCCGCGAGCCACCAGCGCGACGCGCTGCCGAGCCGCCAGCGGTCGGGACTGTCGTCGTCGAGGATGAAGACCGGAACGACGGGCCGGCCGGAGCGCTTCGCCGCCTCGACCGCCGCGTTGTCGGCGAGTCGCAGGTCGAACCGGAACCACAGCAGGACGGGTGAGGTCATACGTTCGACTAGGCGTCCAGCAGGTCGGCGACGTGCTCGCCGATCGCCATCGACGAGGTCAGCCCGGGCGATTCGATGCCGAACAGATTGACCAGCCCGGGCACACCGTGGACCTCAGGTCCGACCACCATGAAATCGCGCGCGGGCTCGCCCGGACCCTGGATCTTCGGCCGCACCCCGGCGTAGCCGGGAACCAGCGCACCGTCCTCGAGCGCCGGCCAGTAGCGGCGGATCGCCGAATAGAAGCCGGCACTCCGCTTCGGATCGACCGAGTAGTCGATGTGATCGACCCATTCGACGTCGGGACCGAAGCGCGCGCGACCGCCGAGATCGAGGGTGAGATGGATGCCGAGACCGGCAAGCTCCGGCACCGGATAAACGAGCCGCTCGAACGGCGCCTTGGTGCCGAGGATGAAGTAGACGCCCTTCGCCAGATAATCCTTGGGGATGGTCGGGCCCGGAATGCCCGCGACCGATCGCGCCACCTTGGGAGCAGAGAACCCGGCGCTGTTGACGACGATCTTCGCCTTGAGCTCAATGGGCGAGTCGCCGCCAACGGTGAGTCGGATGCCGTCGTCCTCGACCGCGCCGCCGGTCACCGGCGACTTCAGCGCCAGCGCCCCGCCGCGATCCTCGACATCGCCGAGATAGGCGAGCATCAGCCCATGAGAATCGATGATGCCGGTCGAGGGCGACAGAATCGCACCGACGCAGTGGAGCTGCGGCTCCATCGCCTTGGCCTCGGCCGCGGTCAGCCAGCGCAGGTCCATCACGCCATTGGTCTCGGCGGCGGCCTTGCGGGTCTTGAGCGAGGCCATCTCGCTCTCTTCGACCGCGACGATCAGCTTGCCGACGTTGCGATGATTGATGCCGCGCTCGGTGCAATAGGCGTAGAGCCGCTTCTTGCCCTCGACGCAGAACTTCGCCTTCAGGCTATCCTTCGGGTAGTAGATGCCGGCGTGAATCACCTCGCTGTTGCGTGACGAGGTGTGGGTCCCGAATGCGTCCTCGGCCTCCAGCACCACCACCTCGTGGCCGCGCACGGCCAACGCCCGCGCCACCGCCAGTCCGACGACGCCCGCGCCGATGACGGCGCACTCGATTGAGTCGCTCATTTTTTCCAAAACCTCACTGACGGAGCGAGGCTAGCATGCGCGGCCGCGGGGATGCATCACCGGCCCCGTCACCGCGACCTGTTCACCGCACGGGCCACAGCAGCGGCACGCCCTCATCGGCGATGGTGAGGCTCACCGGCGTGACGCCGAGGCACTCGCCATCGGCCTGCACGGGAATGGCGGTCGGATGGGCGATCGCCACCTCGCGCGCGGTGATGATGGCGACGTCGTCGAGCTTGTCGAGGCGGCCGAGCAGCAGCGCCACGCCGTAGCGCATCAGGTTCCACACTCCGCCGCGCTTGAAGAGGCAGACGCGGAACAGCGGCTCTTCGGGCCCAGCATCCTCGGCAAGCACGAAGCGGCCGGCGTAGTAATGCGCCTTGGCGACGATGGCCATGGCGCACGCCTGCTCGACGCCGTCGACCGTGACCTTGAGCGTCGGCCAGCGATAGCGCGCCATTTGCGCAACGCCGGCGACGACGTAAGCACCCTTGCCGAGCCGGCGCTTGAGCGCCGCCGACACGGCGGCGACCACCGCACCGTCGTAGCCAACACCGACCATCAGCAGGAACTTGCGCTCGCCGATGCGGCCGACCACGACTGGGCGCGGCTCGCCGAACGCGATGGTGTGCGCGACGCGCTCGATGCCGCGGCCGAGCCCGATCTCCCACGCGAGGATGTTGGCGGTGCCGAGCGGAATCACACCGAGCGGCGGACCGCCGGCGCGCAATCCATTCGCCACCTCGTTGATGGTGCCGTCGCCGCCCGCGGCGACGATGACATCGTATCCGCCGTCGACGGCCTCGCGCGCGAGACGAGTCGCATCGCCCGCGCACACCGTCGGTCGCACGTCGACATCGCAGCCGAGTGCCCGCAGGCGATCGATGACGGAGCGGAGACGCCCGACGCGACGCCAGCCCGACGTCGGATTGTGGATGACCAACACCTTACGACCCGTCGCGCGCGGCGATGTCATCGTCATGACGCCATTCTCGCCGATGCGCCCTGTGGATATGTCACGGTGCCGTCACCTACCACATGTAGAAAACTGCGCATTGGTTACCATAACAGAATCGCGAACGTCATCCGTAATCCACAGCACGAGGCTCGGGGTGCTCGACCAGGGGGGAGAACCAAGTGGCGAAAGAGCGGGGGCGCACATGACGACAGCTTTCCGTGGGCGCGGACCGCGCACCATCTGGATTTCCGACGTTCACCTCGGCACGCGCGGCTGCCAGGCGCAGATGCTCCTCGACTTCCTCAGGAGCCACGAGCCCGAATACCTCTATCTCATCGGCGACATCGTCGACGGCTGGCGCCTCAAGAAGGGCTGGTACTTCCCCGACACGCACACCGCCATCGTCCAGCGCATCATTCAGATGGCGAAGAACGGCACCAAGGTCACCTACGTGCCGGGCAACCACGACGAGATGGCGCGCGACTACTGCGGCATCTCGATCGGCGGCGTCCAGCTCACCGAGGAGGCGATCCACGAGACCGCCGACGGGCAGCGGCTGCTGATCCTCCACGGCGACAAGTTCGATGGCATCGTCAAGTACGCGCGCTGGCTCGCCTTCCTCGGCGACACCGCCTACACCTTGGCACTGGCCCTCAACGTCTGGTTCAACGTCGCGCGGCGACGCCTCGGTTATCCCTACTGGTCGCTGTCCTCGTATCTCAAGCGCAAGGTCAAGAACGCGGTCGAGTACATCTCGAACTTCGAGACCGCGCTCGCCGACGAGGCGCGGCGCCGCGGCGTCGACGGTGTCGTCTGTGGCCACATCCATCAGGCGGAGATCCGCCACTTCGGCGACGTGCTCTACTGCAACAGCGGCGACTGGGTCGAGAGCTGTACGGCGATCGTCGAGCACCAGAGCGGCCAGCTCAAGGTGCTGCGCTGGGCCGACAACGCCAACGTGCCCGAGCTCGCCTGGGCAGAGGCCTCGTGAGGCGCCGGTAAAATAATGCTGCGAATCCTGATCGTTTCCGATGCCTGGCACCCGCAGGTGAACGGCGTCGTGCGGACTCTCGAGACCGTCGCAGGCGAGCTCCGCGTGATGGGCCACGAGGTGGGCTTCATCACCCCGGACCGCTTCCGCACCATCCCGTGCCCGACCTACCCCGAGATCCGGCTCGCGCTGTTCCCCGGCCGCCGTCTCGCGCGGATGATCCGCGACTTCGCGCCGGGCGCGATCCACATCGCGACCGAAGGCCCCCTCGGTATCGCCGCGCGTCGCTATTGTCTGAAGCACGGAATTCCCTTCACCACCTCGTTTCACACCCGCTTCCCCGACTATCTCGCCGCCCGCTTCGGCCTGCCGGCGAGCTGGTTCTACGCCTGGCTGCGCCGCTTCCACGGTGCAGCGGCGCGGACGCTGGTCGCGACGCCGAACCTGCGCGACGAGATGGCATCGCGCGGCTTCGTCAAGCTCGCGCTGTGGGGGCGCGGGGTCGATCTCATGCTGTTTCGCCCGCAGCCGAAAGAATTCCTCGACCTGCCGCGGCCGGTGTTCCTCTATGTCGGCCGGGTCGCGGTGGAGAAAAACCTGCCCGCGTTCCTGTCGCTCGACCTGCCCGGCTCCAAGATCGTGGTCGGCGGCGGACCGGGGCTCGGGGCGATGCGCCGCCGTCATCCCGAGACGCTGTTCGTCGGCCCCAAGGAGGGTGACGAACTCGCGCGCTACTACGCCGCGGCCGACGTGTTCGTGTTCCCGAGCCGCACCGACACCTTCGGCAACGTCATCCTCGAGTCACTGGCGAGCGGCGTGCCGGTCGCGGCCTTTCCGGTCACCGGTCCGCGCGACGTGATCGGAGATTCGCTGGTCGGCGTGCTCGACGAGGACCTGCGCTCGGCGGCGCTGCGGGCGCTGGCGATCCCGGGTCCGGCGTGCCGGACGTTCGCCCAGAGACACTCGTGGCGCGCCAGCGCCGAGCAGTTCCTCGCGGCGATGGCACCGATTGCCGCCCCGTTCACCGCCGCCAAGCCGCCGCGCCTCGCGCAGACCGTCGGCCGCCGAGGCTAGGCCGCGACGCGTCATAGCGGTTACACCGAAGTTGTTGGTCAGCGCGCCGCGAACTTGCTAACTCGGAAGGCCCTCGCCCCCAAGGCCGATGGCCATGCCCGACGTCGTTCTCTGCCCGCTCTGCCGCGCCAAGCCAAAGCTGCTCAACGCCAGTCATCCCGGATACCAGCGTCCCGAGGTGTTCGCGATCTACGACTGCGCGTTCTGCGATCTCCAGTTCGCCTGGCCGATGCGGACCGACAGCGGGATCTACGAGCACATCTATCGCCAGGCCGATCGCGTGCCCGGCTACGACCATTACGCGCGACTAGCCGCCGGCGCGACCGCGGCAGCCGCGCCGCTGGACTGGCTCGCGAGCGAAGGGCCCGCATACTGGTTCATCCGCGACGCGATGCGGACCAAGCTGCCGGCGCCGGCAGCGGACGCGAGCGTGGTCGAGATCGGCAGCGGCCTCGGCTATCTCACCCACGCGCTGGCGCTGGCGGGCTACGACGTCACCGGCGTCGACATCTCGGCGACCGCGGTCGCCGACGCCACCAAGCACTTCGGCACCCGCTATGAGTGCGCCGACGCGGTCGACTACGCGAAGAGCCATCCCGCATCGGCCTCCGCTGCGGTGATGATCGAGGTCCTCGAACATCTGCCGGATCCGGTGTCGATCGTCTCGGCGATCTACCGGCTGCTGAAGCCGGGAGGCTTCGCGCTGATCACCACGCCCAACAAATCGGTGCATCGCGCCGCCGATTACTGGCAAACCGACAATCCGCCGGTACACCTGTGGTGGTTCTCCGAGACGTCGGCGCGGCGCCTCGCGCGTCTGACCGGATTCGACATCGAGCTGTGGGACTTCACCGCCTATCACCATCCCGGCGCGGAGCATCGCCACGTGCCGTCGCGACCGATGAAACCCCCGATGCTCGACGAGCATGGCGACCTGATTGTCGGCGGCGGCAGGACATCGCCGGCGCGCCGCCTCAAGGCGCTGCGCGACGAGCTGTTACCCGCCATCAAAAACTACAAGCGCAAGCGCCGCCGACAGGCCGCCCGGCAGAGCTGGGCCGACGAACACGGCGACGCCATCGGCATCGTGCTGACCAAGCCGGCGGCGTGACGCGCATTCCGAGCCGTCAGCGGAACCAGCGCCTGGGCGGCGTCGCGAGCTTGGGCCGCAGCGCCGCGAACTCACGCCGGCCGCGTTTGCGCGCCGCATCCTCGGCCTTGCGGAAAACCGTGTCGAGCGCGTGCCGATGCTCCACGTCGAGGGTGTCGGCGCCCTTCGCAAGGGCGGCCGCCAGCGCACGGGCATTCACCGCATCGTTGAACCGTCCGAGCACGTCCTGCGCCTCGGCCAGCGCCGCGTGGTAGGCCTTGACCCCGCCCTTCTCCATCACAGGGCGGAAAAACTCGACCGCGTAGCGCAGCTTCTTGATCCGGATGCGGAGCGCGTGCAGCTCCTTGCCCGAGCGGCGGCCGCTGCCGACGAGGCGCTTGGCCAGATTGCGGTGGCGGCGCGCCAGCAGCGTGCGCCCCAATTCGCGCGCCGGCCCCTTGCCGTCCTTGGTCAGGCGCAGCGTCTCGGCGAGCTTCGGCATGTTCTCGGCGATGCGCTCGACCAGCGGCCCGGCCATGGCCTTGCGCACCTGGAGATAGGCGCGGCGATGGGGAACCTGGGCGGCGCCCGCGAGCACGCTGCGCGCGCCGTCGGTCGTGAGCGCCGGCAGCACTTCGTCGAGGAACACGTCGAGGTCGCGCGCCGGACCGAGCGCCTTCTGCAGCCGCTTCAGGTCGGCGGCCACGCGCTTGCGCTCTCCCTTCGGCAACACCGGACGATACGCCGACAACAGAGCCCGCAGCCGGCGCACAGCGACCCGCGCCTGGTGAACCGGGTCGGGTTCGGGGCGGGCGAGGAACGCCTCGACGTTGCGGGCGAGATGGCGGACACCGGCCTCGGACAGGGCGGCAAAGCTCTGCCCGACCGTGGCGGCGGTCGACAACTGGGGATGCTGGGCCCGGATCGGGCCGCTGGTGGGTTCTGAATCGCGCGGCATGTACCCCGTTCTTTCAGCAATTGTAAGCACTTGCCGAGTACCATCTTAGCGGTGGCCGCGCTGCCGCACCAAGTGTCGTTATGCGGCGAGGCCCTTCCCCCGGCGGGTCCGCGTCACTATGTTATGCGCCGTCCGCCCCAGCCATCGGCCGGGGCGGACACGTTTTTATAAAGGCACGCGTACAGATAAGGTTCGGTCAAGGCTCGCTTATGGAACTCCGCAACATCGCCATCATCGCCCACGTCGACCACGGCAAGACGACGCTCGTCGACGGGCTCCTGCGCCAGAGCGGGACGTTCCGCGACAACCAGCAGGTCGCCGAGCGCGCCATGGACTCGAACGAGCTCGAGCGTGAGCGCGGCATCACCATTCTCGCCAAGTGCACCTCGGTGGTCTGGCACGACGTCCGCGTCAACATCGTCGACACCCCGGGCCACGCCGACTTCGGCGGCGAGGTCGAGCGCATCATGAGCATGGTCGACGGCGTCGTCCTGCTGGTCGATGCCGCCGAGGGTCCGATGCCCCAGACCAAGTTCGTGCTGTCGAAGGCGCTCGCCCTCGGCCTGCGCCCGATCGTCGTCATCAATAAGGTCGACCGCTCCGACCAGCGCGCGTTCGAGGTCCAGGACGAGGTCTTCGACCTGTTCTCGGCGCTCGACGCCAACGACGATCAGCTCGACTTCCCGACTCTGTTCGGCGCCGCCCGCGACGGCTGGGTCGCCGAGAGCCCCGAGGGCCCGAAGGACAACCTGAACCCGCTGTTCGATATGATCGTGCGCCACGTGCCGCCGCCCAAGGTCGAGCGCGACGCGCCGTTCCGCATGCTGGCGACGACGCTCGAAGCCAACCCGTATCTCGGCCGCCTGCTCACGGGCCGCGTCCATTCCGGAACCGCGAAGGCAAACATGCCAATCCGCGCACTCGCGCGCGACGGTTCGGTGATCGAGGACGGCCGCATCACCAAGATCCTCGCGTTCCGCGGCCTGCAGCGCGCACCGGTCGACGAGGTCGAAGCCGGCGACATCGTCGCCATCGCCGGCCTGACCAAGGCGACCGTCGCCGATACGCTGGTGGCGACCGGCGTGACCGAGGCATTGCCGTCGCAACCGATCGATCCGTCGACGCTCGCCATGACCTTTTCGGTCAACGACAGCCCGCTCGCCGGCACTGAGGGCAACAAGCTGACCTCGCGAGAAATCCGCGAGCGTCTGTTCCGCGAAGCCGAGGGCAACGTCGCGATCCGCGTCAAGGAGTCCGAGAACAAGGAGGCGTTCGAGGTCTCCGGCCGGGGCGAGCTTCAGCTCGCGGTGTTGATCGAGGTCATGCGCCGCGAGGGCTTCGAGCTCGCGGTCAGCCGGCCGCGCGTGCTCTACCAGACGGACGACAGCGGTAACCGGCTCGAGCCGATGGAAGAGGTCGTCATCGACGTCGACGAGCCGTACACCGGCGTCGTCGTCGAGAAAGTCTCCACCCGCAAGGGCGAGCTCATGGACATGCGCCCGACCGGCGGCAACAAGATGCGCCTCAAGTTCATCGCGCCGTCGCGTGGCCTGATCGGCTACCACGGCGAGTTCCTCACCGACACCCGCGGCACCGGCGTCATGAACCGCCTGTTCCACGGTTACGGTCC